>JANMNE010000015.1:0-22669 GCA_031373785.1 Ilumatobacteraceae bacterium
CCAGCGATGTTGCACTCGGCACATTCGATCTCAGCGACCCGGAGTTCTGGATCGCGTCGCGCGACTACCGGCACGACGCGTTCCGGGCATTGCGGCACGCCGACGAGCTCGTCTTCTTCGACGAGTGGCTGTACGAGGGCAGCCCGCTGCCGAAGGGCCCCGGTTACTGGGCCGTCACCCGCTACGACGACGTGTGGACGGCCAGCCGCACCCCGCAGGTGTTCATCAGCGGCCGCGGCGTCAACATCGGCGACATCCCGCAAGAGATGAACGAGTTCATCGGCTCGATGATCGCCATGGACGACCCTCGCCACTTCCGCCTCCGCAGCATCGTCGCCAAAGGCTTCACGCCGAAGCAGATCACCCAAGTCGAGGGGTACGTGCGCACCAAGGCGACCACGATCATCGATCGACTGATCGAGGAGTTCCCCGATGGCGAATGCGACTTCGTCGAGCAGGTCGCCGTGCCACTCCCCCTCCAGATCATCTGCGAGATGATGGGCATCCCACCCGAGGACGAGGCTCAGATCTTTCAGTGGACCAATGTGATCCTCGGGGTCGGCGACCCGGAGTACGTCGGTTCGTTCGAGCAGCTGATGGGCGTGTTGATGCAGATGTTCATGTACGCCCAGCAACTCGGCGAGAACCGTCGGGCCGATCCGGGCGACGACATCGCCTCGGTGCTGATGCATGCCGAGGTCGACGGCGAGCGGCTGACCCCGCAGGAGTTCGGGTCGTTCTTCATCCTGCTCGTCGTGGCCGGCAACGAGACAACACGCAACGCGATCGGCCACGGGATGAAGCTGCTGACCGACAACCCGGATCAACGGCGATCGTGGTTCGACGACTACGAAGGGCACGTCAAGACCGCTGTCGACGAGATCGTGCGATGCTCGACGCCGGTCATCCACTTCCGCCGGACCCTCACCGAAGACACCGTGATCCAGAACACCAAGGTGGAAGCCGGGCAGAAAGTGGTGCTGTGGTACAACTCGGCCAACCGCGACGAGACCGTGTTCGCCAACGCCGACGACTTCGACATCGCCCGCCCGCTGCAACCCCAACAGGTCGGGTTCGGCGCAGGCGGGCCGCACTTCTGCCTCGGCGCCAACCTGGCACGTCGTGAGATCGCCGTGATCTTCGACGAGATCCGTACTCGCCTGCCGAACCTGCAGATCACGTCGGAGCCCGACTACCTCCAGAGCGCGTTCATCAACGGCATCAAGCGCATGCGGTGCTCGTGGCGATGAGCCGTTAGCTATCCCGTGCGGTCTTCGACGGAGAGGTGCTCGACGTCGGACAACTTGGTCAGGCTGAACGTGTGACCATCGGCGAGTTCCATGGTCACCAACCGTGTGATCGAGGCATGACCAGTGACGAAACGGTCCCACTCCCACGGCACCGGGTCGAGACCCAGCAGGTGGCACAGGATCACCCCATTGGTGCCAGCGTGGGCGAACACGGCGATGCGGCGGTCGGACTGGTCCATGTGCCAGACCGGCAATGTCTGCTTGCTGCGGTAGATCCCGCGGTCGGCCAGGAACTGGGTGGCGCCGGCCCGCATTCGCTCCACGAACTCGCGGGCGGGTTCGCCACCGACCAAGCCCTCCCAACGCGCCGATGCGGGACGCGACCGCTCCTCCTCGTACGCCTTTTTGGCCAACTCGGCAGGTGTGCCATGCCAGTTGGGTTCGCGGATCTCCTCCAACCACGCTTCGACCACCTCGTCGGCACCGCGCCGCGCGAGTGATGGTGCCGCCGTGAGCCGCGGTCGCCGGAGCGGCGACGTGACGATCTCGTCGAACTCCTCGCCCATGAGCGCCTCGGCCACGCACCCGGCCTGGCGGGTGCCCCGCTCGGTCAACGGCGGATCGACGACGTTCAACCCGTCGCGCACCCATTCCGGCTCACCGTGTCGGATCAGCACTAGTTCCATATCGTTCCTTTCACCGGCGGCGATCGTAGACGTCGATAGGGTGCAATCCAGTGGAGCCCGGCTGGTACATCGACCCGATGCGGCGGTTCGAGTACCGGTACTTCAACGGCGTGCAATGGACATCGGACGTTTCCGTGAACGGCCAGCGATACGTCGACACCCCGATGGCACAGCCGATCCTGCCTGCCCCGACACCGCCACGGCACCGTGGGAAGGCGATCGCCTCGATGGTCATGGGGATCTCCGCCGTGGCGCTCGGCTGGGTCCCGTTCGTCTTCGCGCTGGCTGCCGCAGCGGCAGTTGGGGCCATCGTGTTCGGGGTGCTGGGGCTGAAGTCGGCGCGTCGCAACGACGGCTTCGGACGCGGGTTCGCAGTCGCCGGGTTGACGCTGGCGCCGATCGCACTCGTCGTATGTGTCGGCGGCTTCTTCTTCACCGGAGTGGTGCTCCGCGAGGTCCGCAACTTCCTGGAACCCGGCCCGCACGAAGTGTTCGTGCAACAGCCGTGCACGATCGACCAGGGGACGGCGACGCTGCACGGCACCATCCGCAACCTCGACGACCACCAACGCGACTATCGCATCGAAGTCGACTTCGACAACGGTGACGACACGAAGATCGACAACGTGCCCGTCCTCGGCGTCGATGCGGGCGTGACCGAGCCGTGGACGTCGACCGTCGACATCGGCGGCACCTCGGTCACCTGCAAGGTCGGCAAGGTCTACGGCCCGCTGCCGTTCGACATCGACGTGCAGACCTAACCAACGTGGAGTTGCTCAAGGCACCCAGGTGGGCGTGAGACACTCCACTCATTGGGTGGAGGCGGTGGCCGCGATCCAGGCCTCGTACATCCGCGAGTACGCCCCGCCGGCAGCCAGGAGCTCGGCGTGCGAGCCATCCTCGACCAGCCGGCCGTGCTCGAGCACCAACACCCGGTCCGCACGCGCCGCGGTGGACAGCCGGTGGGCAATGGCGATCGTCGTGCGACCGGCCGCCAACTTGTCGAGCGCTCGTCCGATGCGCACCTCGGTGAGGGCGTCGACCGATGAGGTCGCCTCGTCGAGCACCAACACGTCGGGACCGACGAGCGAGGCCCTGACCAACGCCACCAACTGTCGTTCACCCGCCGACAGCTGATCACCGCGCTGGCCGACCTGGGTGAACAGACCGTCCGGCAGCGTCTCCAGCCAATCGCTGAGGTCGAGCTCGAGGATCGCCTGCTCGAGATCGGGCACGCTCAGCATCGGCCGGGCAAAGCCCAGGTTGGCAGCGATGCTGCCGTCGAACAGGAACGGCTCCTGTGGCACGACGACCAGGCGCGTGCGCAACTCGTCGTTGGCGACCGCCGTCAACGGCACGCCGCCGAGTCGCACGGTGCCGACGGTGGGGTCGGCGAAACGGGCGATCAGCCGGCCGAGTGTGGTCTTGCCCGAACCGGTCTCACCGACGACGGCGACCTGTTGGCCGGCCGGGATGTGTGCATTCACGTCCATGAGCACCGGCGGCTCTTCGTCGTCGCCTCTGCTGCGATAGGCGAACGTGACGTTCTCGATGCTGACGCCGAGAATCCCCTTCGGGAGCGTGACCGGATGCAGGGGTTCGGGTGGACCGATCGGGTTGTCGAGCACGCCGAGTACGCGACGCAGCCCGGCCACGGCGGTCTGCGTCTGGTCGATCACCTCGGTGAACTCGGCAATCGGCTCCAGGAAGCGGTACGTCAAGAAGATGAACCCCACCAAGGCACCCGAGGTGAGGCCGACCCCCGGGCCGCGGATCACGCCGACGCTGACCACCGCGGCCACGGTCAGCACGCTGAACACCTCGCCCGAGGGGAACAAGAACGCGCCGATGGTGTTGGCGCGGATGAACGCGTTCGATCGCTCGTGACTGGATTGCTTCGTCAACGTCGCGTAGTGCGGTCCAGCGCCGTATGCGTGCAGCGTCTCGGAGCCTGAGACCACTTCGCTGACCGCGGTCAGCACCTCGGCGTTGCGCGACCTGGCCTTGTCGTAGGCTGTGACCAGGTGTCGTTGCACGTTTCGCAACACGATTGCCAGCGGTGCCGCTGTGGCGAAGGCGACGAGGGCGAGCACCCAGTCGTACGCCAACATCACACCGGCCACCATCACCATCAACGTGCCGTCGAGCAGCCACGCCAACGCGCCCCACGAGAAGAACTGCGACAGCGTCTCCACATCGCTGGTGACTCGGGCGACCAGCGCGCCCTTCCGCTCCTCGCTGTGATCGGCCAGGCTGAGGCGGTGGATGTGCTCGAACAGGTGCACGCGTAGCCCGTACAGGGCCTCTTCGCTACGACGGCCGAGGCGGGCGACGGCGGTTCGCTGGGCGATGGTGGCGACGAGGATGACGCCGAGCCCGATCAGGCCGAGCACCGTGATCGCGCCGACGTCGACGTTGTCCTTCTTCAATCCTCGGTCGATCGCCTGCTGTACGAGGATCGGCACCACGACGCGCCCGCCGGAGCCGACCATCGCCAAACCGAACGTTGCCCCGATACCGCGTCGCAGCGCCGGCGCGGCCTCCACGCCCTTGCCGATCATCTGCACGGCGGACCAGCGGCTGATCGGCTCGGTCACAACCGCATCTCCGTCCCGTGCTCGGCCCGGTCGTGCTCGAAGGCCTCCATCAACCTGCGGTACTCCGGCACCGTGGACAGGAGTTCGTCGTGGCGGCCATGGGCGACGACCTGACCGTCGGCGAGGTACAAGACATCGTCGGCCAGCGCGATGGTGGACGGGCGCGAGGCCACGGCGACGACGGTGGTGTCGCCCAACGTTTCACGAAGGTTGGACAGCACCCTGGCTTCGGTGGCTGGGTCGAGCGACGACGTCGTGTCGTCGAGCAGCAGCGCGACTGGGTGGCCCACGAGCGCGCGGGCCAGGGCGATGCGTTGCCGCTGACCACCGCTGAGGCCGACGCCGCGTTCGCCGACGACGGTGTCGAGGCCCTCTGAGAACTCGTGCACGAAGCTCGCCTCCGACGACTCGAGCGCCGTCCAGATCGCGTCGTCATCGAGCGTGCGGCCCATCGCCACGTTGTCGCGGACCGAGCCCGCCAGCAGGAAGGGTTCCTGGAACACCAGCGCACATCCTTCCTGCGGCACGGTGATCGAGCCGTGGTCGACCGGGATGAGACCAGCGATGAGGTGCAGCAACGTGGTCTTGCCGGCGCCCGTGGAGCCGACGACCGCGACGGTTCGGCCCGCCGGAATCAGTGCATCGACACTGCGCAGCACGTCGCGGGTGCCGTCGTGGTTGAAGGTGACACCAGCGAGTTCGATGCTGTTGTCGGCGTGGCGCAGCAAGGTCAGTGCGGGGTCGCTGATCAGCGGCTGATCCAGCAGTTCACGGATGCGGTTCCAGCCGGCGATCGAGTACGGCAACTCGGACAACGCGAACCCGATCAGGCGCAGCGGGAACACCAGCAGTGTGAACAGGTAGATGAAGCTCGTCAGTTCACCGATGGTCATGTCGCCACTGCGGACGCGATACGCGCCGGCCACGAGCAGGACGATGTTGACGAGGGTCGGCACGCCGTCGAGCAGTGCTTCGAACGTGCTGCGCAGGCGGATCGCGCCGAAGCGCGCATTGCGAAGCCGGGAAGCGATCACCGACAGGCGTTCGGTCTCGCGGCTCTCGGCGCCGAACGACTTCACGACGGTCACGCCATCGAAGCTCTCGTGGACCGCCTCACTGAGCTTGCCGAGCTCGAGCTGCGCCTCGTCGTAGAAGCGGTCGACGCGGCGTTGGTACGTCAGGTTCAGGCCGATCAGCAGCGGGAAGACCGCAACTGCGGCCATCCCGAGCCACAGGTCGGTGACCAGCAGCCAGACAGCCGAGAGGATCAGCATCAGCACCACGCTCGACGCGAACGGCAGCGGGTTCAAGATGTGCGTGGCCGCCTCGGCATCGACACCGGCGCGGGTGATGATGTCGCCGGTGCGCTGCTGGCGATGCCAGGGCACCGGTTGGGCCACGACGCGGTCGATGACCTCGGCTGTCAACGACTCGGTGACCCGCCACGACGTGCGCCCCGCAAACGTGCGCCGGCCGACGACGCCGACTGCACGCACCACGCCGACGGCGATCAGCAGACCAAGGATGGCGACGACTCGGTGCGTGGCCACCGTGCCGTCTTCAAACCGGGGGACGATGACCTTGTCGATGATGAGCCGCACGACGACCGAGGAGAACACCGTGCATGCTGCGAACACCGCGGCGCAGCCGACGGCGGTGAAAAACAGCCGCTTGTGGTGCCGCAAAAGGCCGCGGATGAGTCGGAACGCCTGCTTCGCGCGGCCGGCATCTGCTGGAACGATCGTGCCCTTACCCGTCACTTGGCACGTTCCCTCGCTGCATCCACGTGCATTGGTTCTAGCAGAGCTACCGGCCGGTCTGCCCGAAATATGCCATCCGATCGAGACGTGCCGTAGCGTTGGAGGCCGTGAATCAGTTCAACGCCGGTCTGCTGATCCTGCGTGTCGTCTTTGGCCTGTTCCTCGCCTATCACGGGTACAACAAGTTCTTCGGCCCGGGCGGACTCGAGGGCACCGCACGCTGGTTCGAAGGGATCGGCATGCGCTGGCCACGCTGGCAGGCCCGTCTGGCCGCAACGACCGAGGTCGGAAGTGGTGTGCTGATGGCCGTCGGCTTGCTGACACCACTGGCCGGTGCAGGAATGATCGGCGTGATGGTCGTGGCCATCGTCGTCGAGCACTGGAAGGTGGGCTTCTTCATCTTCAAACCGAATCAAGGGTGGGAGTACTGCGCCTCGATCGCAACCACCGCGTTCGCCATCGCCGTGGTCGGCCCGGGCCGCTGGTCGCTGGACCACGCACTCGGTATCAACTGGCATGGCTGGACCGGCGCAGTGATCGCAGCCGTCGCCGGTGTCGGTGGCGCGGTGACGCAGTTGGCCATCTGCTACCGCCGGAAGGACACATGATCGAAACCCCTGTCGCAGCCGAACTCGAAACGATGCCACCGCCGAAGGGCCGGCGATGGGTGCGTGCCCTCCTCGTGCTGATCTGCGCGTTGATCGCGGCGATGTGGGTGTATGCCTTCGTCTTCGCCCCGAAGAGTGGCGTGTACTTCGTGACCGACAAGGCCTGGCGAACATCCGCCGATCGGATCTGTGCCGGTGTCGAGCAGCAGCGGCTGGCACTGGTGGAGACCTCGGGCGGCTACATCTCCAATCCCACGCACGAGCAGATGGTCCAGCGGGCCGACATCGTCGACCGGGCCACCAACCTGCTCGACGGCATGGTCGACGACCTCGAGGCCCTACCGCTTGCGAGCAGCGGCGACGAGGGCGGCAAGGACCGCGAACGCGTCTCGATCTTCGTGAAGTACTACCGCGAGATCATCGGAGACCGCAGGGCGTACACCGCCCGGCTGCGCGCCTTCGAACTCGAGCCGTACCGCGAGTCGTTGCTGAACGGCGGGCCGGTCTCCAACACGGTGATCGACTTCACGACCGGCAACGACATCGCCCATTGCATGCCGCCTGGTGAGCTCGGCGGCGACGTCTGAGCGGATCTACCGAGACGGCCGTACCCAGCCCTGGCCGTCGACGTAGCGGCGAATGACCGCGGCAGGCACACCGGCCGCGACGCAGTAGTCGGGTAGCTCGCCGGTCACGACCGAATTGGCGCCAACGGTGACATGCCGGCCGATCCGAGCGCCCGGCAGCACAACGGTGCCGAACCCCAGCCACGACCCGTCTCCGATCACGACCGGCTGCTCGGGCATCGTCTGTTGCGAGATCGGGCGGGTGATGTCGTCGTAGCCATGGTTCTGATCTGTGATGTACACGTTGTGGCCGGTCCACACGTCGTCGCCGATGTCGATCGACAGGTGCCCGACGATGGCGCTGCCCTTGCCGATCAGACACCGATCGCCGATGCGCACCACGGACTCCGTCAGGCATTGCTGGCCGGGCATCATGCCCACCGACAGCGTGACCTGCGGGCCGATCATGGTGCCCTCGCCGATGCGGATGTACCGCTCGTTGAAGATCGTGTTGGCAGGGAAGCAGATGATGCTGTTCTGACCGAACATGCCGAACCGCCGTCCCGCCTTGCTGTTGGGCCCGATCGCGCCCCACCAAGTGACGCGCTTCCACGCGGCACGGACGGCCGCGCCGAGGAACTCGTAGGTTGCGCCGCGCAGCCGGTCACGCATCGCAGCGCACGCTATCTGCCCGGCCCCAATCCAAAAGCGGTTAGCATGAGCGCTCCAGCCGAGGCGTCGTACGACCGCCCGTTCGGCGATGAGGAGTTCGCTCGATGTCCAACGTAGGCGACGCGGCAGTAGCTGTACTTCGTCATCCGATTGCCAAAGGATGGTTCGTCCACTGCGTCACGGCCAGCGGAGCGATCTGCGGCATGCTCGGCATCATCGCGGTGTCCGACAAGCAGCCCCGCGAAGCAGTGCTGTGGCTGGCGGTTGCGATGGTGCTCGACGGCGTCGACGGGCCGGCGGCACGAGCCTGGAAGGTCTGCGACCACGTGCCGCGCATCGACGGCTACACCCTCGACCTGATCGTCGACTTCGTGACCTGCATCGTGATCCCCGTCATCTTCTTGCACCAGTTCGAAATGCTGCCCGACGGCGCCTCGCTGTACATCGGCGCATTCGTACTGTTCATGTCTGCATTGTGGATGTCGCGCACCGATCAGATGACCCACGACCACTGGTTCAACGGCTTCCCGTGCGAGTGGAACATGATCGTGCCGACGCTGTACCTGCTGCGCGCCAACCCCTGGTTCACCACCGCCGCCTGCATTGCCCTGGCACTGACACAGCTGACCAGTTGGAAGTTCGTGCACCCCATGCAGGTGCGCAAGTTCCGTCCGCTCACCGTTTCCGTGACCGTGCTCTGGCTGGCCACCGTGCTGTGGATGACCGCCGAATCGCCGCACGGCCCCTTGGCTTGGGAAAGCCCGTGGTCCAACAAGCCGGCGCTCGGCACCGCACTGCTGATCGCCTGCCCGCTCTACATCGTCGGGATCGGCGTCTGGCGCACGATCGGTCGCGGTGCACTCGAGGCGGCGGCCGCCGAATCTCAGCTCACCAGCGCATAGCGCCGATGGGCCTCGGCCACATCACCGACGTACCCGGGGTACTGGTCGGTCATCACCAACGACGCAGCCCGGGTTGGCGGACCGGCACGACGGTCGTGCGCGTCGACGGTGGCGCGATGGGCTCGTGCGATGTGCGCGGCGGCGGGCCGGGTACCCGCGAGACCGACCTGCTGGATCCCATCGCGATGATCGATCGGGTGCAGGCGATCTGCCTATCAGGTGGCAGTGCGTACGGGCTTGCCGCGGCACACGGCGTGATGCGGTGGCACGAGGAACGTCATGCCGGATTCCCCGTGGGGCCCGAGCCGGGGCATGTGGTGCCGATCGTGCCCGCTGCGGTGATCTTCGATCTCGGCCGCGGCGGCAACTTCGCCCATCGCCCCGACGACAGCTTCGGGTATCGCGCCTGCGCTGCAGCCCGTCGCGGCGAGGTGGCGATGGGCGCTGTCGGCGCAGGGACCGGCGCGCTGGCCGGCGGCCTGCAGGGCGGCGTGGGGACCGCCAGCACCATCCTGGCCGATGGCATCGTCGTTGCGGCGCTCGCCGTCGTCAACGCCGCCGGCCAGGTGATCGACCCGACCACCGGCTTGCCGTGGTTCCACGAGGGGATCGATCTGCGCCGGCCGTCGGTCACGGATCGCCGTGCCGTGATCGAGGCCACGCGCCCGGCGCCGAATCCGTTGAACACCACGATCGGGGTGGTGGCCACGACCGCAGCGCTGACCAAGCCGGAATGCCGGAAGCTCGCAGCCGTGGCCCACGACGGCTTGGCCAGGGCGATCCGCCCGGTGCACTCGATGTTCGACGGGGACACGATCTTCAGCCTGTCAACGGGCAGACATTCCATCGCCGCGGCGAGCCAACCGGGGCTGCGCCGGCCCGACTCCAGGCCGGGTGTCGTCAACACGTTGCTGGCTGCGGCGGCCGACTGCTTCGCCCTCGCTTGCACCCGCGCCGTGATCGAGGCGCAATCGCTGGGCGGCGCCCTGAGCTACGCCGATGTGTGCCCCAGCGCCTTCCCGAGACCGAAATGAGCCGCGAATGGCCGATCGGGATAGCTTTTGGAACCGGTCTCGGGGTCGATAGCTTGACAGTTGGCGTCGGGGATACCTCACCCCGGTCGAGGGAGGCAACAGCTTCATGACCAGCGAGACGCACGAACGACCGAAGGTCACGGTTCCCGAGTTGGCTCGGATGAAAGCGCTCGGCGAGAAGATCACGATGATCACCGCCTACGACGTCACCTTCGCCCGTCTCGTCGATCTCGCCGGCGTCGACATGATCCTGGTCGGCGATTCGGTGGGCATGGTGGTGCAGGGCGAGTCGAACACGATCCCGGTGGCGCTCGACGACATGGTGTACCACGTTCGCCTGGTGTCGCGGGCCAAGCCGCGGGCACTGATCGTCGGTGACCTGCCGTTCGGTTCGTACCAGGTCAGCCCGCAACAGGCGGTGGAGAGCTCGATCCGGCTGATGAAGGAAGGCGCCGAGTGCGTGAAGCTCGAAGGCGGCGTGGTGATGGGTGAGACCATCCAGGCCCTCACCCGCGTCGACATCCCCGTGGTCGGACACATCGGCCTCACACCCCAGAGCTTCCACCGCATGGGCGGCCACAAGGTCCAAGGACGCGCCAGCGGGTTCGAGGCCGGCGGCCGCGAGCGTTTACTCGAAGATGCCCACGCCGTCGAGCAGGCCGGTGCGTGTGCAATGGTCATCGAGGGCGTGCCGCTCGATCTCGCCGCCGAGATCACCACGAAGGTGTCGATCCCCACCATCGGCATCGGCGCTGGGCCGTGGTGCGACGGCCAGGTGCTGGTCCTGCACGATGTGCTCGGCCTCAGCGAGATGTCGTTGAAGTTCACCAAGCAGTACGCCAACCTGCGCACGCTCGCGGTCGAGGCCACGGCCGAGTTCGTGCGCGAAGTTCGCGACGGCACCTGGCCCGACGACGCCCACAGCTTCCACTGAGTCGAACCCGGAGGAGCCTTCCATGTTGATCTGTCGCGATCCGCGGTCGATGCACGCCTGGAGCCGCGCCCAGCGCGCTGCTCGACAGCGGATCGGCTGCGTACCGACGATGGGTGCGCTGCACGCCGGGCATCTCGCGCTGATCGATGAGGCCCGCCGCATCAGCGACGTGGTTGCCGTGTCGATCTTCGTCAATCCGCTGCAGTTCAACCGAGACGACGACTTCGACACGTACCCGAGGCCGATCGACAACGACGTCGAGGCCTGCCGTGCCGCCGGCGTCGATGCCGTGTACGCGCCCACCGCGGCGATCATGTATCCCCAACGGTTCCAGACGCACGTCGAGCCGGGCGCGCTGGCCGAGTCGTTCGAAGGTGCCGGTCGACCCGGTCACTTCCGCGGCGTCACGACCGTCGTGGCCAAGCTGTTCGGCGCGATCGACCCCGACGTCGCCGTGTTCGGCCGCAAGGACTTCCAGCAGTTGACGATCATCCGCAGGATGGTCGCAGACCTCGACATGGACATCCAGGTCGTCGACATCCCGACCGTTCGCGAGCGCGATGGCCTGGCGATCTCCAGTCGCAACGAGCGGCTGCAGCCCGAAGACCGGGTGACCGCGGTCTGCGTGATCCAAGCCCTGCGGCTCGTCACCGCGGCTTTTGCGGCCGGCGAGCGCGATACCGCAACCCTGCTCGCGCCGGCGATGGAGCGGATCGCCGCCGAGCCCCGGGCCCGGCTCGAGTACCTCACGATCGTCGACCCGGCGACGCTCGAAGCGGTTGCCGTCTTGGATCGCCCGGCGATCGCTCTTGCCGCCGTCTGGTTCGGCGACATCCGCCTGATCGACAACCTCCCCCTGGCGCACTGAGGCACGCCAGGATCAGCGCGGCGAGAGCCAGCCGGTGAGGGCCAGGGCCATGGCGATCCCGTTGAGGATCGCATGGGCGATCATGGTGGGCACGATCCGCCGGATCAGGAACGCGGCCCCGCCCAGCACACAGCCGACCGAGCCGAGCACCAGGATCAGGCCGATGTTGCCCGCCCCGCGAATCGGGTCGAAGTGCGCCAGACCGAACAGCACGCCCTGCACCCCGATCGCGACCACCGCTCCATAGCGGGACAGGAGCCCACGAAGCACGACGCCGCGGAAGACGATCTCCTCGGCGATCGGCGCGGCCACGACCGCGAGCACGAGCAGCGACACGACGTAGCCGCGGTCGGCGTGCAGCTCCGACACGTCTTTGATGTTGCTCGTGAACGGGACCTTCACGGCAACGATCACCACACCGACGACCACCTGCGCCACCAGGCACGCGCCCCACGTCAGCGGTCCCCAACCGGCATCGACCCAACGAGCCCGCAGGCCGACATCGGCTCGGAACCGACCGGTCCCCCATCGGCGACTCGAGTACCAACACCACAGCAGTGCCGGCGCGTATCCGATGACGGCGACGATCGCCACGTAGACGGCGATGGGCCACTCGAACACCGAAATCGCCTTCAGGAGGTACCTGCTGGCGATGATCGACACCAACAACGTGATGACGGCGCCCCACGCGGCGCGGATCGGTAGCGTCGGGTGGGGCTCCTCCGCGGGTGTTGGCAGAGCGGAGTATCCCGTCCATGCCCGACCATCCCAGAACCGCACCCCGGCGCTGTTCCACGGATCGGGGAACCAGCCGGTGGGGGTCGGCAACATCGACGCCAGCGTAGAGCCGCTGCTGACGGATTGCGTAGTGTCGCTGCGATGACCGACCCCCGCGCAGTTTCCTTCTGGCTCGACTCGCTCCCGGCCGATCACAACCTGTCAGCTCGCCCGCAGTTGCCGGGCGATGTGACCGCCGACGTGGCCATCGTCGGGGCGGGCTACACCGGTTTGTGGACCGCGTATTACCTGCACCAGATCGATCCGACCCTGCGGGTCGTCGTGGTCGAGGCCGAGTTCGCCGGGTTCGGCGCCAGCGGGCGCAACGGCGGTTGGCTGTCGGCCCTGCTGCCGATGACCTTCGAGGCGATGGCCAAGCAGCATGGGCGTGACCAAGCGGTCGCGCTGCAGCGCACCATGCACGATTCCGTCGACGAGGTCGCCCGTGTGACGACCAAGGAAGGCATCGACTGCCACCTTGCCAAGGGCGGCTATCTCAACCTGGCCCGCAACGAGCCACAGGTCCGGCGCGTGCACGAACTGTTGGAGTACTACCGCTCGTGGGGGTTCGGCGAGGACGACTATCGCTGGTTGCCGGCGGATGAGGCAACGTCGCGTCTCAACGCCAGCAAGGTGCTGGGCGCCGGATACACACCGCATTGCGCCGCGATCCATCCGGCTCGGCTGGTCCGTGGGTTGGCCGAGACCGTCGAGCGTTCCGGTGTGACCATCTACGAGGGGACGCGCGTCCTCGAGCTCGGCAATCGAACCCTGCGATGTCAGACGGGCACGGTCTCGGCCGACGTAGTCGTCCGAGCGACGGAGGGCTTCACTGCTCGCCTGCCCGGTCAGCGGCGCACCGTCGCCCCGATCTACTCGTTGATGATCGCCACCGAGCCATTGCCAGCATCGTTCTTCGACGAGGTCGGCTGGGCGCAACGCGAGACCTTCAACGACGACCGCCGCCTGATCATCTACGGCCAACGCACCGCCGACAACCGCATCGCGTTCGGTGGTCGCGGCGCGCCGTACCACTTCGGGTCGGCGATCAAGCCGGAGTTCGATCGCCACACTCGGGTGCAGGATTCACTTCGTGGTTTGTTGAGCGAGCTGTTCCCGGCGCTCGGGGACGCCGCGGTGACGCATCGTTGGGGTGGCCCGATCGGCGCACCGCGCGATTGGTTCTGTTCGGTCGGCTTCGATCAGGCCGCCGGCCAGGCCTGGGCGGGCGGTTACGTCGGCGACGGTGTGACGACCACCAACCTCGCCGGGCGAACGCTGGCCGATCTGATCCTGCGCCGCGAGACCGACCTGGTCTCGTTGCCCTGGGTCAACCACCAGTCCAAGAAGTGGGAACCGGAGCCGCTTCGCTGGCTCGGCATCAACGCCATGCTGCGGCTGCCGATCGGCGCCGACGCCTACGAGGAACGCACCGGCAAGACCGAGACATGGCGGAGCAAGATCCTCGAACGGTTCGTCGGCCATTAGTTGGCTACGCCGGAAACGACGTCGGCAGCTTGCCTGCGTACAGCCAGGTGGCGAAGAAGTCGGTGAGGTCGCGGCCGGCCACCTCGTTCGCCAAGGTGACGAAGTCTTCGGTGGTACGCGACGAGCCATTGTTGTCGGTGACCCATCGTCGCAACACCGTGAAGAACAGGTCGTCACCGATCGTCTTGCGCAACGCGTGCAACACGACAGCGCCACCGTCGTAGCTGTTGAACCCGAACAGGTCGCTCGGGCCGAGGGGGCGTGCGGTCGGCAGCGGTGGGCGGCTCGACAGCCCGGCCTGAGCTGACGAGTCGATCGGTGTCAGGCCGAGGTGGTCGAGCCACATCCACTCGCCGTACGTGGCAAAGCTCTCGTTGAGCCAGATGTCAGTCCAACGCTCCGGCGACACCGCGTCTCCGAACCACTGGTGGGCGAGCTCGTGCGAGAGGAACAGCTCCTGGCCGCTGTCGAGCCGACCGGTCGAGAAGTCGCCGCGGCTGAACATCGATCGCTCCATCGTCTCCATCGCCAGTCCCGGGAAGCTGTCGGTGATGGCGATTCCGTACCGGTCGAGCGGATACGGACCGAAGAAGTCGTCGAAGTAGTCGATCTGGTCGTCGATCGTGTCGAGGTACGGCTGCATCGTCGTTCGATCGTCGTGCAACACCACGCTCACCAGTGGCAATCCGTTCGGCCCGACGCCGTCGACGACCTCGTAGTCGCCCGTCAGCAACTGGATCAGGTAGGTCGCCATCGGCCGGTCTTCTTGCCAGATCCACGTCTCGGTCGACGTGCCCGTGGTGTGACCGACGAGCCCGCCATTGGCCACCGCGGTCAGGCCGGACGGCACGGTCAGCTCGAACCGGAACGTGGCCTTGTCGCTGGGGTGATCGTCGGACGGGATCCACGTGTGCGCACCCTCGGGCTCGTTGAGCACGTACGAACCACCTGGCGTCGGGAACCATCCGACCTCCTGGCCCGCTTCCGACGGTACGGGGGCGGGCGTGAGGGTGTACGTCAGATCGACACCGATCCGCTGGCCGCTGGTGAGCGGGGCGACCGGCGTGATGAACAACTCCGGCGGCGTGGCGACAAAGGTCGCCGGGGCCCCATCGACCGACACAGCCGACACGATCGGGCCATCGGAGTCGAGGGTGAATGTGGCGCGATCCTCGGTCATGAGGATGTCGACGTGCTCGGTAGCCGAGATCTTGTTCCGCACCGGGTCGTAGTCGAGCACGAGCGTGTAGTGCTCGACATCGATGCCGGGGTTTCCGAGGGCCGGGAACATGGCGTCACCGACACCGTCTTCGTCGAGCACAGCGACCGTGGTCGGCGGCACCGAGATGGGCAATGAAACGATGGGTGGCGTCGACTCGTCAGGCGTCGACGGCGTGGCCGGCAACGTGGTGGCCACGGGAAGCGTGGACACCACGACCGGCGAACCGGAGCGTGCCTCGGTCGAGACCACACCGGGTGCCGTTGCGCACGAAGCGAGGGGGATGACCAGGCAGCCCACCAACAGCAAACCACCCGTCCGTCGATGCACGGGCAGCGACCTTACTGTCACCGGTGCAGAGAATGGTCGCGCACATCGGCGCGCAACCGCACGGTGTAGACGGAATCGCCGGACAGGACCCCGCCCCGTGCGAACAGGCGACCGGACTGCCAGTTCGACAGGCCGAGCTCGGGTTGGTCGAGCGCGAACTGCCCGTCGACCCACCGGGTGAACCCATTGCCGACGAAGGGAGCATCGATCGCTGCGTAGAACCATTCGTGTTCAGTGCGGTTGTCGCTGATCAGCGATGCGGAGAATCGTGGGCTGAAGCGGTTGAAGAGGGCGACCGCCTCGGCGACCGAGTCGACCTCGACCATCCAGAACTCAGGTGAGTCCTCCCACTCCCACTCCTCGCCGAGACGCTGAACCTGGTCCTCGTCGACACGGTGTGTCACGGCGTGAGTCCCACGCTTGGCGGCAGCACGCTCTGCGGCCTCGACAACGACGCCACGCAGCTCCGCCGCCCGCGACCGGGGGATGCAACACACGTTCATCGTGTTGCACACCTTGCGATCGAGGGAGTGCCCGACGATGTCGCCGAGCGTCGCCGCGTCGGCGTGCTCTGACACCACCAGCCATGCACCTCCGGTGCCATGAAGGCTGACGGGCACGCCGCTCTGGCGGGCCACCGACCCGAGTTGAGCCACGGCGGATCCCGAGCCACGGGCGACGGCCAGGCTCACTCGAGCGTCGCTGAACAATGCCCAACCGGCTGCGTGTGCCGGCGACTCGACGAGTTGCACGGCACCCGCGGGCAGGCCAGCGGCGACCAGCGATGGCGCCACGCATGTGCGCATGATCGCCTGCGCCGTGCCCAAGGCGTCGCTGCCGATCCTGAACACGGCCGCGTTCCCTGTCCTCAGGACCCCGGTCGCATCGGCGAACACGTTCGGCCGGCCCTCGAACACGAAGCCGACCACGCCGAGGGGAGCCCGCAGCGATGACACCGACCAGCCATCGTGGTGGACCGTCGACAGCAGTTGATGGCGTCTGATCGATGATGCGGCCCAGCTGCGCAGCCCCGCCGCCATTTCGGTGCGCATCGCCTCCGACAGCCGCAGCCTGGTCGTGGAGCGACCCTTGACCGTTGCAGTTTCGACGTCGGCTTGGTTGGCAGCGAGCACCGTGGCGAACACGGCATCGTCGTCGACGGCGTCGGCGAACCGCCGGAAGAAGTCGGTGATCTGCTCGTCGGTGCATTCCGCCAGCGCGGCGAAGGCATCAACGGCGTGCGTCACCGCACCGGCGACCAGCTGGTGCTCGGCCTCCGGGATGTGCAAGAGATCGCCGGTGTCCTGCACGATGACCAGGCGATCGCCGGCCGCGAACGCTCGGGCCAACTCGGGCGGGACGACGGTGCACCGATCGCCGCCGTAGACCAGCACCTGGCCCTCGACCAGTTGCGTGAGCTGGGTCATCGGTCGCTCTGCCGCGGCGATCTCATGGCTCGCTAGCGTACGACGGATGGCAGCGAACCACCCCGACGATCCGCTCTACTTCCGGCAACTGCTCTCCGGCCGCGACTTCGCCATCGGGGATCCGATGGCCAAACAGATGGTCAACTTCGTCTATGCGCTCGGTGACCGCACCACCGGCGAGTGCCTGCTGGTCGACCCGGCGTACGCCCCGGGTGACCTGATCGACGCGGTCCACGCCGACGGCATGACGGTGACCGGGGTGCTGGCGACGCACTATCACCCTGACCACATCGGCGGTTGGATGGGGAACCACATGATCGAAGGCATCGCTGCGTTGCTCGAGCACGTCGATTGCCCGATCCACGTGCAGCGCGACGAGGTGCCTTGGGTCCAGCGGACAACCGAGATCGGCGCCGATCACCTCGCTGTGCACGAACCGGGCGATGTGATATCGGTCGGCTCGATCGACGTCACGCTGATCCATACACCCGGTCACACGCCCGGTAGTCAGTGCTTCCATGTCGAGGGCCGGTTGGTCAGCGGCGACACCTTGTTCCTCGACGGGTGCGGCCGCACCGACCTGCCCGGCAGCAATCCCGAAGACATGTACCACAGCCTGCAGAAGCTGGCGGGCATGCCGAACGACACGATCGTCTACCCGGGCCACCGCTACTCACAGCCGTCGCACGCAACGCTGGAATCAATTCGCGACGACAACTACGTGTTCCGCCCCAAGTCGGCCGAGCAGTGGCTGCAGATGTTCGCCGGGTAGCCGCTCAGCGATTCAGATCGCCAGGCTCAGGGCCAGTGAGACGATCGCGACGTGGTACGTGACCATGATCGCGACATGCATCCAGGCCCGTTCGGCGACGAACTGTCCCCAGCCGAGGATGGAGTCGCTGATGATGAACGCCGTCGCGCCGACCATGATCAGCCAGTTCCCCGTCGCCCAACTCAACACGGTCATCGACGAGATCACAGCGAGGTAGGCCCGCACGGGAATGCCCAAGCCCTTGGCGGAGGCACCGCGGATGATCGGCATCGCAACCGTGCCGAGGAGCACCGCGCAGCCGAGCACGCCCACGCCTGCCATCGGCCACCGATCGAACCGGCGCTCGGCGAACATCACGATGAACGCGATGTGGCCGAGCAGGAATGCGGCGAGACCGATCACGAACTGATCGACGACGTGCAGGAGAGCGACGTCGCCGACCAGGCAGAGCGTGAGCGCGATGACCGCAGCGACGGTGGCCGGCCGCGGACCATCCGCCAGCGCGGCGATAGCGATTGCGCCAACGGTCGTGAGGGGCTTGCTGATCAGCTCGACTCGGTCGAGGTGCCTCCACCGCGAGTACCAGTTGGCGACTGCTGCGATCGCGGTGGCGACACAGGCGAAGATCATGTGGGCAATCCTTCCATCACACGAGCGCGTTCACGATGGCGCTGATCGCCGCGCCGAAGAGCAGCAGCAGGACCAGCCATCGGAACCGCTCGCCGTGCACGTGCTTGCGGATCGGAAAGCCGAGGAGTTGACCGACCAGCATGGCCGGGAGCGTCACCGCCGCGGCGATGAGACCAGCACGAGTGACCTTGCCGGAGGCGATGAACAGCGAGAGGCCGAAGATGTTGCTGAAGGCGAACACCGTGGAGATTGTCGCCCGGAACTCGACGGCCGTCAGTTGCCGGGCCTGCAACGCGAAGACCAGCGGCGGCCCGTTGGTCGACAGCGAGGTGGCCAGCACACCCGAGACGAGGCCCGAGCCGTAGTCGAGGCGCGGGCCCGCCTGGTGGAGGTTGACACGCAGGGCCAGCATCACAGCCGCAATCAGGACGGCGATTCCCAGCATCAGCCGCAACACGTTGTCATCGACCGTGATGAAGACCAGAAGGCCGAACGGCATCCCGATGTACGCACCGATCGTCATCCGTCGCACCAAGCCCCTGTCGGCGTCCGCGCGGTCCCGGTATGCCTGCCAGCCGGTAACGAACACGCCGGTCAGCGTGCTGACCACGACGGCGATCTTCGGCTCGATCGCCAACGTCATCAACGGCACCGACAGCAGGGCGAACCCGAATCCGGCCACGATCTGCATGAACGCTGCGAAGAAGACGGCCACCCCAACGACAATCAGTTGGGCGGTGGTCACGAACGTCGATTCTGACACGAGCGGCGGGGTCCGACCCGTCCGCTTCGCTTTAGGCTGCGAGGCATGTTGCCGATCATCGACATCGCCTCGACGGAGGCCGCCGCCGAGATCGACCGAGCCTGTCGGCAGTTCGGTTTCTTCGCGATTCGCAACCACGGGGTCAGCAATGATCTGCGCGAGGCGGTGTTGAGCAGCGCCATCGACTTCTTCGGTCGCGACGATCCCGAAAAGGAGCTCGTGGCGCTCTCGCACGGCGGGTCGGCGTGGCGCGGGTGGTTCCCGCTCGGAGGCGAGCTGACCTCGGGCGTGCCCGATCTCAAGGAGGGCTACTACTTCGGGCGAGAGCAGCCCGTCGACGCCCGACCGATGCACGGCCCCAACATCTGGCCTCGAGAGCCGGCCTCCTTGCAGCCGCTCGTGACCGAGTGGATGGCTGCAATGGAGCCGTTGGCACAACACGTGTTGGCGCTGATGGCGGCAGGTCTCGGTCTGGGGGCGGGGTTCTTCCGAAGCGATCTGACGGCTGATCCGACGCCGCTGTTTCGCATCTTCCGGTATCCGCCACACCCGCCCGACAGCGCCGATCGGTGGGGCGTGGCCGAGCACAGCGACTACGGGCTGCTCACCCTGCTGGCACACGACGGCACGGCCGGGCTGCAGGTCAAGGTCGGCGGCGAATGGATCGAGGCACCACACGATCCTGAGCTGATCATCTGCAACCTCGGCGACATGCTCGATCGGCTGACCGCCGGCCGATATCGATCGACGCCCCACCGTGCCCGGAACATGGGGGCTGCGGATCGTTACTCGTTGCCCTTCTTCCTCGATCCCGGGTGGGATGCGGTGATCGAAGCGATCGATCTCGACGACGGCTGGGTCGCACCTGCCGACGCCGGTCAACGATGGGATCGCGCCAACCTCCGTGACATCAGTGGCACCTACGGCCAGTGGCTGACCGCCAAGGTCAGCAAGGTCTTCCCCCACCTCGCCGACGAGGTCATCACCGGCTGAAGTCCTGTGGAGTGTCTCGGCGCACCCTGGTGTGCGCCAAACACTCGACTCGGGATTTCGGCTCAGCGGGTGAGGATGTAGGTGCGGCTGACCCGGTCGACGTCGGTGACCTGCCACCCGTCGGCGAACAGTGGCAGCATCGCATCGCGCAGCGCGACACGGGCATGAAGCGCAGGTGCGGCCGCCGACGCGATCTCCTCGGGCGTCACCGGTGGCACGTCGACCTCCGCCACCTCGCTGCCGGCGAACCGCCGACCGATCAACTGCCACTCGACGACAAGGCGGTCGCTGGGCAGGCCGCCGTTGATCCCGCCCATCGGCCCGTACAGATTGTCGTGGTACCGCACCCCGACAGCGTTCAGTGACCGGAGGTTGAGATGGGCATTGCCGAGCTGCAGCGGATCGAACGTCCACCGCATGGCAGTACGCCCGTTGGCCAGGCACCACTCGCGCTGACGATGCTTCAGCGCGACTCCGAGCCCGGTGCGCCGGTAGTCGGGATCGACCGCAAGGTAGTGGGAGTGCAACACATGGGGCTGATGGGTGGCGAAGCCGTACACCGAGCCGACAAGCCGATCGCCATCGAACGCGCCGATCGCCATCCCGCCTTCGCTGATCGTGGCGACCAGCATGTTGACCGCGACCAGCTCGTCGTGACCGCCCCAGACGCGCGATTCGAGCAGTGGCATCGGCGCCAGCTCGGCTGCCGTGCGCAGTTCGCGAAACTCGATGGTCACCTGCGCATGACCTCCACCGACTCGGTGACCGTGTCGAGGAACGGCCGGTCGAGCGTGACGCCGATACCTGGGCCTGGCGGGACCGGCATGATTCCATCCGTTGCCTCGAGCGCCTGCTCGGTGATGTCGCGGGCGTAGGTGCGGCTGGCCGACGCCGTGTCGCCCGGATACACGAAGCCGGGCATCGACGCCACATGGATGTTGTGGGCACGGCCGATGCCGGTCTCCAACATGCCACCGCACCACATCGGCACGCCCCTCGCAACGCACAGGTCGTGGATCTGCTTGGTCGCCGCCAAGCCACCTACGCGGCCGACCTTGACGTTGACGACAGCACACGCGCCGAGGTCGAGCGCCGCCTTCGTGCGCGCCGGCGACGTCAGCGTCTCGTCGAGGCACAACGGAGTACGCATCTGCGGTGCCAGGGTGGCGTGATCGGTGAGGTCATCCCAGTGCAGCGGTTGTTCGATGTAGTGCAACCCGAATCCATCGATCTGGTGGAGCACATCGAGATCGTCGAGCGTGTACGCCGAGTTGGCATCGACGGTCAACTCGATGTGGGGAAACTCGGCGCGCACCGCAGTCAGCAGCTCCACGTCCCAACCCGGCTCGATCTTCAGCTTGATCCGCTTGTAGCCCTGTTCGACATGCCGCGCCACCGACGCCAGCGTGTCGGGCACCGGGTTCATGCCCAGGCTCGCGCCAACGGGGACCTCGGTACGATCGCCACCCAGCAAGGTGCGCAACGGCACCCCGAGCTGGCGGGCGTGACAGTCCCAGACAGCGAGCTCCAGCGCCGACTTGGCCATCGGGTTCCCCCGCCAGCCTCTCCACGAATCGCACAGCGTCAGAGGGTCGTCGCAGCCGTTCTCGAGCAGCCAGGGAACCAGCGCCTCGCGGATGAGGTGGAGCGCCCCGACGATCGACTCTTCCCGGTACGACGGCAGGTGGTCCATCACACTCTCGCCGTAGCCCTCGACACCGGCGGACCGCACCGTGACGATCACCGCCATCTTCTCCGACTCCGCGGCGAACGATGTCTTGAACACCGACTTGTACGGCAGGCGGATGATCCGCAGCTCGACTTCGTCAACATGCATGTCGGTACTCCTACCAGGTGTCGATGTTCGGCCGCTTTTTGCCGAGCCGTTGCGGAGGGGGCGGCGATGCGTCGAGGATCGCTGCGATCCAGCGCCGAGTGTCGGCCGGATCGATGACATCGTCGATCTCGAAGTACGAGGCGGTGTTCAGTGCCTTGCCGCGCTCATACATCTGGGCGACGCGCAGCTGGAAGCTGCGTTCCCGCTCGTCGGGATCCTCGATGGCCTCCAGCTCCTTGCGGAAGCCAAGGCGCACCGCGCCTTCCAAGCCCATCGGGCCGAACTCGCCGGTGGGCCAGGCGATGCACGCGGCCGGGGCCTTCGTGCTGCCACCCACCATCGCCTGGGCGCCGAGCCCGTAACACTTGCGCAACACCACGCTGATCAGAGGAACCGTGACGTTGGCGCCGGTGACGAACAGCCGCGAGCAATGGCGAACCAAGGCCGTCTCCTCGACCGCCGGCCCGACCATCATTCCGGGTGTGTCGACCAGCGTGACGATGGGGATGTCGAACGCGTCGCATAGCTGCATGAACCGGGCGGCCTTGTCGGCGCC
>JANMNE010000058.1:0-1736 GCA_031373785.1 Ilumatobacteraceae bacterium
TCTCGTTCGGCCTCACGCCACCACTTGAAGCGACGGAAATCGTCGTTCGTCAACCATGGTTCGATGGCGAGCGCCTGGTCGCGGGTCTTGGCCCGCAACACGGCACGACAGGGCATCGGCTTCACCCCGACCACACGGGGCCATCCGACCATGTCACGTGCCTCGGTGTCGCAGGGTCGGTATGGCCCGACGGGATTCTCGTAGAACCCGATCGGGGCGTAGATCGCCGCAGCGTCGAACTTCGGCTTGTACTCGAGCACGTCCAGCAGCGTGCGAACCACCTCAGGCTCTTCTGCGTTGACTGTCACGCCCGCCAGGCGCGCCGGCACGATCAGCCAGCCGCCCGGACACGGGACGATGCCACCCAGCGTCTTGTACGGGAGTTTGGTTGCAACCATCAGCGAGCCTGAGCTCAGACGCCGACGAGTTGGCCGGAGCCAGTGCTTGCAGCCTGACCGGCCGCCACCGTGGCCTGGGCCTGCAGCTGTGAACGCTGCGTGGCCGCCTGGGCGAGGATCTCCTTGGGGTAGGCGCTGGCAGTGGACGCCGTCTCGAAACTGATGATGCCACTGGCCACGAGGCGGGCGAGATCCATCTCGATGGTCTGCATGCCCTCTTGTTGGCCGGAGATCATCGTGTTGCGCAGCTGACGGGTCTTGCCCTCACGCAGCAAGTTGCGCACCGCGTCGTTGGCGACAAGCACCTCGTATGCGGCGACCCGGCCGCCGCCCTCGGCGGGCAACAGACGTTGGCTGATCACGCCCTGCAGCGAGCCGGCCAGCATGATCTGGATCTGGTCGCGGCGCTCCGAAGGGAACACGTCGACGATTCGGTCGAGGGCCTGCGAGGCGTCGTTGGTGTGCAAGGTGGCGAACACCAAGTGACCCGTTTCGGCCAGAGTCAACGTGATGGCGATCGAGTCGAGGTCGCGCATTTCGCCGAGCAGGATGACGTCGGGGTCTTCACGAAGTGCACTGCGCAGACCGTCGGTGAAGCTCAGCACGTCGGTGCCGACCTCACGCTGGTTGACCATCGACATCTTGTGGGAGTGGAGATACTCCACGGGGTCTTCGATCGTCAGGATGTGCAATGGCTTCGTGGCGTTGATTCGATCGATCATCGCAGCCAGGGTTGTGCTCTTGCCCGAACCGGTTGGGCCAACGACGAGCACAAGACCGTATGGGCGATCCAACAGATCGTTTGCGGCAGGGGGTGCTCCGAGCTCCTCCAGCGAGCGCACACGGAACGGAACGACGCGCAACGCCAGTGCGTACGTGTTGCGCTGCTTGAAGGCGTTGGCACGGAAGCGACCGAGACCCTCGAGCCCGAACGAGAAGTCGACCTGTTGCGCTTCGTCGAGCTCTTTGCGCTGGAAGTCCTCGAGCAGCGAGAACACGATTCGTTCCGTGTCGCGCGGCGTCAGCAACTCGACACCCTCGAACGGCACCAAGGTTCCGTCGCGACGCACCGTCGGCGGACGACCGACCGAGAGGTGGAGGTCGCTGGCCCCCGCTGCGACCGCTGCGTGAAGCAGCGTGACCAATGTCTGATCCGGATTGAACATCTGGCTATCCTCCCTCGTTACCGCCGCCCTTACGGGAGTGGCACTTCCTCTTATGACGATTGCGATCTCGGCCGCCTACGGCCTTCTTTTTGGTTCGTTCCTGACGGTGGTGGTCGACCGCGTTCCACGCGGCGCCTCCATCGTCAGCCCCGGATCCGCCTGCGGCAACTGC
>JANMNE010000080.1:0-6966 GCA_031373785.1 Ilumatobacteraceae bacterium
GGTCGGCGCGCCGAGCGACGGGAACAGGGTGTCGCGCACCGTGAACGCGGCAGCGGTACCACCCACTGCCGTGCAGCAGTAGAGCAACCAGCCGACCAGCGCCTTGGTGCGACGCCGCGGTGCGCGAGGAGCTGCGCCCTCGGGTCCGCGCAACACGCTGCGGATCGAGACTCGTTCGGTAGCGCGGACGGTCGAGCCCTTGATCATCGACCGAAGGCCTTCGCCTCCGCCGTGACCCCGCTCGAGCCATTCCTGGTCACCCACGGCCATCAGTGTGGTGGCGGTGCGGCGCGAATAGCAACAGTACAAAGGTAGTACGACCATCGACCTATCCCCAGCTCACGGGCCATCCGGAGCCGTTGTAGGGGCACTGCAGCGGTACAGTGCCGGGCATGGGGGAAACACCGTGGCAGGGCGATGCGTGTTCGTTGGTCGAGGAGTTCCGCAGCGGGCGCCGGTTGCCGTCCGAGGAGCTCGAGGCGACCTACGCGGCGCTCGAGACGAGCTCGCTCAACGCATTCTGCTATCTGCCGCGTGAACAGGCAGAGCGCGCCGCCCGCAACGCCGACGTCACCAAGCCGTTCGGCGGGGTGCCGATCGGGGTCAAAGAGCTCGATCAGGTCATCGGTTGGCCCGATACTCACGCCTCAGTGCCGCTGCGAGACCAGGTGGCGGACTACACGAGTGTGATGGTGGAGCGCATCCGAGACCTCGGCGGAGCGATCCTGGCCGGACAGACGACCGCCAGCGAGTTCGGCGGCGTCAACGTGACGCGCACGGTGCTCCACGGCACCACCCACAACCCATGGCAGCACGGCCGCACACCCGGTGGCAGTTCCGGCGGCACGGCAGCCGCCGTCTCGGGTGGCCTGGTGACCCTGGCGACAGGAGGCGACGGGGGCGGCTCGATCCGCATCCCCGCCGGGTTCACCGGACTGGTCGGGCTGAAGGCGACGATCGGGCGCATTCCGCGCGGCCCGCGCGCCGACTATGGCAACCTGACCGTCACGATCGGGTGCCTGTCGCGATCGGTGCGTGATACCGCCCGGTGGTTCGACGTGTGCAATGGCTACGAGGGCCGCGACCCGCTGAGCCTGCCGCGGGTGCAGGGGTGGGAGGCGGGCCTCGGTCGGCATCTCGGGTCGTTGCGCGGCGCCCGCGTGGCCGTCGCGCCGACGTGGGGCAACGCCACGGTCTCGCCGGTGATGTGGGAACTGCTCGACGAGGCCGCTATTGCGCTGATGGCCGAGACCGGCATGACTCGAGTCGACGACGTCGACACCAAGCTGCCCAACATGGGCGCGGCGTGGTCGATCAGCGGGATGATCGCCGTCGCCGCACAACTCGGTGATCGGTGGCCGGCGTGCGCCGACGAGCTGACTCCGGAGATGCGCTACGGCCTGGAATCCACCGCTGGGCTGTACAGCGCCGAGGCACGGGCCAAGATCGAGCGCCGACGGATCGAGCTCAACGAGGCGATGGCTCGCATCTTCGACCCGGTCGACGGTGTCGATTTCGTGATCACGGCGTCGAACCCCGACGTCGCCTTCGACGCCGACGGGCCACTGCCCGCCGTCTTCGGTGGAGTCGAAGCAGGCGCCAAGAACAACGGCCGCCTCACCTTCCCGGCCAACCTGTACGGCAACCCGGCGATCTCCGTCCCCGCAGGCACCCTCGACGGTTTGCCCATCGGTCTGCAGATCATCGGTCGTCACTACAGCGAGGAGTTGCTGCTCGACCTGGCGCTGTCGGTCGAGCGCTCCCGACCGTGGCCATTGGTCGCGCCGGGCTCTCCACGGTGACATCAGCGAAGCCGGCGACCACCCGGCTCGACCGCCAACAGCGCCTGATGGCCATTGGGCTCGTGCTCGGGGTGACGATGGTCGCCTTCGAGATCACCGCCGTTCTCACCACGCTGCCGACCATCACCGACGAACTGCACGGCGATTCGTTGTACGGCGTCGCCCTCGCCTGCTACACGCTGGCCAACCTGGTCGCCCTGGTCGTCACGGGGGAGTTGACCGATCGGTTCGGGCCGGCACGGCCGTACCTCGCCAGCCTCGCCGTGTTCGCCGGCGGCCTCGTCGTTGCCGCAACCGCTCCCGACATGGCGCTGGTCGTACTCGGTCGCACGCTGCAGGGCGCCGGCACCGGCGGGCTGGCGCCGATTGCATACGTGCTGGTCAAGAAGGCTTTTCCGACCGACCGTCAGCCGGCGATGTACGCCTACCTGTCGGCCGGATGGGTGCTGCCCAGCCTCATCGCCCCGGCGATCGCCGGCACGATCACCGATCAGCTCGGTTGGCGTTGGGTGTTCTGGTTCTTGCTGCCACTGATTCCCGTGGTGGCGTTCATCACGGTCCGGCCAATGCGGGCCTACGCGTCGGCCGGCACCAGCGTCGTGCGCCATTCGCGGATCGGCGCCGCAGTGCTCGCCGCGGCAGGCATCGGCAGCTTCGTCACATCGTTGCAGTTCAGGAATCCCGTTGCCGCAGTGGGCGGCGCTGTCTTCGGGCTGGCGATCGGCCTGCCGAGCCTGCGCCGCCTGCTGCCCGCCGGTGTGCACCGTGCGGCCCGCGGCCTGCCGGCGATCGTGCTCTGTCGGATCATCGCCACCGCAGCGTTCCTGGGAGCCGACAGCTTCATCCCACTCGCCGCCGACCGGATCCACGGAACCTCGCCGACGGTGCAGGGCTTCGTCATCATCGGCGCGTCGCTGACGTGGACGTGCGGGCAGTGGTTCGTCGCCCGCCATCCCGACATCGATCCTCGGCGCGCGGTGCGGTGGGGGTTCGTCACGATGGCGATCGGTCTCGGCGCCAGCGCGCCCGTGCTCGCTGCGGGTTGGCCGCTGTGGGCGACGTTCTTCACCTGGGCCATCGGCGGGTTCGGCATGGGCCTGCTGTTCAACCCGACAACGGTGACAGCGATGTCGCATGCCGACGACGGCGCCGAGGGCCTGGTCAGCAGCCAGGTCAACCTCGCCGACGCCATCGGGTTCTCGATGATGGGGGGCGTCGGCGGAGCCATGGTGGCCGTGTCGGATCGCACCAGCCTGTCGTTGGCCGGCGGGCTCGGCATCAACTTCTCGTTGGCGATCGCGCTCGCCGGCATCGGCGCGATCTGCGCCCGCCGGATCGCGGCGCGCTCGTCGCGTTAGGAACCGGCGGCCGGCAACAGCCAGAACGACAGGTCACCGGCTGGCTCCTCGCCGATCGAGACCTGGACATCGACCTGACCAGGTCGAGGGAACTGAATCGGCACGAGGTCGATCACCTGGGGCACGTTGATGCCTTCGCCCGGGAAGGCCTTCGACACCGTGTTGAGCTGAATGCCCACCTCGGCATTGGCGATCACCTCCGCCGTGTCGGGGTACTTGAGGCGCACATGGACTTGGTGCGACTGGCCCAGCGACGCGGCCGGCAAGTGCACGACCATGGCCAGGTGCAGGCGCGGGTTGGCCGGGTACTTGCTCTGCACCACTCGACTGACGCCACCGGAGCTGACGAACAACAGACCGTCGCGCACCTGAGCGAAGTCGCACAGCAGCAATGTGGTCAAGCGAGCAGTCACCGCCACGACCCTACCGACCAGGCCACCCGCCAGAAGCAAGAGGGAACCAAACGCCTACGTTGGGCGTGTATGAGCGTGCGACTTCGGGCACTTTCGTTCGGCGCGCTCGTCGTCGGGTCGGTGATCACCGTCGACCCTGCCGGTCTGTCGCCGTTCGGGCCCTCGAAATGGCTGGTCATCTCGACCGCCGCAGCGGCGACGGTTGCGTGGACGCTCCGCACCGGCTCGACACGATGTCATCGACGCAGCTGGTGGATGTGGATCGCGCTGCTCGCACTCCTGACCGTGTCGGCGTTGGCCAACGACGATGCAAAGGTCGCGCTGCTCGGCCACCCCGATCGTCATCTCGGTGTGGTGACGTGGGTGCTGTTCTTCGCGCTGTTCTGCGCCGGGCATCAGCTCGCCGAGCAGGTGACCTCGTTGGCCCGCGCAACGGTCGTCGCAGCTGCGTGGCTCGGTGGGTACGCCCTGTGGGAGGTGGCGTTCGGTCCACCGGTGGCGGTCGCGACGACGACTCGCCGCCTCCTCGGGCTCTTCGGTTCAGCGGCGTTCCTCGGGGCGGCGTGCTGCCTGCTCGGCCCGGTCGCGCTCGGTGTCGCCTTCGATCGCTCGCAGGACCGACGATGGCGATGGATCGCAGCGGCGTCGGCGGCCCTCGTCGTCATTGCCCTCGTGGGTTCGGGAACGCGAGCTGCGTGGCTGGGAGCCATCATCAGCGCGGTGGTCGTGGTGATCGCGGTCCGGCCGGCGGCGCGCAGCATCGGGTGGTGCGCCGCGGGGTTGCTGGTCGCGGTCCTGGTGATCGCGCCACGACTCGGCGACGTGAGCACTCGGCACGAGCGCAGCACGTCGCGACTCGACGAGTGGAGCGTGGCAACGCGCGTGATCGGGCAGCACCCCCTCCTCGGTGTGGGGCCCGAGGGCTATCGAATCGCCTTTGCCGAGGGTGTCGACGACAGCTACGAGCGCTCGTATCGACGAGACGCTGTACTCCCCGATCGGGCGCACGCCGCTCCGCTCGACATGAGCCTGGCGGGAGGTCTCGGCGCCGGCGTGCTCTACGTCGCGCTCGTTGGATTCGTCGCGGTCCGGAGCTGGAGGCTGCTGCGCACACGACGGCCTCTCGCGGTCGGGATGGGCGCGGCCGTACTGGCCTACGGATTGCAACAGCTGTTCCTGTTCTCCTTGGCCGAGCTCGACCCGATCTGGTGGTTGTTCGCCGGCGCGGTCGTGTCGTTGTCATCGACCGCCGAGCCGATCACCCGCCGTCGAGTCGTGATTCCCGTGATCGCGGCGATCGCATCGGCATTCATGCTGGTCGTCGGGGTGCTCGACGTCGCCGCTGATCGCCTGGCGCGCACGGCACTGCGTGCCAGGGATCACGACGTGGCGATCGACGCCGCTGACCGAGCCGTCTCGCTGCGTCCTGACAACCTGCGCTACCGGCTCGTATCGGTCGAGGCCCACCTCGACCGCGCCACGATCGCCGGCATCGACCAGGCGATCGCCGAGGCTCGCCGGGCCACCTCATGGTCGCCGAAGGACCCGATCGCCGGCGACGAGTTGGCGACTGCGCTCTCGAGCCGGGCGACGGCGACTGGGAGCCGCGACGACATCACGCAGGCGCTCGCCCAATGGCAACGTCTGGTCGACCGTGATCCCCACCGTGCGTCGTGGCAATTGCAATTGGGGCGAGCCGCGGCACTCGCCGGGAATGTCGATCTTGCCCGGCGCTCGTGGACAATCGCCGCGGACCTCGGCGAGCCGGGCGCATCCGCGCTGCTGGATGCTTTGGACGCGTCATCGTGAATGTGGAACCGAATTCCGGAGATGAGCGTGTACCGGACGTGGACTTCACGATCGGCGAGACCGAAGCCAGCACGGTCGAAACAAGCACGGTCGAGTTCGTCGCCGTCCACTCGACCGTTGCGGCGTCGATCATGCCGTTCGAGGAGTTCTATCGCGGCCAGCGCGCAGCGATCGGTCGAGCGTTGGCCCTCACGCTGCGTGACACACAGTTGGCATCGGAGGCGGTCGACGAGGCCATGGCCCGCGCCTACCAACGGTGGGCCCGAGTGCAAGCGCTCGACAACCCGGGCGGTTGGGTGTACCGGGTCGGTCTCAACTGGAGCCGATCGATCCTGCGGCGGGCGCTCCGGCCTGCACCGCCGTGGATCACCTCCGACGTCGCCGCGCCCGACCACTCGGGGCTGGACCCTGCGATCGACCGCGCCCTGGCACAGCTCTCGGTCGAGCAGCGCGCCGTCGTGGTCTGTCGGTTGCTGATCGGCTACTCGGAGGCACAGACCGCCGCCGCACTCGGCCTGCGAGTCGGCACCGTGAAGAGTCGCCTGGCCCGCGCCACCGCCCGCCTGCAGTCCCTCCTCTCCCCCCTCGATCCCGCAAACAAGGACGATCACTGATGAACGATTCCAATTCCTTCGAGCATGACCCCGTTCACGACGACCTCGCCGATCGCTTGCATCGCCAGGCTCGGTCACTCGATATCGGCAACACACCGCTTGCAGCCGTGGTGCAGCGCGGTCGCCAGCGACGCGAGCGCCGACGCGTTGCGACCGGTCTCGCCACGGTGCTTGTCTTGTCCGGCACCGCGCTCGGCACCATTCAGTTCCTCTCGCAGCCGACTGCCCACAAGGTCGTGCCGGGCACCGACTCCGAGCCGGGCGCGGAGACGACGCCCAACGCCACCATCGCCGGCGCGGTTCCGTCCGATCAGCTCACCGCCGTGAACCGAATCGACTCCAATCTCACCTGGAACGTCGTGGAGCCCGGCTCCACCGAGGCCCTCGGCAGCGTGATCTGGGACAACAGTGCGAACGCCGGTCAGACGGCGCCGTATCTCGCATGGTCGACGTCGCCGGGCAAGACGATCAGCCCATCTGGCAACCAGGACTTCGTACCGACGCTGTACCGGTCCGATGACGGCATCCACTGGCTGCCCGCCGGGGGCGAGTCGTTCACCCAGCCGGAGATCTCGATGCGCGGTGTCGGCAGTCGCAACGGTCGCATGTTCGCCTTCGGAACCGCCGCGGCGACGGCTCCCATCCCCAACGGCGGTGGCGGCGAAGTGGTCGTCGATGTCAGCGACGACCTCGGCGCATCGTGGCGCAACATCACCCTGCCGATCGACCTCCGCGGCCTCGCCAAGAGCAAGGGCGTGCAGAGCGTCGGTTTCAACGGCGACATGGTCGCCAGCGACGCGGGTGTCGTCGCTGTCGGTGTGCCGAACGTCAACATCGACCCGTCGGTGTACAACGGCAACAACGGTGGGTACATCGCCCAACGCGACGGAGCCATCCTGCTGAACTATCCGACGTGCGACGGTGGTTTCACTGCGACCACGCTCTCGTATGCCGGTGGCTACGCGCCGGC
>JANMNE010000093.1:0-2663 GCA_031373785.1 Ilumatobacteraceae bacterium
GGCGACCGTCCCGTGGGACTGGTACCAGCCGCTGGCCAATGTGCCGCAGAATCCCGAGATGCCGCCGACTCTCATCCTCGAGTTCTCGCTGGGCGACGGCGGCACGGCCTCGTACGTCGCATCTGGCGAAGTGCCCGGCCAGTTGCTGAACCAGTTCTCGATGAGCGAGTTCGGTGGCGACCTGCGAGTTGCCACTACGACGACTTCATTCGCTGATCAGCAGCAGAATTCCGAATTGTCGCCGCCCCAGCCGACTACATCATCGGCGGTGCGAGTGTTGCGCCCCGAGGGCAACGAACTCGTGCAGATCGGCGAGGTCGATGGCCTCGGCACCAACGAGCAGATTTATGCCGTGCGATTCCTCGGCACGCAGGCGTATGTGGTGACGTTCCGCCAGACCGATCCGCTTTTCGTCGTCGACCTCAGCGACCCGACTGCACCGGTTCTCAGTGGCGAGTTGAAGATCCCCGGTTACTCGGCGTACCTGCACCCGGTCGGCGACGGCCTGCTGTTGGGAGTCGGTCAGGATGCCGGCGCTGATGGGCGCGTTCAAGGCACGCAGTTGTCGCTGTTCGACGTGAGTGACCCCGCCAACCCGCAACGCTTGTCGACGCTGCCGATCGGTGGAACCAGCGACGCCGAATGGGATCATCACGCGTTCTTGTACTGGCCGGAGGACGGCGCCATCGTGCTGCCCGTGTCGCCCGGTTGGAACAACTGCGGCCCAGCGGTCGACTGCCTTGCCGGCGCCGTGACCAACCCCAACGGCGGCGTGGTCGTGGCGCAGTTGCAGGGGACGACGCTGGTCGGGCGTGGCTCGATCTCGAGTTCGCCGGATCTGCAGTCGCAGTCGAACCCTGGTTGCTGGAACCCGCTGCAACGTTCGCTGGTGATCGACACCGAGTTGGTGACCATCGGGTTCGGCGAGATGCAGTTCACCGACCGCGATTCGCTGGTGACGCGTGGCTCCGTGCACTGGGGCACCCCCGAGCAGTACGGCTGCTACTGGTACGGCTGACGGGTCGGCCTACCGAATGATTCCGCGACGCCGATCGGCGATCATCTGCCGGCGTCGCATTAGATCGCGGCGCCGCCCGGAATGCAGTGATTTTGTCCAGTCGAATCGACGCCCGTCGAGCACGCCGCCCACCACGCTCGCCCGAGAACCGATCGCCGCGACCTTCACTCCGGTTGCGGCACTCAGCTCCTTCTGCGTTCCGAACTTGAAGGGCGGCGCCGTCCAATATCTCGGCCATTCTCGGAAGATCACCCAGATGATGGCCGCCGCCAAACGGTCGTGGTCGGCCGACCGCTTGAACAGGTCCGTGTCGCCCGATACCAGCGCTGCCAGGATGCGACGACCCACGGTGCGAGTCTCCACGTCGCAGAGCTCAGTAGTCATGCGATCCAACACGGCGAGGGTCGACTCTGTCTCGATCCTCCATCGGTCGGGCACCGCTGACCAATCGAATGGCTCATCCGGCAGCGGGTCGTCGGTGAGAGCCGCGTACGCCTCGGGCCCTCCGACCTGCTTGATGAGGTCGGACTCGAACTCGTCGAGCCACGCGCCATCGGGGCCCGGATCGTCGGGAGCCTCATCGTCATCCCAGTTGGACAACGGCGACCGACCGGGACGGGCCATCGCCGCGAGGAAGTCGGGCGTCCAACGCGCAACGGCCTCGACGGTTTCATCGGTGAGGTAGGACGGGATCTCTCGAAGATCGTGAGCGAATCGCACGAACGCCTCGAGCACCTTTGGGAGATGGAGCCAGGCGTCGCGGTCAACGCTGAAGATCTTGCGCGGATACCAGTCGACGAGCACGATTTCGACCGACACCGGGCTCCATCGCAGGGGATCTCCAGGCCCGTAGTCGCAACCGAACCACACCAGCGGTTCGCCCAGATCGTGCATCACAGCCGACGGCAAACCGAGGGCACGTGCAATATCCGAGATGATGAAGTCCTCGAACAGGTTCCGTCGTTCGTTGTCGCTCCAGTCGGGTCGGACGTAGCCCTGACCACCATCGGGGAGCGCTCGAACAACCCACTCCACCAGCGGACGGCACATCGGCCACGAGTCGGTCTCCAGCGGTGGGAGCACTCGTTCGCCGGCCTCGATGGCGTCGGTGATCCTCGCCCGAGCGACAGCGGGATCGAGCGGCCGGATGACTTGGTCCACCAACCCGGCGCGCGCGAACTGGCGCTTCAACACGTCGAACGAATCGGGCATGATGAACGCGTCTTTCACGATCGTGCCCATGTTGTGATCGATGTAGACCACCGCGGTCGCGGCACTTCCGTCGGGCCAACGCCACGCGACCATCACGTTGTCGCCATCGCCAAGGATGTGCACCAGCTCGGCAACATCGGTGAACTCGATGTGATCCATGGTGGCGAGCCATGCCGGCGGGTTGCGGATGACCGAGCCGCGGGTCTCGATGCGTTGCAGCAACGTCTGGGAGAGCGCCGCATCTGGAAGCAGCGTCGCCACCGCACGCACGAGCGCCTCGGTTTCGGGTAACCCCGACTCGATGAAGCTGTCGTACAACTCGGGGCCGGTGACGTGTTGGGCGCCGTCCGGGCGCAGCAGATCACGGGGGCGCACCGACGTCGCTTCGACGATCGGCGATGCCAGCGAGAGGATTCCGAGAGGCGAACGCTCG
>JANMNE010000368.1:0-4079 GCA_031373785.1 Ilumatobacteraceae bacterium
TCGCCGGTCGTGGCACGGCAACACGCTGGGGGCGTTGTCGGTCTCGGACCTCAGCGATCGACAGGCGCCGTACCGCAGCTCGATGCTGCCCGTATCGCACATCTCCCCGGCCAACGCCTTCCGACCGCCTGATGGAGTCGACGCCGCCGACGTTGCGACGTGGTGTGCGGCGGAACTGGAGACCGAGATCATCCGCCTCGGTCCGACGAACGTCGCCGCGTTCATCTTCGAACCCGTCGTCGGTGCGGCCGGTGGCGTCGTGCCCGCTCCCGATGGTTATGCCGGTCTCGTCCGCGAGGTGTGCGATCACCATGGGGTGTTGATGATCGCCGATGAGGTCATGTGCGGTGCCGGTCGATGCGGCACGTGGCGCGCACTCGAACACGACGGCGTCGTGCCCGACATCATGGCGGTCGCCAAGGGACTGGGCGGTGGCTACGTGCCCTTGGGAGCGACGCTGTACAGCCGCCGGATCGCCGAAGTGTTGGACGCTGTGTCGGGCGGTCCGATGACCGGGCACACGTTCACCGGGCACACACTCGCATGCGCTGCTGGCGCAGCAGTGCAGCGCATCATCCAGCGCGACGGTCTGGTCGAGCGCGTCCACCGAGACGGCCCCGCGCTGCAGCAATCGCTGCGAGACGCATTGGGTGCCGTCAATGCCGTGGCACAGTCGGTGGGCGACATTCGTGGCCGCGGCTTCTTCATCGGCATCGAGTTCGTCGCCGACCGGGCGACGAATGAACCCTTCGACCCGTCACTCGCGCTGCACCTGCGCATCCGCCGGCAATCACTCGACCACGGACTGATCTGCTACCCGATGGGCGGCAATGTCGACGGGACGCGTGGCGACACGGTCATCATCGCCCCGCCGTACAACGCCACGGCTGACGACCTCGACCAGATCGTCCAGCGGTTCGCCGACTCGGTGCAGGGCGCCCTGGCCGAAGTCGGCCGATCCTGACCAACAAGCAGTGTGCGGCGATTCCGGCCGTGAGGGGACCTTTGGCTCTCGCGGCTGACAGGTCCCGGCCGATAATGATGACGCCGGCGGCCAGGCGCCGCGTGCCGACGACGCGGGCACGTGCGGTGCGGCGGCAACGCTGAACCTGGCGGCTCAGTGGCCACAGTGCCTCGAGAAGGAGTTCCGGCGTGAGGACGTTGGCAGGCGAGACGATCGAGGTGAACGCCCTGGCGATGCTTGACGCACTGCCGGAGCGGGTGATCGGTACCGCGTCTCGGATCTCGTCGTGACCTACTGCAATGCCGTCAGGGCAGCCGCATACCACCTCGAGCCAGCTCGAGTGGTCGGTTGCCCGCTGGATCAATTCCTGAACACCGACGGGTTGATCGGTCTCAGATCTCAGATCGCCCTGCTCGGACCCGACAACCCAGTGCTGGTCGAGTGCACGGCTCGCTCCGATTTCAACGTGCCGGGCCAGTGGATTGAATGGGTCGATCGGTACCTGAGTGGTCCCGACGGTGCCGAGATACTCGCCGTGGGTCGTGACGTGACCGACCGGCACGGCGCCGAGGTGAAACTCGAGCACGTAGGGCATGCGGTCGTTGAGGAAGCCGAGCTTGCGCGAGCCACGTGGTTGTGGTGACGTTGCGGGATGGAGGACACCCACTTCCGCACGTGCCCGCTCTGCGAGGCGACGTGTGGGCTCGAGATCACGGTCCGAGACGGGGCCGTGCAACGGATCCGCGGCGACCGTGACGACGTGTTCTCACGCGGCTTCATCTGCCCGAAGGGCTCGACCCTGAAGCAGCTCTACGAGGACCCGGATCGGCTGCGCGCGCCGTTGATCCGCCGCGGCGAGGGGCACGTGGAGGCGACGTGGGACGAGGCGTTCGCCGAGATCGAGCGCCGCCTCATGGCCATCATCGCCGAGCACGGGGCGGACGCGGTCGGCGTGTACCTCGGCAACCCGAACGCCCACACACTGGCGTCGTTGTTCTGGACACGCCCGGTGCTGCGCTCGCTCGGCAGCCGCAACATCTTCAGCGCCTCGACGGTCGATCAGATGCCACGGCACGTGTCGTCGGGAATGATGTTCGGCGACCCCAATGCGTTCGTCGTGCCCGATCTCGACCGCACCGACTACCTCTTGATGCTCGGCGCCAACCCGTACGAATCGAATGGGTCACTGGCGACTGCACCCGACTGGCCCGGTCGACTCGAGGCGATCCAAACGCGTGGCGGTCGGATCGTTGTCGTCGATCCGCGCCGCACGCGTACCGCGCAGGCGGCCGACGAGCACCTCTCGATCCGCCCCGGCACCGATGCACTGTTCCTCTGCGCACTCGCCGGCGTGATCGCTGCCGAGGGTCTGGTCGACACCGGTGAAGCGACACCGCACCTCAACGGTCTCGACGAGGCACTGAACGCGGTGGCTGCCTTCACGCCCGAGGCAGTCGAAGGTTCGACCGGCATCGCTGCCGACGTGACCAGACGGATCGCCCGCGAGTTGGCAGCCGCCGAGAGCGCCGTGGTCTACGGACGCATCGGTGTGCACACCGTTGCGGGTGGCACGGTTGCATCGTGGGCGACCGATCTGCTGACCACGATCACCGGCAACCTCGACCGAACGGGCGGAGGGATGTGGGGCCTCGGCGCCCACGCCCGCCCACGCCCGACGCAAGGGACCCGGCGGGGGTATGGGACCGGCCGTTGGCGCAGCCGTGTCTCGGGTCGGCCCGAGGTCAACGGCGAGCTGCCAGTCGCCGTGCTCGCCGAGGAGATCGAGACGCCAGGCACCGGCCAGATCAGGGCGATGATCACGATCGCGGGAAACCCCGTGCTGACCACACCCGACAGCGCCCGACTCGATGCGGCGCTTGCGTCACTCGAGTTGATGGTCAGCATCGACTTCTACCTCAACGAGACCACACGGCACGCCGACGTGATCCTCCCCGTCCCGTCGCCGCTCGAGAAGAGCCACTACGACGCGGCGTTCTACAACCAGTCGCTGCGCCGCATTGCCAACTGGTCGCCGGCGGTGTTCGCTACGGACCAGCCGAGTGACAGTGAGGTGCTCGGGCGGTTGGCGCTCCTTGTGCGGGGCGAAGGTGCCAACGGTGATGTTGCGGTGATCGACGAGGAACTGCTGATGGGTGTCCTCGAACGTGCGGTCGCCAACCGGCATGGGAACGTCCACGGGCGAGATGCGACCGAGCTCCGTCAGACAGTTCACGGCGACGCTCCGCAGGATCGGCTGGTCGATGCCCTGGTGCGCACCGGCCCATTCGGCGACGGCTTCGGTTCCGTGCCTGACGGCCTCACGCTGGCAGTGCTGCAGACGAATCCGCACGGGCTCGATTTCGGGCCCCTCGAACCTCGGCTGCCGGGCGTCCTCAACACGCCCACGGGAAAGGTCGAGCTGGCGCCACCCGAGATCATCGCCGCCGTCGGCACCTTGCTCGACCGGCCCGCACCGCAGCAAGGTCTGACCCTGATCGGCCGGCGCGACGTGCGCTCCGGCAACAGTTGGCTGCACAACATCAACGTGTTGATGAAGGGCAAGGAGCGCTGCACGCTGCTGATGCATCCGAGCGATGCCGACGACCGTGGACTCGTGACCGGCGATGTTGCCGTCGTCGAGTCGCGGGTCGGACGGATCGCAGCGCCCGTCGAGGTGACCGACGACATGCGGCTCGGCGTCGTCTGTCTTCCATACGGCTGGGGCCACGATGCGCCGGGAGCACGGCTTCGTGTCGCCGAGAGCCGACCCGGCGTCAACACCAACATCCTCACCGACGGCGATGCCTTCGACCCCGTATCGGGCAATGCCGTGCTGAACGGGATCCCGGTCACCGTGACATCCGGGGACTGACAGCCCTTCGTCTAGGGTCAATGCAGCGTGATCCAACCGACCAGCCCACCCCGCCCGCGATGACGGACGACCCCGCACTGGACGAAGCGTCGGTCGGTCGGGCCGTGGCCCGGCTGTTCGACACCGCCGAACGCGTCCCGCCTTGGGAGATGGGGCCACTCGTCGAGGTAGCGTGCGATGCCGTCGGAGCCAGCAGCGGACGGCTGTTCGTCGCCGACTACGGGCTGCGAATCCTGCAGCAGG
>JANMNE010000100.1:0-12136 GCA_031373785.1 Ilumatobacteraceae bacterium
CCGGCAACGTGGCGCACACCACGCGCCCGGCGTGCGCTCCATCCGCGCCGAGATCGGTCGGGCGCGATCCCGGTACGGCGGGTACCCACAGCGCTCCCGACCGGGCTCAACGGGTTCGATTTCGGTATTGGAAGTACCGAACTCGCGCCCAACGAGGTCGCGGCAACCGCCGGCGATGCGCCGACATCTCGGAGTTGGTTACGAAGCTTCGGTGGCGCGCACTTCGGCAACCAGGTCGGCGCGTGCACGTGCCCGCGATCGTCGCCTTCGTGCCCAACGAAGATGCCGCGCCGGCAGTCATCAACTTCGTGCTCTTCCCGCTGTTGTTCATCTCCGGCACGTTCGGGCCGGTCTCATCGACATCGACGCTGGGGCGCGTCGCCGTGGTGTTCCCGGTGCGGCATCTGGTGCAGGCGATGGTCCACGTGTTCAACCCGTTCGGTGGCGGCACCGGCATCGTCGCCACCCACACGTTGATGATGCTGGCCTTGGGTGTCGTCGGCCTCGTGGTCTCACTCCGTCGCTTCCGCTGGGAAGCCCGCATCAAGTAATACACGCACGGCTAGCGTGCCCGTCGTGACCAACCGGGAGGCACTGCGCGCCATCACCTCCCCGGCCGAACGGGCACGGTTGTGGACGATCTCGCTGGCCTCGTTCATCGCCGGGATCGCCGATGCCATCAGCCTCCTGGCGATCTCCACCGCTGCCGTCGCGATCACCAGTGGTCGCAGCAACATCGACGTGATCGGCATCGACATCAGCGTGCGCCGAGGTCTGGTCCTGGCCGCAGCTGCGGCGGCAATCAGGCTGATGCTGGGACTGTGGTCGGCTCACACCGGCGCCGGCGTGGCTGCGGGCATCGTGCATCGGCACCGCGCCGCCATCCTGCGCACGTTCCTCGACGCCCCGTGGGGCGTGATCTCCACCCAGGCTCCCGGCGCCCTGCAGCAGGTGGCCATGGTCAACACCCAGGTCGCCGGGGCGTACGCGTTGACCGCCACGGCGCTGGTGTCTGCGGCCATCAACATCGCCGTCCTGACGGTCGCGGCGATCGCTGCCAGTCCGGCCGGCGCCGCCGCCGTCGGGGCCATGGCAGTGATCGTCGGCATGACGATGCGGCCGTGGACCCGCCGATCACGCGAGGTCGGCCAGGAGGAGGCCGGACGGGGCCAGGACGTCGCCGCCCAGTTCTCCGAGACCGTCGCCACGGCCCGGCCGGTGATCCTGTTCGACGTCGGCGCGCCCGTGTCGGCCGGATTCGAGGCCACCAGCCGGCAACAGATCGAGCTCTACCGGACCAGCCGGTTCCTGGCGGGCGCATCGCCGGCCGTCTTCCAAGCCCTCGTGGCCTGCGCCGCGGCGGGCGGGCTGTGGGTACTCAGCGGTCGCTCGGTTGCCAACGTCGCCGCCTTCGGCGCCGTCGCGCTGCTGTCGTTGCGCGCCGTCTCGCAGGGACAGCTCGCCCAGCAGGCTGTGCAGAACCTCGGCGCCCAGCAGGGCTTCATCGAGCAGTTGTTGGTGACGGAGACGGACCTGATCTCGCAGACCGCGGGGTTCGGTAACGAGAACACCCCGCACATCGAACTGTTGAGCCTCCGAGCGGCGACGTTGCGGTTCGACGAGCGCTTCGCCCTCGGCCCGCTCGATCTCGATGTCTCCCGTCATGAGGTCGTCGGTCTGGTCGGCCACTCGGGCGCGGGCAAGTCGACGATCGTCGATCTGTTGGCTCGACTTCGCCGGCCGTCATCGGGATCGTTGATCGTCAACGGGCACGACGCAACGATGTTCTCCCCGGCATCGTGGGCAGCCCGCATCGCCTGCGTTCCCCAGGAGCCCGTGCTGTTGCGCGGCACCGTCGCCGACAACATCCGATGGTTCCGCGACATCGACAACGATCGGCTCCTCACTGCGGCGCGGCAGGCCAACATCGCCGACGAGATCGCCGCGTGGCCGAACGGCGTCGATACCGAGGTCGGCCACGGAGGTTCGCAGCTGTCGGTCGGCCAGCGTCAACGCATCTGTCTGGCCCGGGCGCTCGCGGGCCAGCCCGACATCTTGCTGCTCGACGAGGCCACGAGCGCGCTCGACAGCGTGTCGGAGGAACGCATCCGCGCCGCGCTCGATGCCCTCAAGGGGCAGGTGACCATGGTGATCGTGGCCCATCGCCCGTCGACGCTCTCGCTGTGCGACCGAATCGTGCACGTCGACGACGGTCGGTTGCAGACCGACGCGACCACCGAAACCTGATCAGTCGCCGGCGATGGCCATGATCGGGATCCGCAACCGCGTCGGATTCGGGTGCCGCGAGGTCACCTCGACCTCACGAACCTCGGCCCACCGCGCCTCGACACGCTGACGCTGCTCGTCGAGCGAGACATCGGGGATCTGGGGATGCTTCGCACGTGTCAGCCCGGCCTCGCGGCGACGCAGGTCGAGATCGTCGTGCAGCGCGTGATGCAGCAGGCGGTACAGCTGCGTGGTGTAGGTGCCCGCGAACATCATCGCCAGGTCACCCGAGTCCTGCCAGTTCTCGCGATCCTCCAGGTCGAACTTGACCATCTCGTGGAATCGTGTGCCGGGCAGCGGATAGCTGACGCTGACGCCGATGTCGTCGGGCAACAGATCCTGCACCATCGCAATGGTCGACTCGATGTCTGCCCACGTCTCACCCGGGTAGCCGAACTGGATGAACAGGCAGGCGCGCACACCCACCTCGGCCAGTGCCGCACGGGCACTGCGGATCTCGGCGACGGTGATCTCTTTGTCCATGGCGTCGAGCACTCGTTGGCTGCCACTCTCCGCTCCGAGCCACACCTCATGGCACCCGGAAGCCGCCAGGGCCTGCACGGCGACCGGTGTCATCAGGTCGCAGCGCGATTGCATGGTGAAGGGAATCATCGCGTCGAGCTCATTCACCCGTTGGGCGAATTGAGCCAGCCAGTCGCTACGGAGACCGAAGATGTCGTCGGCGAACCAGATGTGGTCCGGCGCGATCTCGACCTTCACCGTGGCGAGCTCTTCGGCCACATCGGCCGGCGTGCGCATCGCATATCGCTGTCCCCAGATCGGCTTGGCGCACCAGTTGCAGTGGTACGGGCAGCCCCGCGTGCTGACCATGTTGAGCGAGAACCGGCCGTGGTGATCGACCCAGGCACGCCGATAGGCCTCGATGTCGATGAGGTCGCGGGCAGGTCGTCCGAACACGTCGGGGTGGCGCTCGATCGATCGCGAGCGTGAAGCGCACACTGCGCCGCGCGACATGCTTGCGATGCCATCGATCCCATCGTACGAGGGGTGCTCGGGCCGGAGCTCCCACGCCTCGACCACCTCCCTCACGGTGTGGTCACCCTCACCGAGGATGCAGACGTCGGCGCCTGCGGCCAGGTACACGTCGGCGTGGTCGGTGACATCGGCGCCGGCAACGGCGACGCGACAGCCCGCTTCCTTGGCCATTCCCACCATCGTGAGTGCCGCTTCGCGCATGCGCGCCAGGCACATCTTCGACAAGAAGTTGAAGTTGTCCTCGAACAGCACCACATGACGCGGTCGATGGCTACGCAGCGCCTCGGCGAACTCGTGCTCGCCGTCGGCCAGCATTGCGTCGAAGACGGCAACTGCGAACCCGAGGTTGCGCAAGACTTCGGCCGCGTAGAGCGTGCCCAGCGGCGGGTACGGTCGCATCTTTTCCCACTGCTTTGGGTCGAGGCGCAAGAAATACGAATGGGCGAGCAGGATTCCCGTCATGTCCTGGCGCAAGGTAGCCGAACGAATGGGCAAAAGCCTGCGTCCATTGGGCTTAGGACCTGCAGCATCGCGCGTACACCGCCGCAAGCTCATCGCTGATCGAGCCCCACGAGAGGTGCCGCGACGAGTGCTCGACGACGACGTCGGGCGAGATGCCTGCAGCCGCGGCAATCAGGGCGCCGGCTGCCTCGGGGTCGCCCACAGGGAAGCGGCTTGCCAATTCCTTGACGATTGCCGCATGCGACGGGATCTCGGTGACCACCGGCCGGCACCCGAACGCCAGCGCCTCGATCAGGGAGTAGTTCGAGCCCTCACGATGACTCGTCGACAGGTACACGTCCGCACTCCGGTACCAGCCGACCATCGCGGTGTGAGCGACGGGCGGGTGGAGGTGCACGCGTTCGGCGAGCCCCAGCGACTTGATCAGGTGCCGCACCTCGGCCTCCATGTCCCGATCGGTCGCCACCATGTGCAGTTCAGCGTCACTGCCCAGCCGGCGCGCCGCAGCAAGGGCGTGGACGGCACAGAGCGGATCCTTCGACGGGATCAGGCGCCCGACCCACACCACACGAGGGTTCCCACCGAGCTCGGGTGCCTCGACCACGGCCGTAGCGTCGAGATGGCTGGCCGATTCCAGCACTTCGTACACCGGCGCGGTTCGACCGATGGCCCCGGCGCGGCGAAACCCCTCGGACTGCCCCGCTGCCCCGGTGAACAGGTAGCCGTCGACCATGTGGCGGGTGACCCGACGGGCCACCCGGGTGCGGGCGTTCGACGGTGGCGGCTCACCATGATGTTGCATGAGGATGGGCACGTCGCGACCGACGGCATGCCGGATGGCGACGAGCACGCGAGTGAACCCGAGGCCGTGCAGGTGCACCACGTCGGGGTGCAGGTCGGCGACGCGCCGCGCCAGTTGCCGATCGCTCGGTTCGAAGTGGTATTCGACACCGTTGCGTTCGATCGTCGCACCCGACCGGTTCGTGCGGCAGCAGCCGATGGGTTCGATGTCGCCCCGCCGTTGCACGGCTTCGAGCGTCGTCGTGAACGTCGGCCACAGGTCGAGCGCCGCCTCGTGTTCGAGGTCGGTCGCGGGTGGCATCACCACGACGACGCGCAGCCGCTTCACCGCCGCATCCGTGCCGACTGAGTCATCTGTCGCAGCACAGCCGCGCGCTCGACCGGCCGCACCGTGAACGCCTGCCGCCAGCGGATCGTGGTGCGCGCCGCCCGGGCGCGAAGCGTGGCCTCCGGGTGCAGGTGCTCGAGCCGGGACCTCGCCGATCGAGGCAGCCGGGCCAGTTGCCGGGCGATCAACTCGGCGGGCACCACGCCTGGCAGCAGGCGAGACGACAGCCACAACCCGGGTCCCGTCAACCTCGGGTCGCATTGATCGAGCAGGCCGGCCACCTTCGCCCAATCCGCTCCGGCGAGATCACAGAACCACACGTCGACCACGTTCACGGCGCGCACCTCGCAACGCACCACGGTCGAACTGAGGTGCCCGATCACCGACGTGGTCACGCCGGCAAGGTCGAGGCGGGCACACACTGCCCCGCAGAGGGGACGCATCGTCGTGTGTGCCTCGATCGCCATCCCATGCACGACGTATCCGTGGATGAACTCGCCCCAGCCGGGGTGCAACTCGACCCGGCCATTGTGGTCCGCCGACTCACCATCGGTTGGCCCGACCGAACCGTCGCCCCAGGCCAGGAAGGTGTCCTCGTGAGCCGACGAACCGTCGAAGGTGAACCCTGCACTCTCCAGCGCCGCACCGGCCTGAGCGCGCCGTTGCGATGGCACGATCACATCGATGTCCGACATCGGACGGGCCGATGGATACGGCCAGATCCCGTTGGTCAGCTCGGCGCCTTTCACCGGTGTGGCGGGCACACCGACCCGGCCGAGCGCCGTCAGCACTGCGCCGATCACCGGTCGGAACCGCTCGACGCGGTCGGCAACCTGGCGACGCTGCTGGTCGAGGTAAGGCTGCAACTCGACATCGAAATCGGTGGCGGCCACCTCGGCCACGAGGGCCGTCAGGCCCGTCGCGAACCCGGCCTGTTGCAGTTCCGACAGCGTCATCACCGGCGCCGCAGCAACACCACCGCGGAGCCGGTCGAGCACGAACTGCAGCAACGTGAGTTGCTGCATACGGGCGCCCGCTACGTCGGAGATCGAATCGATGGGCGAAGGCTACGGCCGCCGCCTCGGCCAGACTGTGCCGATGCGGATCGTCCTCGTCGTGCCGGGTGGGGTCGACCCACCAGGCTCGCCACGCGTCATTCCGTTCATCCACGGTCTGGTCGCCGACCTGAGCTCACGACACGACGTCCTGGTGATCGCCGTCGGCCACGACGCCGCCGAGGGAACGTGGCCGCTGTTCGGTGCGGAGGTGATCAACGTGCCCGTCGGGCGGCACAGCAAGGCCGATATCGCCAGGGTGGTGCGCAGCGTCAGCAGTCTCGCCGGTGCGGGCGGACGGCCTGACGTCATCCATGGATTGTGGGCCAACCTGCCCGGTTTCGCGGCCTCCATGGCAGCACGCCGGCATCGACGGCCCGGTGTGATCTCGGTGTGCGGTGGCGAGTTCGCCGCACTGGCAGACATCGGGTACGGCGGGGGGTTGCGCCGCGGGAGCCTGCTGATGGCCCAGGCCTCGACGCGTGCGGCGACCGCGGTCACGGTCGCCACCTCGTGGATGCACGCACACGTGACTGCCGCCGGCGGTCGGGTCGACGAGATCATTCCACTCGGAGCCGACACCTCGGTCTTCTCCCGAACCGCGGAAACGCCCATCCCTGACCGGGTGGCACACGTCGGCAACCTCAACCAGGTCAAGGATCAGTCGTTGTTGCTCCACGCCGTTCGCATCGTGGTCGACGCGTGCCCCGATGCCGAGCTCGACATCGCCGGTCTCGACACGCTCGACGGCTACGTCCAGCACCTCGCCACAACACTCGGCCTCGATCGGCACGTTCGGTTCCACGGGTACCTGTCAGCACCCGAGCTGGCGACCATGCTCGGCCAGGCTTCGCTCCACGTGCTGTCATCACGACACGATGCAGGCCCAGTCGCGGTGCTCGAGGCCGCAGCGTGTGGTGTTGCAACGATCGGGACCGCGGTCGGTCACGTCGCCGACTTCGCGACCATGCCACACCCTGCCGCAATCGCAGTCCCCGGTCGTCGGCCCGAGGCGTTGGCCGAGGGGATCCTCGCCGTGTTGGCCGACGACGGGCACCGTCAGCTCGTGGCCGACCGCGCCCACGAGTGGGCTGTGGCACATGACGCCGCCCACACGGCGCGGGCGTTCGAATCCCTCTACCGCAGGGTGGCCGCCAACCGCTGAAGCGCGCCGGCCGCGTCGGCGGGTGATGTGCCGCGGTGCAGCACGAATGCGGGCCGGTCCAGCAGTCGGTGCACCCACTGCGCCCCGAGCGTCTCGTGCTCGGTCGGCAGCGCTGACCGCCAGAACCGATCGGCGGCCTCGTCGAGATCGATCTCCTCGACGGCGAGATCCCCCTCGGGGTCGATGAACACCACCGCATGCACCTGATGCCGCACGATCTGCTGGTCGACGGGCGGGATGATCGGGATCTTCCAACGGTCCTCCGACGGGTGCGGCACGACCGCCGCGCCGCGCAGCTCCGGAAACCGCTCCGCGGCCACGGTGGTCATCATCATCCGCCACGGGTAACCGGTCAGCACGTCGGGGCCGTGATCAGCGGAGCCGTACAGCCAATCGTCGCTGACCACACCCATACCCGCGCGCATGCAGCAGTACGTCAGCGTCGACTTACCGGCGCCCGACACCCCGCGCAGCATCAGCCCGCGCTCTCCGCTGACGACGAGCGCGCTGTGCACTGCGTGCAGGCGACCGGAGTGCGTGTGCATGCTGGTGAAGCCGCCCTCGACCATCAACCGCAGGGCGTCGGCTTCGCCGAGCATCGCCGGCGCCAGCGTGATCGCAGCGAGCCCGGCTCGACGGTCGAGCGTCATCGTCGATTGACCGCAGCGCACGATCAGCTGATCACCATCGATCTCGGCGGTCATCGCCGGCCACCCCGAGGGCTCCTCCAGCGAGTCGTCGACGGTGGCCTCGACACGCAAGGTTCCACCGATGGCCGGGTCTGCCGGATACCGGCCGAGGCCGGCCCGGACCTGTTCGAGCAGCTCGACGTTGTCGGTGTCGATGACCAGTGTCGAGCCGAACGGCGTGATCTCGATGGTCCGCCGCTCGCGCATGATTGCTCACTGTAGAACCCCGGTGAGGTCGTGGCTTAGTGTGATCCCATGTCCGACCTACCCCAATTCGATCGCAAGATGAGCGACGCGGAGGGGCTGATGTGGCGTCTCGAGAAGGATCCACACCTGTCGAGCACGTTTGCCGCGGTCACCGTCCTCGATCGTCCGCCCGACTTCGACCGCCTGCTGACGCGGATGGACCGAGCCGTTCACGTCGTCGAACGACTCGGCCAGCGTGTGCAGCCGGTGCCCGTCAACCTCACCGCGCCGACCTGGGTCACTGACAGCAACTTCGACCTGCGCTACCACGTTCGCCACCTCGCCCTGCCGAAGCCGGGCACCATGCGGCAGTTGCTCGACCTCGCCAGCCTGATCGCCTGTGACCCGTTCGATCGAACCCGGCCGCTCTGGCAGTTCGTGGTCGTCGACGGCCTGCGCGGTGGCAAGTCGGCACTGATCGAGAAGCTGCACCACGCGATCACCGACGGGGAAGGGAGTGTGAAGTTGTCGCTGCAGTTCCTCGACTTCGAACGCGACGCACCCGACCCGCCGCCACTCGATCCGGCGGAGCTCGCCGACCGCGACCCGGCTCCGACGGATTCCAACGGCGACCTCTTCCGCGACCTGCTGGCCGGCAGTCTGCGCATGCCGCTCGGCATCCTCCGCCAGATCAAGGATCTGCTCAGCGATCCGACAGGGATCCCCGAGGCCGGCTCCGCTGCCGCCGACACGGTGCGGGGGGTCGTGAACCAGCTCAGCGACACCGAGCAGGCTCGCTCGCCACTGTGGACGCAGCGATCGTTGCGCCGGCGGATGGAGGTGCTGCGGGCCCCGTTCGGCGACACGCGTGCGGCTGCCAAGCGGCTGGGGGGCACGTTGAACACCGCCTTCCTCACGGCTGCGGCCGAGGCCGCCGGCCGGTATCACGAGCGCATGGGGTCACCCGTCGACGAGCTGCGGGCCAGCATGGCGATCAGCACCCGCAGTGAGGGCTCCGGGTCCAACGCGTTTTCGTTGGCTCGCATGCTGGTGCCGACCGGCGACATGTCGATCGCCGAGCGCTTCAGTTGGATTCAAGCGGCCGCCGGCGCCGCTCGTGAATCGAACTCGACTGCGTCACTCGAAACGCTGGCCGCCGTCGCCTCGACACTGCCGACCTCGCTGATCACCCGGCTGGCGCGGCAACAGGCACAAACGGTCGACTTCGCCACGTCGAACGTGCGCGGCGCACCCGTGCCGCTGTACATCGCCGGGGCCGAGATCCTGGAGAACTACGCGGTCGGCCCGCTCGCCGGCGTGGCCTACAACCTCACCCTGTTGAGCTACAACCACAGCCTCGACATGGGCGTCAACATCGACACCGCGGCAGTGACCGAACCCGAGCTGTTGCGCGAGTGTCTGGAGAAGGCGTTCGCCGACCTGATCTCGGCGTAGTGCGGGTCAGGCGTCAGTGCTGGCGGTCGCCGGCAACGTGAGCAAGGTACGCACGTCGAGCAACACGTCGGTGACCTCACCGGACGACACCAACTCGCGGCGCAGCATCTGCCCGAGAGCCTTGTCGATCACGCTCAAAGCCTCTGCGATGACTGCGTCATTGTTATCGGTCATCTGATGCTGACTCCTTACCGCTGCTAGCCCGTCCCGAGACCGTAACTCGCGCGGGAGGCTCCGGACGTGCATCGTACCGGCAACCACTCACATACGTGGTGTGACGCCTACCATCGGGGGCGATGGAATTCGATGGGCGTCACGTCATTGTCACCGGTGCTGCGAACGGGATCGGTCGGGCCCTGGCCAAACGATTCCACGCCGAAGGCGCGCGAGTCGTCGCCTCCGACGTCGACGCAACGAGTCTGACCACGGTCGTCGATCAGCTCAACGCCGTCCGCCCGCGCAGCGCGGTCGCGCTGGCAGTCGACGTGAGCACCGAGGCCGGCAACCACTTCCTCGTCGCTGCCGCCGAGGATGTGTTCGGGCCGATCGACCTGTTCTTCGCCAATGCAGGGGTCGCCATCGGCACCGACCTCAGCACGCCCGAGACCGAGTGGCAGACCGCGTTCGACATCAACGTCCATGCCCACCGCTGGGCCGCGAAGTACCTCCTGCCCGGTTGGTTGGCCCGCGGCGAGGGCTACTTCTGTTCCACGGCCTCCGCGGCAGGCCTGCTGAGCCAGATCGGGTCGGCGCCGTACTCGCTGACCAAACATGCCGCTGTTGCCTTCGCCGAGTGGATGAGCATCACCTATGGCGATCAGGGCGTCCGAGTCAGTTGCCTGTGTCCGCAGGGGGTCAACACCAACATGCTCAATGCCGGCCCGATCACGTCGAACGGAGCGGGGAACGTTGTGCGGGCCTCCGGCGTCGTGTTGGAGCCCGACGACGTTGCCGAGGTCACTGCCGGGATCATCCGCTCCGAGACGTTCCTGATCCTGCCGCACCCCGAAGTGCTCACGTACCTCCAACGCAAGACCGGCGACTACGACCGGTGGCTGGCCGGCATGCGCAAGCTGCAGGCCCGGATCGTCGGCGGCTGAGCAACGAGCGATGTTCGACGCAGAGATACTTGCGCAACTGCGCTTGACCAGTGGCGAACCGGTGCGGTTCCGCAAGGTCGACGGCGGTCGTTGGCTGCCCGGCAAGATGTCGGGCGTGGCGATCGACGGCAGCATCACGATCCACGACGCCAACGGTGCGGCGCGCAGCCTGCGCCCGGAACGCGTCGAGGTGCGCCGGCCGGGTGATCGGGGGCGGCTGACGTGGCAGTTGGTCAGCGATGTCGCCATCACGTGGGAGCAGTTGGCATTGTGGGGCGAGGCCCCCGCCTCGAAAGCTTCGCGACGACGAACGTAACCTCAGCGCCCATGACCGAGTCAGCCCGCATCGACGTCGAACCTGATCCCGTGCCGATCGTTCTGATCCTCGCGTCCACATTGCGGCGTGCGGCGAGGACTCCGAAGTTGGCGGCGGCGATCGGTCGCATCAAGGGCAACGTCGCGTTGAAGTCGACGACCGACCCGCAGTCGGCCACGATGCGCTTCGGCAACGGTGGCGTCACCGTGGTGCGTGGGGTGTCCGCCGACACCGACGTGCTGATCGCCGCCGACCTCAACACCATGGCGGATGAGAAGCCACGGTCCCCCAAGGTCCTCGGAGTCGCCAAGCATCCGAAGTTGGCCCTCACCGTCGGCAAGCTCCTCGACCCACCGCACGGCACCTGGCAGCAGGAGGCTCAGCGCTTCTTCACCTTCGCCGCGCAACGTCCCGGTGTTCCGCGATCGATGCGCGTCGTCTGCATCGGCGATGGGTCCGAGATCGTGCTCGGTGACCCGCCGGTCGAGTACGAACTGCACGGCAGCGAGCACGCCCTGTTCAACGTCTTCCTCGGCAACACCGTGCTGGGTCAGGATCTGCTCGACGGAAAGCTCTTCGGGGTCGGCAAGCTCGCTCATCTCGCCACACTCACCGGTGGGTCGCTGGCGTGGATGCTGGGGCAGTGAGCATGGATGCGACACAGGCAGCGGCGTGGCTCGACGAGCGCAACATCACGTGGGTCAAGACCGAGGGAATCTCGATCGACGGGTTGGTGATCGGCAAGCACCTCTCGAGGCGCAAGTTCATCTCGTCGCTGCCACTCGGCAACGCGATCACCGAGCTCGTGCTGGGGTACGACGTGGGTGGAGCTCCGTTCCTGGTGTGGTGGAACGACTGGCGCCGCGAGGCGCTCGGCGACCTCCATCAGCGCCCCGATCTGTCGACGTTGGTCGTGGCGCCTGATCGCCCGGGCACCGCCAATGTCATCTGCGACATGGTCGACCCTGACGGCGAGACCGTGCCGGTGTGCCCCCGGTCGAAGCTGCGCAGCATGACCGAGCGGCTGGCGACGCACGGCCTGACTGCGAAGGCGGCATTCGAGATCGAGGTGATGTTGTTCCAGGAGTCCTTCGCGCAAGCCCGCACCATGAAGATGCGCGACCTGACCCCGATGGCCCACCACGCCCCGCTCGGGTACCTGCACTACAACTCGCGTCAGCAGATGCGGTTCCTCGATGTCGTGCTGCAACGCCTCGAAGGTCTCGGCGTGCCGATCGAGGGATGGCACGACGAAGCCGCGCCTGGGCAGGTCGAGCTCAACATCGATCCTGCCGAC
>JANMNE010000105.1:0-5928 GCA_031373785.1 Ilumatobacteraceae bacterium
TGCTGCGGCGAACGCGGCCTCGTCTTCGGCGGTGCGCTTCGGCGCTGCGCTGACCTGCGGGTTGCGCTTGCTGGCGATGAATCGCCCTTCTTCGATGGCTTCAGCGATCACGCGGCTCATCAGCGCGTTGGCGCGAATCGCATCGTCGTTGCCCGGGATCGGGAACTGCACGACGTCGGGGTCGACGTTGGTGTCGACGACAGCGATCACGGGGATCTTCAGCTTGTTGGCCTCGGTGACCGCGATGTGCTCTTTCTTGGTGTCGAGGATGAACACGGCGTCGGGACGTTTGCTCATGTTGCGGATGCCGCCGAGGTTCTTCTGCAGCTTCTCGAGCTCGCGGCCGAGCAGCAGTGCCTCTTTCTTCGGCATCGAATCGAACTCGCCGGAGATGCGCATGCGCTCGTACTCCTGCATCTTCGACACGCGCTTGGCGATCGTCTCGAAGTTCGTCAGCATGCCGCCGAGCCACCGCTCGTTGACGTACGACATCCCGCACTTCTCGGCATAGCTGCGCACGGGGTCCTGCGCCTGCTTCTTGGTGCCGATGAACAGCACCGTGCCGCCGCCGGCGGCCAGATCGCGCACGAAGTTGTACGCGGTCTCGACGCGGGTCAGCGTCTGCTCGAGATCGATGATGTAGATGCCGTTGCGCTCACCGAAGATGAATCGCTTCATCTTGGGGTTCCAACGGCGGGTCTGGTGCCCGAAGTGCACACCCGCTTCGAGCATCTGTCGCATGGTGACGACGGCCATGATGGGGACTCCTTCTCTGCGGTTCACGGGTCACACACCAGGCGCCGAGGCGACCGCAGATGGCGTGGGACGTTCGATATCGGACCGTCGGGAGTGACGACCGGTTGGCCATGTTATCGGCGCGACGCACGCTCGCCCACCCCTGGCTGTGCCGCAGCGCACCGCATCGTCGGCGGTGGCGGTGGCCGCGGCCCGGATCCATCGACGGGAACCAGTCGACGCCGGTATCTCGGGGAGCCGAGGAACGGTGCCGGATCGACGTACCGGTCGCCCTCGCGAAGGCCGAAGTAGAACCGTTCGGTGGTCGTGCCGACGAGGTCGCCCGCTTGCAACGCGGCGCCGACATTGACCTGCGCCGCGGCCAGGCGTCCGTAGGTGGCCGTCCGGCCGTCGCGCTGTTCGACCACCACGTAACGAACGCCGGCGACGACTCCGTTGAACCTGACCGCACCGTCGGCGGCCGCCACCACCGATGTACCGGTCTGGGGTCGGTACTCCAATCCTCGGTTCCCCGGGCAGAACGTGCACGCCGGGGCCCGAAAGGGCTCGACGATCGCCGCCGCAACCGGCGGCCGATAGCACGTTGGGGCGAGCAGGGCGAGCGCCACGGCCAGGCCGATCATGGCCTGGCCCCGACAGTTAGGTGACCCCCGACGCCGACAGCCTGGCGCGCAGGTGCAGCACTGCCTTGGTGTGGATCTGCGAGACGCGACTCTCGGTCACACCCAGTACGCCACCGATCTCGGCGAGCGTCAGACCCTCGTCGTAGTACAGCGACAGGACCAACTTCTCGCGATCCGGCAATCGCTTCACCTCGCCACGGACCAGGCGGCGCACTTCGCCATCTTCGACGATCGATGCAGGCGTGTCGGGCACATCGCCGCTGAGCGTGCGCGGCTCCGAGCCGGCAACCAATGCCCGGTCGAGTGGGCCGACGGTGGTCGAGGCGATCGAGTTCAGCCACTTCTGGAACTCGGGGCCAGTGATCTTGAGGTGCGTCGACAATTCGGTGTCGGTCGGTGCCCGGCCGTGTCGACTCTCGAGCTCGGTGAACGCGGTCTCGACCTCGCGGGCCCTGCTGCGTACCGACCGGGGAACCCAGTCGAGAGAACGCAGGCCATCGAACACCGCGCCGCGGATGCGCGGCACGGCGAAGGTCTCGAATTTCACACCCCGAGACGAGTCGAACCGCTCGACGGCGTCGATCAAGCCGAAGACGCCGGCACTGACCAGATCGCCTGGGTCGACGCTGTTGGGAAGGCCGGCACCGACACGGCCGGCGACGAACTTGACCAGCGGTGAATAGTGGACGATCAGCCTGTCGCGGGCTACGGGGTCGCGGGCTTCCAGCCAGCGCTGCCACCAGTGCTCGATGTCGTTGTCGCGTTTCATGCTCGGGGGTGGGCTTCCGTGTAGACGGCTCGGAGACGTTGTTTACTGACGTGTGTGTAGCGCTGCGTCGTGGCCACGTCGGAATGGCCAAGCAGATCTTGTACCACACGGAGGTCTGCTCCACCATCGAGCAGATGCGTGGCGAAGCTGTGACGCAGGGCGTGGGGATGGGTGGGGCGTTGGCTGCGGCGGTCGATGATGCGGCGCACATCGCGCGGCGACAGGCGAACGCCTCGCTCGTTGCCGAACAACGCGGCGCCAGTCTTGACATCGACCACGTCGCCGCGTACCGGCATCCAGGCCCGCAATGCGTCGACCGCCGGTGCGCTGAGCGGGACCCGGCGTTCCTTGCCGCCCTTGCCCCATACGGTGATCGCGGCATTCGCCAGATCGAGCGCATCCACATCCAGCCCGCAGAGCTCACCCGCCCGAACGCCGCTGCCATACAACACTTCCAACACCGCGTCGTCACGACGGCGGCGCCACTCCGGCTCACTCTGCGAGGTCGCATCGTCGGGCGGATCGAGGAGCGCAGCCACCTCGCCGTGCTCGAGCACCCGGGGCAGCCGGGCCGGGCCAGCCGGGGCCCGCAACGACACGGTCGGATCCGTCTCGACATAGCCACGGTGCCGAAGGAACGAGTAGTAGCGGCGGATCGCCGCCACTTTGCGGGCGATGCTGCGTTTGGCGAACTGCCGCGTCGTGAGCGACGCAACATATCGACGCAGCAGGAGACGATCGACCTCCACCGGGCTGGTGATGCCGGATCGCTCGACCCACTCGGCGAACAACGACAGGTCGCTGCGATACGCCCCCACGGTGTTCGCCGCCGACCCGGTGAGCGAGTCGGCAAACTCATCGAGTCGCCAGTCGCCGACAAGGTCGGGACGCCGAGTCCCCGCAAGCGAAGCAGCCATCGGCGCACAGGGTATTCGGTCGGTGTCATCGCAGCGGTGACCCCACTGCCTCGAACCAGCCGTCCGACTGCTGGATCCACCCGGAATGCTCCAGTCGGGCCACCGACATCGCCGCATCGACGAGGCTCAGCGAGCACGCCAACGCCAGCCCGTCGATGGTGCGCGGCTCGCCCGCACACGTCTCGTACACGTCGAGATCCGCACCACGAGGACGGGGTCTGGGATCCGCGGGCGCGCTCGAACTGCGGCGGTGATCCATGGCCAAGGCCACGAGCACATCGGTGACGTCGACCACCACGCCTGCGCCGTCGCGGATCAATTGATTGGTGCCGGTCGCGGCCCGGTTGTGCACGCCACCGGGCACCGCCATCAGTGGCACGTTGCGTTCGATCGCTTCGTTGACCGTGATCAACGAGCCCCCCTGCTCGCGCGATTCGACGACGACCACCACTTCGGAGAGCGCGGCGATGATGCGATTGCGCAACGGAAACCGATACGCCTCGGGAGATGTGCCGGGGGCCGCCTCCGACAACAACAAGCCACGCTCAGCGACCGACGCCCACAGGGCACAGTGTTCGCGCGGGTACACGACATCGTGACCCGATGCGACCACGGCGATCGGGCGGCCCTCCCCCGTGGTGCGCAACGCGCCGACATGTGCACTGCCGTCGATCCCGCGTGCCAGGCCGGAGACCACATGCACACCGGCGTCAGCCAGCTGCCGGCCCAGGGTGGACGCGGTGTCGCGTCCGGCCGCGGTGGCATTGCGGGTGCCGATGATCGCGGCCCGGCGCCCCTCGAGCAGGCCGAGGTCACCCTGGGCAAACACCACCGGCGGCGGCAACAGGTCGTCGAGCAACTGGATCGGGTAGTCGGGAGCACCATGGAGCAGGACCCGCACACCCAGTCGCGAACATCGCTCCCACATGTCGCCGAGCAGCGCCGAGCGGCCGGCTCGCTGCCACGCCGCGCGCACATCGCAATCTGCCAGGACCCGCTCGATCAGCCCCACAGATCGCTGCTCGCCGGTCGCGACCGAGTACGCCTCACGTGGTGGATGGTGACGCAACAGTGCGCCAAGGCGATGAATCGACATGTGCGGGAACGCCGCCAGCGCTGCTGCGTAGGCCTCGGGTGGTAGCTCGGTGCTCATGCGACCTGCTCGCGCATCGAGACCCGCAGCCGAACTCGAAGCTGCAAGGCCAGCGCCACATGTTGCGCACCCACCGGTTCTGACAACTCGCCATCGAGATCGGCCAGAGTTCTGGCGACGCGCCGAATCCGGTGATAGCCGCGACCGGTGAGGCGTTCGCGCTCCAGCTCGGTGCGCAACATCAGCCGAGCATCCGCGGCGAGTGGCGCGAGCAGATCGAGGTGCGATGCCGGGATCTCGCTGTTCAGCATCCCACGACGATCGATGGCGGCGCTGCGTGCCGTCGCAACTCGCTCGGCCGCAACGGCGGTGGATTCGCCGCCACCACTGTGCAGCAGATCGTCGACACCGGGCCGAGCGACCCCGACCCGCAGATCGAACCGATCGAGCAACGGACCGCTGAGGCGGCGCAGGTAGCGAAGGCGGGCGCCGTCGTCGCACTCGCAGGCGCCCGGTGGGCCACCACCACACGGGCACGGGTTGGTCGCCGCGACCAGTAGGAACCTGGCCGGCAAGGTGGCGCTGGCTCGAGCCCGAGCCACGCGAATGACGCCTTCTTCGAGCGGCTGGCGTAACCCATCGAGCACCGACGGTGAAAACTCCCCCAACTCGTCCAAGAACAGCACGCCGGCGTGCGCCAGGCTGATCTCGCCGGGGCGAAGGTTCGAGGTACCGCCACCGACCAACGAGACCATCGAACTGCTGTGATGCGGGGCGCGGAATGGCGGTCGGCGGATCATGCCGACCGATGGCAGGCGCACCCCGGCGGCGGAGTGCACCATCGTCGCCTCGAGCGACATTGCCGGAGTGAGCGGAGGCAGCAGACCCGTGAGGCGTTGCGCCAACATCGTCTTGCCCGCGCCCGGTGGGCCGACCAACAACAGGTGATGCCCTCCGGCAGCCGCGACCTCGAGGGCTCGACGAGCCGAGGGCTGGCCGCGCACATCGGCGAGATCGGGCGGTGGCAGCTCGTCGTCGATGAAGTCGTCGTCGGGCTCGTCGGGCCAGGGTGCCTCGCCGTTGAGGGCATCGACGATCTCGCGCAGGTGCGCGGCCACGCGCACGCAAGCCGGGGAGATCGCCTTCGCCTCGCGGAAGGACGGACGGGGCACGACGGCGATGAGGTCGGCCAGCGCGCCGACCATGGGTGCGACACCGGCAACGGCGCGCAGCGAGCCATCGAGCCCGAGCTCGCCGAGGAAGCCCATCCCCACGAACGACTCGGATGGGATCTCGCCATGTGCGGCCAACAGCCCGATGGCGATCGCCAGGTCGAGCCCCGAGCCACCCTTGCGCTGGTTCGACGGCGCCTGGTTCACCGTCATGCGACACGACGGCCAGGGCAGGCCGCTGGACATGACCGCGGCGCGGACGCGATCACGCGATTCTCGACACGCCTCGTCGGGGAGACCGACGATCTGGAAGCCAGGCAAGCCGGTCGACACGTGCACTTCGACCGTGACAGGGCGACCTTCGACACCGAGCAGGGTTGCAGAACGGACGGCGGCGAGCATGCGCGGACCTCCAGCTTCGACGTCGCGAGAACGACGCATGAACATGGCTGGAAGGGCACGGGACCGGGACCCTCGACGGTGAGCGCACTGTATCCGTCAGCCCTTCAGCCACAACCCGATGACACTCATTTCTCGCATCGGCCTGGGAGACTGGCCGGGTGCGGAACGTCGTGATGCTTGCTGCTGCTGTGACCTG
>JANMNE010000128.1:0-3632 GCA_031373785.1 Ilumatobacteraceae bacterium
AGTGGCAGCACGGCCATCGTGACGTAGGCCGACTCGATGCCGGTCCCGGTCCCCGCCGCCAGCAACAACGTCGCCACGAGGAACAGGAACGGAGGGATCAACTGCGCGGCACGGGCAAATCGGTACCAAGGAAAGAACAGCGCCGTCGGGATCATCAGGGCACCGAGTGCCGACCCGGCGACTGCGAGGGTGGGATGGACCCACGATGTTGCCGGAACCGCCACCATCATGCTGAGTGCGGCAGTGATCGCGAACGGCCTGGCACGGTTCAGGCGCCCATCGCCGACCAGCGGCCCATGAGGGCAGTCGACGAGGTGCACGCTGCGCGCGGCTGACCGGCTCACGGCGTCATCACCTGTCTTCGACGAACCTGGTCAACGCGACGGCTCCTCGGCCCCGAGCCACTGGGATCCGAACGATCGCGCCCACCTAGCGGTCTGACCCGCGTCGATGGGATCAACTGTCATGATCACCTCTGTCTCGTTTCTAGTTCCATACCCAACTATCGGCGCGAACTGACCTTTTGCAGAGAGGAAAAAGTCCTGCAGGTGATGGGCATGCAGCAATCCACAGGTCCTGCGGCAACGAATGGGCCATATGAACGCACGCGGTGGTCGATGACGTCGGGCCGTGACGTGAACCGATCGGTGGCCAAGGGGTTCGGAGCGACGCTGATCGTCACGGGGATCGCCGGGTTCCTGGTCCCGGCGAAGAAGGCCCCGACCAGTGGCGCCCCGGCGTACAACGTGTTCCACCTGGTGTTCGGCGCGGTCGGGATCGTGGCGTCACGCCGTCGCCGAACGGCGAGGGCCTTCAACGTGGGTTTCGGCGCGATCGACCTGTACCAGGCCGTCGCCAGCCGGCACGGAATGTTCCCGCAACGGTGGTTCCGGTGGCGGACCGCCGACGATGTGCTGCATGTCGTGCTCGGCGCAGGTCTGGTTGCCGTCGGCCTCCGGCGAGCGCCCACCGATTCCCGGTGATCCGCGATTCGGTCCTGTGGCGAATGCCGGCAAGGACCCGAAGCCGCACGAGCTGGGAGAGTGTGATGTTGCAGGCAAGACAACTTCCATCGATGCGAGGCAGTGAGCTCAAGGCACTGTTCGCCAAGGCCGACGCCGGGACCATCCCGGTGGGCAAAGGGAACGGCCAGGCGCTGATCGCCACCGGCACGGTCGTCGCTCGCCCGTTGTTGGCATTCGTTCGCCTGGTCGCCTGGCGCGGCAAGGAGTTCGACGAACAAGGGGGCCGTCTGCGCAATCTCGTCGGCCCCTTCGCGTTGCGGGCTATCACTGCCGACGTGTACATCGGCGACAGCCGTCTCGACGGCCGGCCGTGCATCGTGTTGGACTACTCCAAGACGTCGCGGGTGGCCGGTTGGGTGCGCGACGAGATCCGCGAGGTGGAGCCCGGGTTGTACGTCGGGTTGGTCTACGTGCGCTCGCGCCAGGCCCCGTTGCGGTTCTCGTTGGAGTTCGCCGCAGACTCTCGAACCGAGTACTCCGAGCGCATGCTCAGCTCACGGCGCTGACGAACACAGCGAGCGCCATCACCGCGATGGCGAGGGCGACGCCGAGCATCGCCCGTCGCAGATGCAGATACTTGCGGCGGGCGATCCGCGACATGGCGAGCAACTGTTGCGCGTGGCGCACGCCGGGGAACTCGGCGTCGGCCGACACGACGGCAAGCAAGGCCTCGGGGCTCTCGAACTGCGCGTGCTCCTCGAAGTACCGCGCCTTGCCGACCTCCGGTCGCCCGACGCGCGGGATGACCGCCAGACCGAGCATCACCATCGCCGACACCAGCGTGGCGACGGCCACGACCGACAAGGTGGTGACGGCGGCGCCGTTGGTGCGCAACCGTTGCGTCTCGTCGAGCAAGAGGTTGGCCAGCAACGCGGTCGCCGTGGCCACCGCAGCGAAGATGATGCTGGCCTTCGAATCGGAGATCTTGATCTCCTCTCGACATTCGTCGAGCAGTCGCAGGATGTAGGAATCGTCGCTCATGTGGCCGCCTCATTTGTTGCCCGTGACCAGCGCCTTTGGTCCCGTCGTCCGCCCGCGAGAATATCACACGAACCCCTTGACGCGCGGTGCCGTCGCGGGCACGATGACGGTGCGGGTGGGAGGCGGCTCAGGGCGGATCTTCCATTCGTCATATCAATGAGCGAATCACGGACGGCGACTGAACTACCTCGACGCACGCTGCACGCGTACGTGTCGGATCTGGCGTTGGGTGTGATGAACACGGCCCCGGCTCCGGGCTGGGTCGAGGTCGACGGCACGTTGGCGTTCTTCGACATCTCCGGGTTCACCAAGCTGACGGAACGGCTGGCGAGCCTGGGCCGAAGCGGGGCCGAGCACATCAACGACGTGTTGAACACGGTGTTCCATGGATTGATCGATGAAGTCTTCCAGCGCGGCGGCGATGTGCTGGAGTTCGGCGGCGATGCGATGGTCGTGCTGTTCACCGGTGACGATCACGAGCGTCGCGCCGCATCGGCGACCGCCGAGATGTTCCGGTTCATGGCCGACGACGGTCGCGTCGTCACGCCGCTCGGCGACGCGCGGCTACGAATGTCGTGCGGCATCGCCAGCGGCTCGCAGGCGTACTACCTGCTCGGTACGACGCGCCGAGCGCTCGTCGTAGCGGGGCCGACCAGCACGGCGATGGCGCAACTCGAGGCGTCGGCGAACGCGGGTGAAGCGTTGATCAACGACGCGCTCGCAGCGGCCCTGCCGTCGGCGTGGATCGCTCACCGTCACAGCGATGGAGCGCTACGGCTGCGCCTCGGCGGCGTGCCATCCACGGAGCGGTCGGAGGCCGGTGTCAGTCGGCTGCTGTCGAGAGACGACGAGCACATTGCCAGGCTGCTGCCGACCCAGTTCGGTTCGATGCTCGACGGGGGCCACCGCGCGGGCGAGCTGAAGCAGGTCGCCATGTCGTTCATCCGGCTCAACGGCACCGACGATCTGCTGGCGTCCGACGGCATCGACGGTGTGCACCGCCGCCTCGACGAGATCACCGAGATCGTCGATCGGGCCTCCGCCGAACTCGACGTGTGCTGGCTGGAGACCCAGGCCGAGGCCAACTCGGTGCGCTGGACGCTGATCTCGGGTGCGCCGACCGCGACGGAACGTGACGGCGAGCGACTGCTGCGAGTGCTGCGCCGTATCGCTGACGAGACACCGTTGCCGCTGCGCATCGGCGCCAACCTCGGTGTGGTGTTCGTTGGTGACATGGGGCATCCGCAACGCTGCACGTACATCGTGATGGGCGACGCCACCAACCTCGCGGCGCGCCTGATGGCCAAGGCTGCGCCCGGTCAGATCATTACCGGCGAGCGGCTGTACAACACGTGCCCCGACAAGTTCGAGTGGACACCGTTGGAGCCGTTCTTGGTCAAGGGAAAGCGCGCCCCGGTGCAGGCGTTCGTGGTCGATCGAGTCGCGGTCGAGTCGGCTGCTGCGCAACACACCGATGGCGCTGTTCCACCGATGGTCGGGCGCGACCACGAGCTGGCCGAACTGCTCGGCGTGATCGCCACCGGAGGGGTGGTCGAACTGGTCGGTGAAGCAGGATCGGGCAAGACGCGTCTTTGGCAAGAGGCTCGTCGTAGTGAGCCGGAGCGG
>JANMNE010000150.1:0-1710 GCA_031373785.1 Ilumatobacteraceae bacterium
ACAGGGAGGCCTTTCTCACAATGAGGTGATGTATAAAGGTAATAGCAGTAATAAGGGCTGTGGACTGTGCATAAGTCGTCGATCGGCCAGCGTAGGGGTCAGAACGGCGTCCCCAGGCGTATCCCCCGCCGTACACAGGCCGGAAATGACACAATTGTGGTTCGGTGGACAGTGATGGTGTTGTCCCCGTATTGGTGTTCGTCGTCCACATGACGCGCACAGCTACGCCTTTTTCAAGCGTTGGACGAGATCGGTCACTTGGTCGTAGACCTGCTTGCGTTCCTTCATGAGGCGCTGGATCTTGTCGACGGCATGGATCACCGTGGTGTGATCGCGGCCACCGAAGAGGCGAGCGATGGCGGGATAGCTGAGATCGGTGAGCTCGCGGAAGACGTACATCGCCATCTGCCGAGCGGTGACCAGAGGTCGCTGGCGACTCTTGCCGCGCAACGCCTCGACGCTGTGACCGAGGATGACGGCCATCTCGCTGAGCAGTTCGTCGTCGGTCCGCGGCTTGACGTACGTGTCGCTCATCAGATCGGTGAGCAACTGTTCGGCGAGGTGGGTGCTGATGGGCACGTGGTTGAGGCTGGCGTACGCGGTGACTCTGATGAGCGCGCCTTCGAGCTCACGGATGTTGGTGGTGATGCGTGAGGCGATGAGCTCGAGCGTCTCGGACGGGACCGGGCTGTGGTCGCGCTCGGCCTTGTTGCGCAAGATGGCCAGGCGGGTCTCGAGATCGGGCGGCTGGATGTCGGTGATCAGACCCCACTTGAATCGGCCACGGAGGCGTTCCTCCAGCGTAGGAATGGCGTCGGGCATGCGATCGCTCGAGATCACGATCTGCTTGTTGGCCCCGTGCAACGAGTTGAAGGTGTGGAAGAACTCTTCCTGCAACCCTTCTTTGCCCTCCATGAATTGGATGTCGTCGATCAGCAGTACGTCGATGTCGCGATAGCGGCGCTTGAAGTTGGCGATGGTGTTGGTGCGGATGCCGTCGACGTACTCGTTGAGGAAGGTCTCGGTGCTGACGTAGCGAACGATGTCGTGTTGGTAGTGACTGTGGACGTAGTGGCCGATGGCATGCAGGAGGTGCGTCTTGCCCAACCCGGCCGAGCCGTAGATGAACAGTGGGTTGTACGAGCGGCCGGGTGTTTCGGCGACCCGCAGTGCGGCGGCGAGCGCGAACTGGTTGGATGCGCCCTTCACGAACGCCTCGAACGTGTAGCGCGGGTTCATGCCGCCGGTGGAGCTCGGCATCGCCGAACCGCTGCGACCACTGGTGTTGATCTGCTCGGCTGCCGGGTCGGGGAGTTGCTCGACGAACTCCTGCTCGGCAGCGTCGGCGACTTGCACTTCGACGACGAACTGGCGGTTGGCCGCGCCGATCTCCTCCAATGCGTCACGCACCAGCGGCAAGTAGCGCGACAAGATGCGGTCGCGGGTGTGCCCGTTCGGCGCGCCGACTCGCAACATCGACGGGTCACTGTCGAGCGCAGTCACATCTTGGAAGGTCGAGAACCAGACCGCCTCGGACACCTGAGCACGCAGCAGCTGCGCTACCGCTGTCCACAACTGGTCATGGTCGCTCACCTGCACCTCCGTTCCTGACTTCGATCGTTGTCCACACAATTGTCCACATCATGTGGACAATTCAAATCTGCGGGAGGAAGGCACGCTATCAGGCCGAGCACAGCCGTCTTCACGGCC
>JANMNE010000161.1:0-24105 GCA_031373785.1 Ilumatobacteraceae bacterium
CGTGTGGTCGAGATCTTCGGCCCGGAGTCCTCGGGTAAGTCCACCCTCGCCATGCACGTCGTGGCCGAAGCCCAACGCAACGGTGGCATCTGTGCCTACATCGACGCCGAGCACGCCATGGATCCGGTGTACGCCAGCGCCATCGGTGTCGACATCGACCAGTTGCTCATCAGCCAGCCCGACACCGGCGAGCAAGCGCTCGAGATCGTCGACATGTTGGTGCGCTCCGGCGCCGTCGATGTCGTGGTCATCGACTCGGTGGCCGCACTCACCCCCCGTGCCGAGATCGAGGGCGAGATGGGCGATACCCACGTCGGCCTGCAGGCCCGGTTGATGAGCCAGGCGTTGCGCAAGCTCACCGCCAACCTCAGCCGCACCAACACCATCGCCATCTTCATCAACCAACTCCGCGAGAAGATCGGCGTCATGTTCGGTTCGCCCGAGACCACCCCTGGCGGGCGAGCGCTGAAGTTCTACTCCTCGGTGCGTCTCGACATCCGTCGCATCGAGAGCATCAAAGATGGCGCCGAGATCGTCGGCAACCGCACGCGAGTCAAGGTGGTCAAGAACAAGGTCGCCCCGCCGTTCAAGCAGGCCGAGTTCGACATCATGTACGGCAAGGGCATCAGCCGCGAGGGCACGTTGCTCGACATCGCCGTCGACATGGGCATCATCAAGAAGTCGGGGGCGTGGTTCACCTACGAGGGCGAGCAGCTTGGTCAGGGCCGTGAGAACGCCAAGAACTTCTTGTCGGAGAACCCCGAGATCATGGTCGAGGTGTCCGAGAAGGTGCGTGTCGAGGCCGGCCTCGGCCAGCAAGATGCGCCGGAGTTCACACCCGCCGACGAAGAGCCGATCACGATCGACTGAGACCATGTCGGTTCCGGCTCGTCTCACCTTGGTCACGCTCGGGGTCGCCGACGTGGCACGAGCAACGTCGTTCTACGAGGCGCTGGGCTGGCGAAAGTCCAGCGCCTCGCAAGACGCCGTCACGTTCTTCCAATTAGGTGGTCTGGCGCTCTCGCTGTTCGGCCGGCAAGATCTGGCCGACGACGCCACGGTCTCGTCGCGGGGTGAGGGATTCGCTGGCATCTCGCTGGCGATCAACCTCGAGTCCGAGGCCGAGGTCGATCGTGTGGCAGCCGAATGGGTGGCGTGCGGCGGCACCGTGATCAAGCGGCCGCACCGGGTGGTCTGGGGTGGGTACTCCGGGTACGTGGCCGACCCCGACGGTCACCTGTGGGAGCTGGCCCACAACCCGGGGTTCTTGCTGCACGCCGACGGTTCGATGCAACTCCCTCCGGTGACCTGACGCTGCACCGGTAGCCTTTCGCCCGTGACTCGCGGCTACATCGTCCACACCTTCGGGTGTCAGATGAACGAGCACGACTCCGAGCGCATCGCCGGTTTGCTGGAGGGCGATGACTACGTCGCGGTCACCGACGAGGCCGACGCCGACGTGGTCGTGCTGAACACCTGCTGCATCCGTGAGAATGCCGACAACAAGCTCTACGGCACGCTGGGCTGGTTGAAGCCGTGGAAGGAGCAGCGCGACGGTCGCCAGATCGTCGTGGCTGGATGCTTGGCGCAAAAGGACCGCGACCTGGTCCGCGCCAAGGCGCCATATGTCGACGTCGTACTGGGCACGCACAATGTGCATCGCACTGCCGAACTGATCGGCGAGGCGCGCACGGCAGGACCGATCACGGAAATCCTCGACGAGGCGGTGCTCGACGATCAGGCGATGTTCCCCAGTGCGCTGCCGGCGAGGCGCGAGACCACGTACAACGCCTGGGTGACCATCCAGATCGGCTGTGACAACTCATGTGCGTTCTGCATCGTGCCTGCCGTTCGTGGTGCCGAGATCAGCCGCTCGTTCGCCGATGTCGTCGCCGAGGTCCGCCGTCTGGCGGGCGAGGGCGTCAGTGAGATCACCCTGCTCGGACAGAACGTCAACAGCTATGGGCGCGACCTGCAACTGAGCGCTCGCCAGGCCGGCGATGCCGACGCTCGACTGCGGCCAATGTTCGCCGAGTTGCTGACGTCGGTTGGTGCGATCGACGGCATCCGCCGCGTGCGCTTCACCAGCCCGCACCCGAAAGATATGCGGACCGAGACGTTTGCGGCGATGGCAGCTACATCATCGGTGTGCGAACACCTCCACTACCCGTTGCAATCGGGCAGCGACCGGGTGCTGGCCGCGATGCATCGCGGGTACACCGCCGACCGTTACTTGCAGCGCCTCGCTGGGGGACGTGCCGTGGTCGATGACCTCGCCGTGTCGACCGACATCATCGTCGGCTTCCCTGGCGAGTCCGACGACGACTTTGCCGCAACCCTCGAGGTCGCCGCTGCAGCGGAGTACGACTATGCCTACACGTTCGTGTTCTCACCTCGGCCGGGAACCGAAGCTGCAGAGATGACCGACTGCTTCGTCGAGCCGGCGATCGCTGCCGAGCGGTTCCAGCGACTGCGAGTCGTCGTCGAGCGGAGTGCGCTGGCCAAGCACGAGGCCCGGGTCGGTCGATGTGAAGAGGTGCTGGTCGAAGGCCCGAGCAAGAAGGATCCGTCGGTATTGTCCGGTCGCACACGGCAGAACAAGCTCGTGCACTTCGCGCCCCCGCAGCCCATTCGTGCCGGGGCGTACGCGACCGTCGAGATCACCCGCGCCGCACCGCACCACCTGGTCGGACGGTTCGTCGAGTTGTTGTCCGAGCCGTTGCACAAGCGGCGCATCGCCGTGCTCGCCGGGTGACCACCGACCCCCTGGTCATCCTGGGGCCGACCGCATCCGGCAAGAGCGACGTCGCCATGGCCCTGGCCGACCGCCACGACGAGGTCGAACTAGTCGTGGTCGATGCGATGCAGGTCTACCGGCGGATGAACATCGGCACCGCCAAGCCTTCGACTGCCGACCGCACCACGGTGCCGCATCACTGCCTCGATCTCGTCGATGCGGCTCACGACTTCACGGTCACCGACTTCGCCGCCGCGGCGAGTCAAGAGATGCTCGGCATCGCCGACCGCCATGGTCGTGCCGTGCTGGTTGCCGGGACAGGTTTGTATCTGCGCAGCATCACCGACCCGATGGAGGTCCCGGGCCGGTGGCCGGAGGTTCGCGCCGAGCTGGAGGCGCGGGTCGAGTCGGACGGCGCCGCGGCGCTGCATCGTCAACTCGCGTCGCTCGACGCGGCTGCAGCAGCCAAGATGGAACCGACCAATGCTCGGCGCATCGTTCGTGCCCTGGAGGTCACGATCGGGAGTGGCCGACCGTTCAGCTCGTTCGGCCCCGGGGTCGACACCTACCCGCCGATCCAGTTCGACCAGTTCGGGCTGCGCTGGCCGCGGTCAGTGCTGACGCGGCGGATTGCCGACCGGGTGCATCGGATGATCAAGGCCGGCCTGGTCGCCGAGGTCGAGGCGTTGGCCCACGGGCCCATATCGCGCACCGCGCGGCAGGCACTCGGGTACAAGGAGATGTTCGATTACCTCGACGGACTCTGCACGCTCGATACCGCCATCGAGACGACCATCACGCGCACGCGCCAGTTCGCCGTGCGACAGGAGCGGTGGTTCCGTCGCGACCCGCGCATACGCTGGATCGATATCGACAACGACCCGGTGGCCGAAGCGCTGCCGGTACTGGAACGTGCATGGCGCAACTCGAACTGACGAAGCATCATGGGTTGGGGAACGACTTCCTGGTCACCTTCCATCCGCCGGTCGACGACCTACCCACCTTGGCCCGCCGATTGTGTGATCGTCGCCGAGGTATCGGCGCGGACGGCCTGCTGGTCGGTGAGAGCGAAGACGGATACGCGGCGCGCATGGTGCTGTTCAACTCCGACGGCTCGCAGGCGGAGATGAGCGGAAACGGGATCCGTTGCTTTGCCCAGGCGTTGGCCCAACGACGCGGGGATCTCGCACCGCAACGCATCCTCACCGATGCCGGCGAACGGATCGTCACGTTGTACGCCACCGAGGATCCCGATGTCATCGAGGCAGCGGTCGACATGGGACGTGTATCAGCAATCGACGAGCCCGACGACTGGCATCGCGTCGGCACTGATCCGCTGCGGCCGGTCAGTCACCTCAGCGTCGGCAACCCGCACGCGGTGGTTGGCGTCGATGACGTCGCGATAGTCGACCTGCTGACGCTCGGCGCGATGGTCCCCGACATCAACCTCGAGCTCGTCGAGGCAGGCCCGGAGCCGCACGCGATCACCATGCGCGTGCACGAGCGTGGCGCCGGCATCACTCAGGCATGTGGCACGGGCGCGTGTGCCAGTGCCTGGGCAGCGGAATCGTGGGGACTGGTCACGGCCGGCCGCGGAGAAATCACCGTGCACATGGATGGCGGAGATGCCAAGGTACGTCTGCACCAACCTCACGACGGTCACGTCACCTTGGTCGGTCCAGCGGTCTTCGTCGGCTCGATCACGGTTCGTCTCTAACAGGTAGGTGCAGCAAGGGAGCTATGTCGACGCCATACAACGAAGCACTCGGCGCAACGCTGATCGAGCGCACCAAGCGCGAGCAGATCGTCTTGGTGGGCGTCACGTTGCCCGGCAGCACTGACAGCGATACCGAGGCCAGCCTCGACGAATTGGCCTTGCTGATCGACACGGCCGGCGCCGACGAGGCGGGTCGGCTGGTGCAGCGTCGCGACCACCCCGACCACACGTGGTTCATCGGCAAGGGCAAGGTCGACGAGCTGAAAGACATCTGCCTGGCAGTCGACGCCGACACCGTGGTGTTCGAGAACGAGCTCGCCCCCGCTCAGCAGTACAATCTCGAAAAGGTGCTCGGTCGTACCGCCATCGACCGCACTGCGGTGATCCTCGACATCTTCGCCCAGAACGCCCACACGCTGGAGGGCAAGGCCCAGGTCGAGCTGGCGCTGCTGCGATATCGACTGCCCCGACTCCGGCGCGGGGCGACGGCGAAGCTGTCGCAGCAGCGCGGTGGTGTGGGTTCACGGTTCGGTTCCGGCGAGACCAAGCTCGAAGTCGATCGCCGGCGGATCATGCGTCGCATCACCAAGCTCGAGTCCGAACTGAAGGATCTGTCGGCGACTCGCGAGTTGCAACGAAAGAGCCGCAGCCGCAGCGGCCTCGCCGCCGTCACCATCGTCGGCTACACCAATGCCGGCAAGTCGACATTGCTCAACTACCTCACCCACGCCGGCGTGCTGGTGGAAGATCGCTTGTTCGCCACGCTCGACCCGACGACGCGGCGCCTGTCGCTGCCGGGCGGTGAGCCGGTGCTGATCACCGACACCGTCGGTTTCGTGCGCAACCTGCCGCATGGTCTCGTCGAGGCGTTCAAGAGCACGCTGGAGGTTGCCGGCCGAGGTGACTACCTCGTGCACGTCGTCGACTGCACCGCCGCGGACCCCGAGGGCCAGATTGCCGCGGTTCGTGAAGTGCTGGCCGAGATCGGCGCATCGCACGTGCCCGAGTTGCTCGTGTTCAACAAGCGCGACGCTGCACCCGACGTGGCGACCAACCTGATGCAGCGGCACGAGGGTTCGGTGGCCGTCAGCGCCCTCACCGGCGAGGGGATCGAGGGGTTCCTGCATGCGATCAGCGATCGCCTGCGTGCCTTGAGCAAAGTGGTCGAGCTGTTGATCCCGTACGAGCGCGGCGACCTGCTGGCGGCGGTGCATCGTGAAGGTGAAGTGCTGTCGACCCATCACGACGACAGCGGCGTTCGGGTGAGGGCGCGCCTCGCCGACGCCTCCGCCGGCCGCCTGGCCGAGTTCGTCGTCGCGCCTGCCTGATGCCACCGCTGGTGGCGGTCGATCGCCATCGGGCAGGATGGTGGCTTCATGGCTGAGACCGCTGGCTTCGTTCCGCCTCCCTATCCATACGATCGGCTTGATCGCCTGGCGCCGTTCGCCCAGGCGTTCGACGGTGGCGTGGTCGATCTCTCGATCGGTACGCCGTGTGATCCGCCGATTGCCAGCGTGATCGCCGCGTTGTCGACATCGAACGCCGAGCGTGGCTATCCGCCCAGCATCGGCACCGATTCGTTGCGACAGGCGATCTGCTCGTGGCTGGCTCGTCGCTTCGATCTCGATGTCCCAATGAGCCAGGTGGCGGCATGCGTTGGGACCAAGGAATTGGTGGCCACCACCCCGCAGTACCTCCACTTACGCACGCCGTCGAAGGACACCGTGCTGTATCCGGCAGTCGCTTATCCGACGTACGAGATGGGCGCCACCCTGGCCGGCTGCCGTGGGGTCCCGGTGCCGTGCAAGGCCGACGGCTCGCTCGACTTCGAGGCGATCAGTGCTGACGACGCCGGGCGTGCGCTCATGCTGTGGGTCAACAGCCCGTCGAACCCGACCGGTGCGCTGACCGATCTTGGTCTGGCCGCGGCATGGGGCCGGCAACACAACGTTCCGGTGTTCAGCGACGAGTGCTACGTCGAGTTCACGTGGGATGGCCCGGCCAGCACGATCCTGCACCACGGGTTCGACGGTGTGGTCGCCGTGCATTCACTGTCGAAGCGATCCAACCTCGCCGGTCTCCGTGTTGGATTCTACGCGGGCGACGCCGACCTGGTCGGCTACCTGAAAGAGGTCCGCAAGCACGTCGGCATGCTGGTGCCTGGCCCGGCGCAGGCCGCAGCGGTGGTCGCACTTGCCGACGACGCCCACGTCGACGTGCAACGCGACCGCTACCGGAGGCGACTCGAACGGCTCGGCAAGGTCTTCTCGGCGTGGGCCGGCGTCGATGTCCCATTCCCCGCTGGAGGCTTCTACCTGTGGTTCGATGCCGGTGACGGGTGGGAGTTTGCCGAGCGATTGGCGCGCGAAGGCGGGGCCTTGGTGAGCCCTGGGGACTTCTACGGTGCTGGCGGTGCACAGAACGTGCGCGCCGCCGTGGTACAACCTGATGATCGAATCGAACGGGTCGCTCGGCGACTGGGGGTGTTGTGATGTCGTTCCAACCTCAAGTGACAATGATGAATCCGCCGCCACCCGTCGTCGCCACGCCGTCGAAGGGCAAGCGACGCAAGGGCTTGATCGTGCTCGGACTGGTCTTGCTGCTCGGCGGAGTTCTCGGTGGCGGGGCGATGGTCGCCAAGAGCATGTCGAACTACGAGGAGTCGGTGAAGTCGTTGGCCCGCGCCCCAGTCGGGTGTACCACGACCTTGGTCTTCGACAAGCCGGCGACGTTCACCGTGTACATCGAGACCAAGGGCAAGCTCGGCCAGCTCGGCGGCGACTGCGAAACCAGTAGCGGCGAGTACACCCATGCAGGTGACAAGCTTCCAAAGGTTTCCCTGACGCTCGTCGACAGCAAGGGCAATGAGGTCACGATGGATCGCGGAGTCACCGCGACGTACGACGTCAGTGGCTTCAAGGGCACCGGTGTGCGGTCGATGGCGATCGAAGAAGGCGGCACATATCGGCTCAACGTCGAATCTGACGACACCGATTTCGCCGTGGCAATCGGCAAGGACCCGAAGAAGGACAGCGATCTGTTGAAGGCCGTTGGCGGGGGAGTCGCCCTCGGCGGGCTCGTGCTGGGTCTGTTGTTCCTGCTGCTCGGTCTGCGCCGACGCCGAGCAGAGCCGGCGATGCCCGACATCCGCAATCCTGCGGCGCCGATGCCCGGCTGGCCCCCGAGCACCTACCCGGGGATGCCACCGGCACCGCCGGGACCCCCTGGATTCCGCCCGGAACCGCCTCCCGCCCCACAACCGATCGGGCTGCCCGGGCAACCTCCGATCCGGCTTCCCGAGCAACCCGTCGCTGGAGGCTTTGCTCCACCGACATTTGCGCCGCCGTCCGCGGATCCCCCACCTGTGGCGCCGCCAACGGTCGGCCCTCCGAGCGCGCCACCCGCGTCGTACCCGACCCTGCCTCCTAACGCGCCGCCTCCCAACGCGCCGCCTCCGACTGCGTTGCCCCCGTCGCCCCCCGGGGGTGGTTGGGCCGTGCCCGACGACCCCGACGAGGATTAGCTTCCTCGAGAACTGTGGTGGCGTTGGTTACAGACGCCGCATGACCGTGACGACGCGACCGAAGATCTGCACCTGATCGGCGTCGAAGACCATCGGCTCGAGACGTGAGTTGGAAGGGATCAGGGTGATGGTCGCGCCCTTGCGTTGGAAGGTCTTGACGGTGGCCTCTTCGCCAGGGATACCGGCGATCACGATCTCGCCATTGACGGCCGTCTCTTGCGCACGGGCGACGACGAAATCGCCGTCCATGATGCCGATGTCGATCATCGAGTCGCCGCGAACACGCAGCATGAACAGGTCGCCGGTGCCAGTGAAGTCTTCCGGGAGCGGGAACAACTCTTCGACGTTCTCCTGAGCCAGCACATCGGTACCCGCAGCGACGTCGCCGACGAGGGGCACATGGCGAACCGGCCGACGCTCGATGGCGGCGCCCGACGACGGATCGAACCGGACCTCGATCGCCCGCGGCTTGGTTGGGTCCCGCTTCAAGAACCCCATCCGCTGCAACGAGGCCAGGTGGCTGTGCACCGTGGACGGCGACGTGAGCCCGACAGCCTCGCCGATTTCGCGCACGCTCGGCGGGTATCCGCGCTCGCGCATGCTGGTTTCGATCATGTCGAGGATGCCTCGTTGGCGGGCGGTCAGTTGTTCGGACATGGCCACAGCGTACGCGCGTTCGTGACCCAGGTCAAACATTCGTTCGTGAAACAAATGTTCGATCGGAGGTTGACGTCGAACGACTGTTGGTGGCATGCTACGAACAGTCGTTCGAGCAACGTGTGTTCGATCCGACGACTTCAGTTCGAAGAAACGGAGCAGTTCGAATGGCAATCGCAGTCGTCATCCCAGGGCAATTCGGCGATTCTTCACCCGTTGCCCAGCTCTATGCCCGCCGGCGACTGATGGTCGGCCTCTGCCTCACCGCGATCGTGCTGGTGCTGTTCCTCAGCACCGGCCATGTTGTGGCGAATCGTGGGGGCGCTCCTGCCTCCGCCTCCATGATTCGCCCTGCAAGTGCCGCAAGCCTTTCCGGTGCCACAGTGCCCGTCGCCGCTCCGGCGGCAGCCAACCTCTACATCGTCCAGCCAGGCGACACGCTGTGGTCGATCGGCGAGCGGTTCCATGGGCACGCCGCACTGGTCGACTACGTCGATTCGCTCGTCGCGGCAAACGGTGGCACCGAGTTACAAGTGTCGCAAGCGCTCACGCTGCCCTGACCCATCCAGTAGCCTCGGGCGGCGTGCGTTGCCCGAAATGCCATACCGACGACACCAAGGTGATCGATTCGCGCGAGGCAGAAGAGGGCACGTCGATCCGTCGGCGGCGGCTCTGCGCCAGTTGCCAACACCGCTTCACGACGTACGAGCGGCTCGAGGAAGTCGCCCTGGTCGTCGTGAAGAGTCAGGGCCTACGCGAACCGTTCGACCGCTCGAAGATCGTCGCCGGGGTCACCGCGGCGTCGAAGGGTCGTCCGGTCTCCGCCGAGCTGATCGAGCAGTTGAGCATCGAGCTGGAGGATCACTCCCGCCTGCAGGGCAACGAGATCACCTCGGCGGAAGTGGGCCTGGAACTGCTCGAACGGCTGCGCTCGCTCGATGTCGTGGCGTACATGCGCTTCGCCAGCGTCTACAAGAACTTCGACGCCGCCGCCGACTTCCAACGTGAGCTGGTGCTGTTGAAGAAGCTGGAGAGCAACTAGGTCGCCACAGCCAACCGTGCCCCATCGTCGACCAGCGCTGAGGCGGACACACCACGGATATATGTCGCCAGCGCTGTGCGCTGTTCTCTCCGCTCGAGCCGCCAACTCGTTGGGCGCGATTTCGGTAGGCGGGCGTGTTTTCGCGCCCGACCACGTTGGATGCATCTAGGTCGCCGGGGCCGCCCGCAGATACCGGGTGAACAAGAAGTCGTCCTCTTCGAGCACGTGAACGAGTCGCATGCGGTGCGACAGCTGTTGCGCTCCACCGGTGACCCGGGGTCCGTCGCCTCCCGCGAGCTGGGGCGAGATGGTCAGGTTCAGCTCGTCGATCAGGTCGGCGGCCGCCAGCGCACCATTCAGCGTCGCGCCTCCCTCGGCCTGTACGAACTGGGCATCCAGCTGAGCCAGTGCACCGGCCAGATCCACCTCACCCGTGCCGGCTCGAACCGAATCGACCGAGGCAGGCGGGGCATCGTCGGGCAGGATCAGGAACCCGGCTCCGCTGGTGAACAGCGGGGACGTCATGTCCACATCGCCGCGGCGGCTGATCACCCCGACTCGCTGACCGGCCTTTCGAGGTGGCTTGTAGCCCTCGATGCGCACGGTCGCGGCGCCCACGATCAGCACGTCGGCGAGGTCGCGCAACGTCAGCAGCACCTCCTGATCGGCTTTGCTCGACAGGCCGCGAGAGTTGCTGTCGACGACCGTGGAGCCGTCGATGCTCGACACCATGCACACACCGATCCAGGGACGATTGGCGGGCCGAGGGCGCTCGACGTCGTACGCCTCGCGCACGGTCACGTGATCCGTCGGGAAATCGAACAACCGGCGCATCGCAGCGATGATACGGGCATCACTGCCGGAGCGGTGGTGGTCACGTGCCTCGCAGGTACGGCACCACGACTGCCGCGAGCATCGGCGTGAACCAATCGGCAGCCACCGTGGTGAGGTGGTTGATGTCGCGGAACATCAAGATGTCACCGATGATCAGTGGGCAGTCGGTCGCCGTGCACATCCAGTCGGATGTGTCGACGAAGCGGGCACCGTCTTGGTCGGCGATCGCTCGTTCGGCCTCGAGCTTGCCGGCCTCGATCGCCTTGACCCGGTCGTTCACACAGGCATGCACGTCGGTGAGGTGCGCCGACAGGCACGTCGCCGGATCGGTGCGCGAGTCGGGATTGTCGCCGAGCACCAACAGACGCGGCGTCAGACCCTTCAGCCGGCCGATGGTCGTGCCGAAGCCGTCGCGCCACTCCTGATCGCTGTTCGGGTAGTGCCGCGACCCGGTGACGATGACGATGTCGGGGTGCTCCGCGGCGATGAACTGCACAGCTTTGTCGCGCCAGATGGGACACGTTCGGGCGAGCGTGGCCGTGGGGATTGCGACCGAAGCGGCCGGGCACCCGCCCTTGGCCAGCACGATCAGCTCGAACCCGTTGTCGTCGGCGATCTTGCGCAATGGCGGGAACCACTGCGCGGCGTGCGAATCACCGAACAGCACGATCTTGATCGACGATGACGTGTTGCCGTATCGGCACGGGTTCAACTTGTCGTCGACGCCGATCGCGACGCACCCGTCGCCGTAGACGGCCGGCCGGTCGTCGAACAGCTTGGCCAGCGACGGCCGCATGTTGCTGGGCACCGCGGACGTGGTCAGGCCCTGTTCGAGCACCACCTGATTGGCGGCAACCAGGCTCGCCAGGTCGGCGCCAGTCAGCGGTGCGGCAGGCGTCGCAGTTGCATCGGCAGCGGCGTCGACGGGCGCTGGTACCCCAGGGTTCGTGGTGGTGGTTGCCGTGCTGAGGGCCAGGACGGGTGCGGCAGCGGCTCGGCCACCGTCGAGCTGGCGTGGCAGCGCCAATGAGATCGTCCCGGCGACCAGCACGGTCGCGCACAGCGAAGCGCCGAGCGCCAGCCCACGACTGGGCCGCGAGGCGACCCACGTCGAGTGACGGACGGGATCTTCGACGAGCCGCAGCGATGCGGCGGCCAGGACCAGCGCGACGCCGATCGCCATGAACCGCTGAACGAGTGACAGCGGCCCCCACTTGGCCTCGGCCAGCACCAGCGCCGGCCAATGCCATAGGTAGATCGCGTACGAGCGGCGCCCGATCCACTGCAAGCTTGGATGCCGGAGTACGACCAGGGGGGCGAACGGGGCGGCGTCGCTGCCACCCGACACCACGATCAGCGCCGTGCCCAGCACTGGCAACAGTGCTGCGGTTCCGGGGAACGCGATCGAACCATCGAACGTCACGACAGCGGCGGCGACCCCGGCCACGCCGATCCACGCAGCGACTGCACGTGCCTGGGGGGACACCAGGCGCCATGCCGTCCCGCCGACCGCCACGAGCCCTCCGACAGCGAGCTCCCACATGCGCGCTGGAAGCAGGTAGAAGGCGCCGGTCGGGTGGGCGCGGGTCATCCACACGCACGCCCAGAACGAGACCAGGGCCACGCCGATCATCATCACGGTGACGAGCCGCCGGTAGCGGCGCGGACGGCGACGCAGGCCCAGCAGGGCGAGCGGCCAGAACAAATAGAACTGCTCTTCGACTGCGAGCGACCAGAAGTGCAGCAGTGGCGACGGAGTGCGGCCGAGTTGCGAGGCGAAGTAGTCGCCGAGCCGGCTGGCGAACACGAAGTTCAGCACGAAGCCACTGGCGGCGATCGCGTCGGTTGCCAGAGGTCGTTGGTCGATCGGGGACAGCAGCACTTGCGATGCGATCACGGTGACCACGACCACGACGCACGAGGCGGGCAGCAGCCGCCGAGCTCGGCGAGCCCAGAAGTGGCGCAACGAGATCGTGCCGGTGGTCGCCACCTCGCGCAGCAGCAAGCGGGTGATCAAAAAGCCCGAGAGCACGAAGAACACGTCGACGCCGACGAACCCGCCCGAGAACGTCGTGATCTTGGCGTGGAACAGCAGCACCACCACGACTGCGACGGCCCGCAATCCCTCGATGTCGGGCCGAAACTCGTCGTCGACGGCCACGCCTGATTTCGCCATCTCCACCATCCGGACGAAACACTAGATGGGGGTGCAGAAACTCGCCGTCATGCCCGCTTCGGCCACCGTGCCTGTGGATATCTGTGCATAAACACTGCGTATTCACCTTCTGTCCCCAGAGAATTCAGCTCATATTCAGTGGTTGTACCCCTTCCTCCCCACAGGCAAGTGCCTTTAAGGTCAACGCCCGTAGCTGGCTGCGGTGTGAGGCGCGGATGGGCAGCAATCCCCCGATCGATTCGGGACTTGCTGCGGGGTAGGGAGACTCTAAACCTGTGACCTCGCACCGCCGCTGGCCAAACGGCTCAGGAAGGTTCCCCCGGAATCTTTCTGGCCGTTTCGCACCGATAGCATTGACATGGGTGTAACTACAGTGCTGTAATCTTACAACTGCTTGTGGTGGGCGCAGGCCGGGGGCCATCTTCGCCACCACATCTTGTGGTCATCCCTCACAATCGATACCGTCTCTTCGACTCCCAAAGGAGCACCAAATGTCACTGGCGCCGGAACGTCTCGCCATCGGAATCACCCGTCATTTCACGTCGTCGGGGAAACGTCCGTACGACCAGGTGCAGTGGGAGCGTCGTGACGCCCGGATCAGCAACTGGAAAGACGGCACCGTTGCGTTCGAGCAGTTGGGCGTCGAGTTTCCCGTGGGCTGGTCGTTGAACGCGACGAACATCGTCGCCCAGAAGTACTTCCGCGGCACGATCGGCACGCCCGAGCGCGAGTCGTCGTTGCGTCAGGTCATCGACCGGGTCGCCGACACGATCTCGACGTGGGGTGTGGAGGGTGGCTACTTCGTCAACCCGCACGAAGTCGAGGCCTTCAACGACGAGTTGAAGTACATCCTGGTCACTCAACGGGCGGCGTTCAACAGCCCGGTCTGGTTCAACATCGGGGTGAAGGGCGTGCCCCAGCAGGCCAGTGCGTGCTTCATCCTCGCCGTCGAAGACACGATGGACGGCATCCTCAACTGGTACCGAGAAGAGGGTGTGATCTTCAAGGGAGGGTCGGGCTCCGGCATCAACCTGTCGAACATCCGGTCCAGCTACGAACTGCTCAACGGTGGCGGCACGGCGAGCGGCCCGGTCAGCTTCATGCGTGGCGCCGACGCCTCGGCGGGCACCATCAAGAGTGGTGGCAAGACACGGCGCGCCGCCAAGATGGTCATCCTCAACGTCGACCATCCCGACGTCGAAGAGTTCGTGTGGTGCAAGGCGAAAGAGGAGCGCAAGGCCCGGGTGCTGCGCGATGCCGGCTTCGACATGGATCTCGACGGATCGGACAGCTTCAGCATCCAGTACCAGAACGCGAACAACTCGGTTCGGGTCAGCGACGATTTCATGCACGCCGTGATCAACGACACCGACTGGGATCTGCATGCGGTGAAGGACGGCTCGGTGGTCCGTACCGTGCGGGCCCGCGATCTGTGGCGGGAACTGGCGACGGCCTCGTGGGAGTGCGCCGACCCGGGGCTGCAGTTCGACACCACGATCAACAAGTGGCACACCGCCCATGCCACCGGCCGCATCAACGGTTCCAACCCGTGCAGCGAGTACATGCACCTCGACAACTCGGCGTGCAACCTGGCGTCGATCAACCTGTTGCACTACCTCGACGAGGATGGCAACTTCGATGTCGAGTCGTACATGCACACCATCGAGGTGATCTTCACCGCGCAAGAGATCCTCGTCGGCCGCGCCGACTACCCGACGGAGAAGATCGCCGAGACCAGCCGCCAGTTCCGCCAGCTCGGCATCGGCTACGCCAACCTCGGTGCGCTGCTGATGGCCCTCGGCCTGCCCTACGACTCGGTCGAGGGTCGGGCATGGGCAGCGACGCTGACTTCGCTGATGACGGGCCACGCCTATGCGACCAGCGCCAAGATCGCCAGCCGGATGGGCGCGTTCGCCGGCTTCTCCGAGAACGAGCGCTACATGCTCAACGTGCTGCGCATGCACCGCGATGCCAGCTACGAGATCGCCGGCGCCGACGCCGTGCCCACCGAGGTCATGGCCGCCAGCCAGCATGCGTGGGAAGTGGCTGTGCGTGACGGCGAAGAGTACGGCGTGCGCAACAGCCAGGCATCGGTGCTCGCCCCGACCGGAACCATCGGTCTGATGATGGATTGCGACACCACCGGCATCGAGCCAGACCTTGGTCTGGTCAAGTTCAAGAAGCTCGTCGGCGGCGGCAACATGCAGATCGTCAACCAGACGGTGCCGCGTGCGCTGCGCAAGTTGAACTACACGACGGCCCAGATCGAAGAGATCGTCGCCTACATCGATCTCGAGAAGACCATCCTCGGCGCACCGCACCTGGCCGCTGAGCACGTGCCGGTTTTCGCCTGCTCGATGGGCGACAACACGATCCACTACGAGGGTCATGTGCGGATGATGGGCGCCACTCAGCCGTTCCTGTCCGGGGCGATCTCCAAGACCGTCAACATGCCCGAGGAAGCCTCCGTCGAAGACATCGAGGCGCTGCACCAGCTGTCATGGGAACTCGGCCTGAAGGCCGTTGCGGTCTACCGCGACAACTGCAAGGTCGGTCAGCCGTTGTCGACCGCGAAGAAGGACGGCGAGGGCGTCGATACCCCGACGTCGATGGCCGCGACACAAACGGTGGAGCGCATCGTCGAGCGTGTCGTGCACCAGCCGATCCGCCAGAAGCTGCCGCGCACCCGCAGTGCGCGTACGTTCGAGTTCCGCGTTGCCGACTGCAAGGGATTTGCCAATATCGGCGAGTACGCCGACGGCCGTCCCGGCGAGATCTTCCTGACAGTGTCGAAGCAGGGCTCGACCCTCAGCGGCATCATGGACGCGTTCGCCAAGAGCATCAGCTACGGCTTGCAATACGGCGTGCCCATGCGGGCGTTCGTCGAGGCGTTCACCAACATGCGATTCGAGCCCGCCGGCATGACCGACGATCCCGACATCCGCTTCGCCTCGTCGATCATGGACTACCTGTTCCGTCGCCTGGCGCTGGAGTACTTGACCTACGACGAGCGCGCCGAGTTGGGCATCTTCTCGATCGATGAGCGTCTGCAGCCGACGTTGCCTGGGGTGGAGGAGAGCGCCATCGAGACTCGCACCGGCAGCGAGATCGCCGCGGATCCCAAGAGCCTGCCGTCGGCTGGCGAGTTGATCGCCCAGCTCGATCTCGGCCTGGCATCCAAGGCGCCGAACAACGACGTCACCAACCCCGGTGGCATCGTTCGGCCGGCCGCTGCCACACCGAAGGTTCGCCAGAGCGACGCACCGATGTGCATGCAGTGCGGCGTGCAGATGATCCGCGCCGGCTCGTGCCACGCCTGCCCGAGCTGCGGCTCGACCAGCGGCTGCAGCTGAACCGAGTCTGACGTGGCACCGACAGTGGAGTGCATCGATGAGGCACCAGCGATCTGCGAATCCGGCGATACAGAGGCAGCTCGCTCCGCACCGCGCCGGGATGGCGGTGCCTACCGTCTCGATGACGGCGGCACGGTCCTGCACGTCCGCGCCTCGCTGCTCGTCGTGGTGATGTAGGCCGAAACAGGCCTTTACGCGAACCCCGGGGCAAGCACGTCGGCGCGGCCGTAGTGACCGGCGACGTCGAAGGATCGCTTGGCGTGCAGGCCCTCGCGAAGGTCGCAGTCCGCGATCACGATGCCCACGGCGTCGTAGAGCGGCCCGGCGATGACCGCGCCGACTGGTGACACGATGCATGCGCCCCCACGCCCGAATCCCTCTTGACCCGCGGGTAAGGGGAGCGGGAAGTCGACCGGAAATGCAGACGCCGGGATGAACTGGGGGACGCTGACCACAAATGCCCCGGCCTCGATGGCGATGTGACGCATCGACGCGATCCAGCTGTCGCTGTCGTCCGCGGTGGGCGCCAGCCAGATCTGCGGGCCGCCTTTGTACAGCTCCCATCGGGCCAGCGGCATGCGGTTCTCCCAACAGATCAGGCCTCCGACCCTGCCGATCCGGGGGAGGTCGACCACACCGAGATCGGTGCCGGCGCCGACTCCGTGGAAGACGCGCTCGTGCATCGTGGGCATCAGCTTGCGGTGTCGGTGCAGCAGCCCCTCGGCTCCGATCACCAGCAGCGAGTTGTACAGCGATCCCGGACGGTCGTCCTCGCGTTCGTTGACGCCGATGGCGAGGTAGACGTCGTGCTCGGCGCAGGCCTTCGCCAGACGATCGACGGCCGGCCCGTTGACATCGATGCTCGACGCCCACATCCGCTCCCACAGCGCGTCGCACTCACTCGACCACGTTGCGGCCTGTGCCGCCCAGGCTCCGCTCGGGTACAGCGACACGAAGCATTCGGGGAACACGACCAACGCTGCGCCACCAGCAGCGGCTTCACCCATCAGGTCGATCACCTTGTCGATCGTCGCGTCGACATCGAGAATGACCGGCGTGGCCTGGACTGCCGCAACCCGCACCGTTTCGAACGCTGCCATCGGAACGACCGTAGTCGCGTTCCGAGTAGCGGGTCTCCTCACCGTTGCGTCGCTCGGCGCAGAGGCTCCAACACAATGACGTAGTCCGCGAGGCGGGCGGCCGCCTCGATTGCCTCGTCGATGACCTCGGAGTCCGGCGCCGGCCAGATCTCGGAGATGCGGCACCAGCCCGAGCGGCCGATGAAGTCGCCGGCCACGGCGTCGTCGCCGAGTTCAGCCCGCCACGCCGGCTCGAGGGCAAGCAGTCGCTGCAGAACTGCATCGTTCTGAGGTGCCTTCGGATGCTCGGCGTGGAAGCCGATCTCCATCTGCACCTCGCCGTCGACGCGTATCAACTGCGATTCATAGTGTTCGCGGGTGTCATCGTCGAACCAGACTTTCATGCCGCGGCTGTGCACGTAGATGTTGCGCTGACCATCGACCCCGGCGACGAAGCCCTCGAACGCATTGCGCACGATCTCGAAGAACCCCGGCTCCACCGCAGCAAGGCTACGCCGCGAGCCGGCGACGATCTCAGACTGGCTCGATGGCCGCCCAGTCGAATTCCCACAACCGGTACTCGCGTCACGAGCCGCCGCGTGAGAGTCTGGCGAGAATGATCGCCACGTTGGTCGACGTGTTTGCCGACGACTCGGTGTTGCTCGTCTTCGTCGTCATGGCGGTCGCTGCGGCCCTCGGGTCGATCCGGTTGAAAGGTGTCGCCCTCGGCCCTGCGGCGGCGCTGTTCGCCGGGCTCGGTGTCGGTGCCATCGACAAGTCATTGAGCGGGGCGGCGGGGCTGGCGCAACTGCGCGAGCTCGGTCTGGTGCTGTTCGCCTACACGCTGGGACTTGCCGCAGGGCCGGCGTTCTTCGCCCAGTTGCGCCGCGGTGGCGCGCAGGCCGCGGCGTTGACCGTCGTGCTGATCGGCGGTCTGGCCGGAGCCTGCGCGGTTGCGGCGCGCCTGCTCGATCTTCCCGCTGCGGACCGCGCCGGGCTGTTCGCCGGGAGCACGACCAACACACCGGCGCTCCAGGCCGCGACCGAGGCGGTCACGACGGGGAACCCGGTCGTCGCCTATTCACTGACCTATCCGGCGGCAGTCCTGGCCATGCTGTTGATGTCGACGCTGCTGCTCGGCCGCCGACTGCCACTTCCGGCGAATCTGACCCCGCCACCAGCCCCGCCGAGAGCCGAGCAGATCGTCAACTGGACGGTGCTCGTGACGGTCGACGGGCTCCCTGAGTTCACCGAGCTCGGCGGGCGATTCCCCGATGTCGGCTTCAGCCGGATCGAACACGCCGGCACGGTGGCAGTGGCCAGCGGCAGCCGCCGGCCCGCGGCCGGTGATGCCGTCGTCGTGGTCGGCCCCGAGGCCGCGGTCGCCGCGTTCTGCGCTGCAGTCGGCGACCGCTGCGACCGTCACCTGCCGCTCGACCGTACGGTGCTGGACTTCCGGCGGATCGTGGTCTCCGATCGTCGGATGGCGGGACGCAGCCTGGCCGAGCTGGATCTGGTCCGCCGCCATGGGGTGACCGTCACCCGTGTGCGGCGCGGTGATGACGACCTGCTGGCCCACGAGAGCTTCGTCCTGCAACTCGGCGACCGCGTGCGTGTCGTCGGGCCGAGCGACGAGCTCGGTGCCGTCGCCCTCCTGCTCGGCGACTCCGAGCGGCGCCTCGCTGAAGTGGACCCCGTCGGCTTTGCCCTCGGCGTCGCAGCGGGTCTGCTGCTCGGGACGGTGTCGATCCCTCTGCCTGGTGGCGTCGACCTCAAGCTCGGTACCGGCGGCGGGCCACTGATCGCCGGGCTGGTCCTGGGCTACCTGTCACGCACCGGGCGGGTCACGTGGCAGATCGGTCACGGCGCCAACGTCGTTCTGCGACAGCTCGGCATCTTGATGTTCCTGGCTTGCGCCGGGCTCGGGTCGGGCACGGCATTCGCCGACGCCGTCGTCACCCGCCGCGGGCTTGAGCTGGCCGGCGCCGGCATCGTTGTCGCGTTGGCGTTCGCAGCGACGATCCCGCTCGCCACGGAACTGGCGTTGCGCCGCAACATCGTCGACTCCGCCGGGATGCTCGCCGGGATCGAGACCCAACCCGCGGCGTTGGCCTACATCAACGAGCGAACATCGGGCGATGAACGCGTCAACCAGGCCTATGCCCTGGTCTTCCCGGTCGCGATGATCGCCAAGATCATCATCGTCCAGTTTCTCGCCTGACTTCCCGAGAGCGGGCTGCGGCAGTCACCGCCGTCATGCAGTCGTTGTGGAACCGACGACGTCGAGAGATTCGTGGTGAGTAACAACGTGCGAAGCAGCGGTCAGTGCGAAGCCACCGCGTGCGCCGGTGGCGACGAGGATCTTTTCTGGTGCAACGCCCAGCATCCAATCGACCGATTCGTACCGACCCTCGATGATCAGACGCTGCAGCACGGCGTCCTCGATCAGCCGACCAGGTGAGTACCGCGCCCAACGCGTGTTGAAGTGACCGTCAAACACGCGGTACGTGGTGCCGTCGCAGATGCCGATGACGTAGGCCACGATGGCGCCGCCGATTCCCAGGGTTGCGACTTCTAACTGGCCGCCGACCGTATGAGCCAGAATCAGCCTGCGCCAGAGCGCGCGCACGTTGGGGTCGTCGAGGTCGCTTGCTCGACCGGCAGCGTGATCGCGCTCGATGTGGATTCGATCGAGCTCCGGGAGCAGCAACCTGATCTCTGGTTCGGTCTGCGCGAATTGGACCTCGGCTCGCAGCCCGTCTGCCGCCAGCCGGTTGTGTGCCTTGCGCAGCTGACGTCGCATGTTGTGCGTGTGCGGATCGGCACCGTTTCGAAACGCGGTGAGGTCGACGAACGGTACACCGGGAACCGGTGTGGTCCGGGCGTTGGGTAGCAACTCCAGCAGCAACGGTCCCACGAGATCGTCGTCGCCGAGGTTGTCGAGACTGAGAACCCACGGTTCGGGTAGTGTCGTGAGTTGGTCGGCGATCGTCCGAGCGAGCAACTGCGCGCTGCGCAGGTCACGAACAGCGAGACGCGTGGACCCAAACGGACCGTGGCCCATCGCGACGACTTCGTGACCATCACCAGACCGGCGCTTGGCGAGTAGCGCTGCGGCGCTCAAGCGTCCGGACTCTCGCTCGCAAACAACTACAGCCCACGGCGTCCAACTGGTCTCCAACGATGACCAGGCCTGCAACCACCGGAGACGACCGTTGACCGCGACCTCGAGATCTGCATGCAGCGCGCCGATGTTGGCGGCCACGTCGTTGAGCGGGCCACCGCCCTCGATGATCGCCGCATCGAGCTGCGGGAGTGGTGCATCGTCCACGGGCACCGTCGATCGTGGGCTGAGGAGAGCCTTGATCTGCGCCGCCGGCTGTGGTCGAGCAAAGAAGTACCCCTGGCCCTCGTCGCACAGCAGTGTCGAGAGCTGCTCGGCTTGAGCTTCATCCTCCACCCCCTCAGCAACAGTGCGGAGATCTAGCACCTTGGCGAGGTCGATCACCATGCGCACCAGCGCTTCAGCGGTGGTCGAGTTGCGCATCTCTGCCACGAAGGAGCGGTCGATCTTGATGATGTCGACGGGAAGCCGACGGAGATAGCTCAGCGATGAGAAGCCCGTGCCGAAGTCGTCGATGGCGATCTGGACGCGACTTGCCCTGAGTTGCTCCAGGACTCGGCTGGCACGCTCGAACTCGTCGATCATCATGCTCTCTGTGAGCTCGAGCGTGAGTTGCCACGGATTCAGACCCGCATCGGAGATCGCACCCATGACGTCTTTGACGAGGTCCGGATCGTGCAGCTGCCGCGCGGAGAGGTTGACACTGATGCTGCGAGGCGCTGTTTGGGGCATTTGCGCTTGCCATCGGCTGAGCTGCCGACAAGATTCGCGGAGCACCCAGCGCCCGATGGGAACGATGAGACCGGTCTGCTCGGCGAGGGAGATGAACCGATCCGGCGTGATCATTCCCCGGGTCGGGTGATGCCAACGGATGAGCGACTCGATCGACACGATTCGCTCGTCGCCCATGTTGACGATCGGTTGATAAAACACTTCGAACTGGCCCCGCTCCAAAGCGACGGCAAGGTCGCCCTTGAGATCAAGGATCTCGAGCTGTTCTTTGTACATCTCGTGGTCGAAGATCTCGAACCGCCCCTTGCCCTTGCTCTTTGCCCGGTACATTGCGACGTCCGCGGCCTGCAGAAGGGCCTGAGGCCGATCGACCATTGAACGTGGTTCCACCACGAGCCCGATGCTGGCCGAGATGAGCACCTCACGTCCGCCGACGACCACCGGGTTCCGCATCTGTTCCTGCAGACGTCGAACAACGGAGATCGCATGGGCCTTGTCGACAGCGCTCTCCAGCAGGACGGCGAACTCGTCGCCGCTCAGTCGGGCGACGAGATCCTCGGTTCGGACGCACGATCGCAACCGGTCGGCAACAGCGATCAACAGATCGTCGCCGGCCTGATGACCGATGCTGTCGTTGACCACTTTGAAGTCATCGAGGTCGACGAACAACACCGAGATCACGCCGTCGCCGCCGCGCTCGACTGATTGTGCCACGTGCTCGTCGAAGAGCAGACGGTTCGCAAGCCCGGTCAACGCGTCGAGCCGGGCACGTTGCTCGCTGCGGAGTACCACTCCCATGAGGCCCGCCAGTCGCCCGAGGACCAGCACGAACATGAGCATCGACGTCACGGCCGTGAGGGCCTTGTCAGCGGGGCCGCCCCACAACAGATCGATCGTCGGCACCGCGAGGGTCATGAGGCAGAGCATCGCCAAGCGCGACCGCGAGAGCTGGCCCGACGAGAGGCCCCGCACCTGTACAGCGTTGGGGATCGCCGGCTGTAGCGCAGCGGCTCCGATCAGCACGTAGAACCCCAGCCAGAAGAGGTCTGCAAACCCGCCTGTCTCAAAGCTGCCGGCCGAGTTGAGCACGCCGTAGATGGTGTCCGCGACCAGCAGGCTGCACAGGCCTGCGGCCAGCAGCGCAAACGCGGGGCGACGAAGCGGGACGACACCGACGAGTCGTACTGCGACGGCGACGAGGGCCACGTCCATGACGGGATAGCAGACCGAGATGACGCGGCCGGCCCACCCCAACGACCCGTCGGCAACGTACGTGTCGATGACCAGGACTCCCAGCACAGCGAAGGTGCCGACCGCGGCGATCGCGGCGTCGAGAAGAGACGGCCAGTCGCGGCCAGGCGCGATCTGACGAATGAGTCGCAGCAGTCCGAGAATCACCAGCGGATACATCGCGAGGTACAAGGCGTCGGCCGGCGATGGGAACGGGGTACTGTCGCTCGTGGCATCGAGGATGTAGTAGACGATGTCACCGGCAAGAAATGACATGAGTCCCGTGAGGATCAGCATCCACGCACGCCGGTTCTCGGCCCGCTTGTGGCGCATCCCGAGGAGCGTCGCGATCACTGCGCACAGCCCGATCCCGTTGTACAAGAGGAGCTTCGACAACGGAGTCGTGGGCAGGACGAAATATGCCGCTGCCGCTGCTGACGTCGCCAGCAGGTAGCCGATCGTGACCCGCCTCACCGTCGATTGGATCGGCGCAATCACACAACAACTTGAGGTGATCTTGACCGGTTGCGACCGCCGAGGAAACACCAGACTGCGCGCTTCCGACAGGAGAGGTACTCACATCGAGCTCGGCTGGGGCACCGGGCGGGATTCGGTATCGGGAGCGCGCCCGTACGCGTAACCTCGGTGCATGGCGCTCGACGGTGAACTGGTCAACAAGGTCACGTGGAAGATCCCGAACGCGCTCGCGCTGGTGGGATCCCGCGCCGGCGACGAGTGGAACGCAATGACGACGAGCTGGATCACGCAACTCTCCATGGAACCGGTGCTGATCGGTATCGGGGTCGACAACACCGCCGTCACTCACCGTCTCATCACCGCAGGCGGGTCGTTCAGCGTCAACCTCTGGCCTGCCGACGACACCCGCGTGTTCGTGAAGTTCTCAAAGCCCGCGGCATTCGAGGAGATGGCCCTGAACGGGCGTGCAATCACAGCCGGTGTCACCGGCGCACCGGTGTTCGACGAGGCCGTCGCCTACGTCGAGTGTGAGGTCCGCCAGGCTCACGATTTGGGCACGCACACCCTTTTCATCGGCGAGGTGGTCGACGCCGGAATCCGAGATGATGACGCACGAGCCGCGTCGATGAGTGACACTCGCATGAAGTACGGCGGGGTCAAGCGACACTGATCGGGCATCGCCGGCGGCGCGCTGCATTGCGGTGGGCGTTGGGTTGGCTTCGTCGGTGCGCTGACCCTCACTCGCTGGGTCGCGGTGGCCGCTCGAGCCGCTAGATTCCCTTGTGGGCGGCAGTCGCAACAAGAAGGAGCGATCATGGGGTTCCTCGACAAGGCCAAGGAGAAGGCCACTCACCTGGCCGGGCAGGCCAAGGAGAAGATTGACGACGTCAAGGAGAAGCGCAAGGCAGACGATTTGCTCGACGACGTCGGTCGGATCGTGTATCGCCAGCGCACCGACCGGGGGGAGCCCGGCGATGAAGCCGAGATCGTCCGCCTGGTCGCCGAACTGCGCGCCCTCGAAGACGACGGGACCGAAGTGGTCGCCGCGGCGGCCGCAGCCGACACGACCGCTGCTTCGCCGCCGCCACCTCCACCTCCGATTTCCTGAGAGCGGTCAGATGAAGCGCACGGCCCGAGCGGCGAACGTGATCTGGGCGTCGGACTGCGTGCCCATCACCACCTCGGTGACATAGACGGAGTCGAGTGCCAGGATCTGGTGATCCGTGGTGAGCACGACGAGCAGGCCATGGCAGTCACGTCCCGCTGCGTTGGGCTCACGTGCGGGAAGGGCTGGTGGGCACCTGCCAGCGGAGCAGCGAGCCGCCCGACGGCTGACGAGTGATGCTGCAGTCGCCGCCGAGCGCGGTGGCGCGTTCGACCATGTTGCCCAGCCCGCGCCCGCCGATCACCTCGTCGGGCACGCC
>JANMNE010000201.1:0-6145 GCA_031373785.1 Ilumatobacteraceae bacterium
AGGGGCCAGCCCCGATGTCTATTCCGGGTTGGCTGAGTACACCGGCCATTGCCGGTCCCGCGATCAGCCCGAGGCTGACGCTCGTGCCGAACCAAGCCATTCCTCGTGCGCGGCCCTTGTCACTCGTCTTCTCGGTGACGTAGGCAGTTGCGGACACGATCAGCGCCGCGGCTGCGACGCCACCAAGGAAACGGAGGGCGTACAGCAGCGGTAGCGAGGCGGTCAGACCAAACGCGGCCTGCGTTGCCGCGAGCCCAGCGAGTCCTCCGAGTAGCGTGTTTCTTTCACCGAGGCGGTCGATGACACGGCCAACGAACGGTCCAGCGATCAGTTGTGCGAGGGCATACACCCCGGTGAGTAGTCCGACCTGGAATGCCACGGTCTCGGGTGAGGCGGAGGCGAGCGCATCGATCCGTTGGAGGTGATACGGCAAGACGATCAGGGTGCTGCCGTACCCGACCATCACAACGAACAGACACGCATACAACACACGAAGCTCGGGAGTTCGGGTGTCGCTGGAGCACTCCTTCACGCTCATGGCACGAGCCGGCGCTCCTGGTTCGTCGCGTCGCCCAGCTCGGCTGCGCGTGTTAGATCGCGACGAGTGACGATTCCAACAAGGCTGCCGTCGTCGAACACAAGAGCCCGGTCGCCACTTTCCTGATCGAGCTGATCCAGCAGAGGAACCAGGGGATCTCCCGGGGCTGCAACCGGTACCTCGGACAGCGATATCGCGATCTGCGCGACAAGAGTGCCGCCCCGGTCGGCCTGACGGATACGCCGAATCTGCGCGAGCGTGACTATTCCGATGACCTCGCCGTCGACGCCTGCGACCGGGTATGTCGAATGGCGACTGCCGAGCACGGAGGAGTCGATGACCTCGCTCAGGGTCATGGAGCCTGGGGCAACCAGCGGTTGCCGGCTCATCACGTCGGCTACGCGCAGCCCGCCGAGATTCCTGCGTGTTACGGCGTCGGCCTCCTCAGCCCTTGCTGCGGTCAGAACAAACCATCCGATGAACACCAACCAGAGTCCACCCATGCTCACGCCTGCGAGGAACTCGAGCAAACCAAGCCCGATGAGCACGAGGGCGAGCACCCTTCCGGCGCGTGCGGCAGAGACGGTCGCGCGCAGCTGGTCACCGTGCCGATGCCAGAGGAACGCCCGCAAGATGCGACCTCCATCGAGTGGCGCTCCGGGAATCAGGTTGAAGACGCCGAGCATCAGGTTGATTCCCGCTAGCCACGCCGTCGCTACCACCACAAGGTGGCCGACATCGAATGCACGCAACCCGATCGCTACGAGTTCGAACACGCCAGCGAGTCCGAGACTCGCTGCCGGGCCGGCGACCGCGATTCGAAAGTCTGCGCGAGGCGTAGTCGGCTCGCTGCCCAGGCTGGCGACACCGCCGAAAAGCCAGAGCGTGAGACCCGTGACCTCGACCCCATGACGTCGCGCGACGAGTGCGTGAGCAACTTCGTGAGCGAGCAACGACACGAAGAAGATCAACGCGGTACCGAATCCGGTCAGCCAATAGGTGAGCTCGGCATGACCTGCGGCGTGATGCGGGAACGAGGTCGTCGCCAAGCTCCACGTGAGGAGCCACGCGATGATCAACACGCTCCAATTCATCGCCAACGGGAACCCGGCAACCCGTCCGAGCTTGATGTTGTCCTTCATCGGGTGTCCACGTTGAGCTTGTTCATGCCGTCATTCTGAAGAACTTCCGTGTCGACGCCATCCGCACTCGCCGCTGATCCGTGCTGCGGAGAACTACGCAACAGCGACGGGCGGGCGATGTTGGGCACCAACCGTTGCCGCTCCGGCTCGGAAGTGGAACATCGCCACTGCAGCCGCGCTCAGCGCTGCGAGCCAGGCGAGCCCGAGCGCCATCGAGAGGGTCGCGTCGAAGCTACTGGTGAAAGCTCCGTCGATCATCATCTGCGACGCTCCGCGCGCCGGGAGATACGCCCCCCAAGCGGGTGGACCATCAGGAAACATCACGCTCTGGCCGAGGCCGACGTCGATGAACGCCAACATGAGGATCAGATACAGCCCTCCCAGGCGGCCGGTGATCGGTCCAACGAGCACGCCGATCATCGCGTAGGTCACGGCGATCATCAGGTTTGCTCCGATGAAGACCACCCACTGGCGAGGCGGATAGAGCGTTCCTGACACGGCGACTGCGACCAGTGTCGTGAGCATCGTGGCCACACCGATCACAGCCAACCGGCCCGCCAAGACCTCCCGCGTCCTGAAACCGGCAAGAACCAGTCGGCGGTCACCACCCGAGGACTCGGTGACGACGAACAGCCCTGTTATTCCGGCGAGGAAGGCTGCTGTGATTGGAACCATGGTGGCCGCATGGATGCGACGTTCGGAAAGCATGGCGACGAAATGACGAGATCGCTCGACCAGCTCGATCGGACCTGGCGAGTCGACGGTGACCATGACGGCCATGCCGATGAACACCGCCGGTACCGCAACGAGCAAGGCCCACAGCACCCGATTTCGGCGGTGCTCGCGCATGCCGGCACGAATCACCGCGGTGAGGCGGTCCCCTGTCCCAGGGCGCTTTGTGTTCAGCGCTGCGCGAGAAACGGGAGCGACGGGTCGCTCCACATCGGATGTCGACGCCGGGTCTGCGGGTGCGTCCGAGCGTGGGATCGGCGTCGGCTGCACGACCGACGACGTCGCGTCCGGTCGAGCGATCGCCCGTGCCGCGGGGCGGGTAACAATCCGAAGGCGAACCGCCGCCAGGCTCACCAGACCGATGGCCCAGATGAGCGACCAGCCCACGTCGCCGAGCGTGCCTCCATGTCCACTCGATTGTCCGATGAGCACCAGGGTGGGGAAGTGGAGAGGGAAGAATCGGGTGACCATGGATGAGCCGGGTCCGAGTGCTGGCCCGAAGAAGACGTCGAGCACCCACAACAGCGTGACCACCAGGGCCCCGTTCATCTCTGACCGCACGAACGTCCCGACGAGCATCCCCAACGCGAGATAGATGACGGCGACCATCGCAGTGCCGGCACCAGCTCGGAGTGGGTCGGCAATACCCGAGCGCGCCGCCAGAGCCAGAAGGCCACCGATTGCCGCCACCAGGCTGAGCCCGAGGGCGGCGGTCATCCGACCAGCGACGATCTGCCCACTGCTGCCGCTCGCGGCAGCGAGTCGACGATCGGCGGAGCCGGAACCGCTGACCTGGAAGAAACCCGCCAGACCGGCAAGCGCCGCTGTAGCCCAGCCAGCTGCGGCTACCTCGATCTGGGCACGATCACCCGTGCCGCCCAGAATGACCTTCGAGAAGTCCGCGAGCGCCCCACCCCACGCCACGACGATCACGACTGGGACGACGACGAGGAGCACGACATTCAATGGCCGTCGCACATAGTCGAGCACCGATCGCCTCGCAACAAGGGTCGTCAGGCCGCTCATTGCTGGTCAGTCCTGCCGTCGCGCAACTCGACGATTCGGTCGAACCGCTCTCGATCGGTGACGAAGTGGCTGATGACCAGCACGCTTCGCCCGGCGTCTCGGCGAGCAGCGGTGACCTCCCAGAACCTCTCGTACGTATCCCAATCGAATCCCGCATACGGCTCGTCGAGCAGTAGCACGTCTGGATCCGCCAGCAGCGCCAGGCTGAGATTGAGCTTGGCCTTCGTGCCACCCGACAGTTGTTCAGCGCGAATCGAATGCCAACGGCCGAAGCCGAGGGTGTCGTAGAGAGCCTCGCTCGCGGACCGGATAGCCTGCTCGGTCATGCCGTAGCCCACGCCGTACAACTCGAGATGCTCGTCGCAAGTGAGTCGCTCATAGAGGACGGGCTCCTGCGGGCAGTACCCCATACGTCCAGAAATGACGACCTGACCTCCGTCCGCGGCCAGGTCACCAACGAGAACCTTCATCATCGTGCTCTTGCCCGAACCGTTCTCGCCCACCAGTCCAACCACCTCGCCTGCACTGACGACCAGGTCGGCGCCACGCAACACAGGCACTGCGCGCCGCCGCGGCCAGATGCCACGCGAGTAGGACTTCGTGATTCCGATTGCCGCTAGGCCCCCGATCGGACGGCCAGATTCCGGTGTGATTGGCTCAGCCAAGTTCGTTGCTCCATGCACGCCCATTTCGTCTCCTGACATCGTGGTACGGCAAGCATCTCAATCTGGCCGGTCGATGGCATCCGTGGCACGCCCGGAACGTGCTGCGGCACACTACGGATTTTGCACTGCAGCTTCCCTGAGCGTCGGTGCGAAGCGTTGGGGGCTCAACCCCGGTCGGTCGAGTCTGGTCGGCTCGCGAATGGCTGGCTCAGGGCATCAAGGCGCCGGCGGTAGTCATCGGGTTCGATCTCCCCCCGAGCAAGGCGCTCGGCCAAGATCTCCGGTGCGGTCGGCATGTGTGGAGACGGAGCCGAGGGCTGAGCGGGGAGCCCTGGGACCACCGAGTGGAGGGTGTGGTTGGGTCGTCGGATCAGAGCGACCGCCAGCCAAATCACCCCGCCCCAGAAGGCGATCATCATGAGCATCATCGGTACCCACCACCAACCTCCGCCGCCCATTCCGTTGTCCCAATTTCCGTTGTGCATCTTGCACCTCCATGTTGTTGCTTGCTTTGCACGGTACGACGAACGATCTGCGATTGGTCCGAATCGGATGCAACAGCAGACGCCTTTCACGTGATCTCCATACGATCTCCACATCGGCCGGGCATTGTCGTGGTGCTGAGACGCCGCGGTCGCGCGCGTTCGAGACTGATTGGAAGGTTGCCAAATGAAAGTGTGGTCACGACGAGAATTGCTTGTCACCGGCGGGGGAACGCTGTTGCTCGCCGCCTGCGGTTCGAGTGGGCCATCATCGGCGGGCGGAGCGTTGATGGGCCCGACCGATCCGGCAGTAGGGAGTCGTGACGCGTTGCGTCGCAAGCCCGGTGCAGGGACTGTGTCCGCAACCGTCACGGCTGCACCGACGACCGTCGTCGTGGGCGGGCGAGAAGTGTCGACGTGGACGTTCGGCGATCGACCCAGCGCTGGTGGGATTCGGGCCAAGGTTGGCGATCTCGTCGAAGCGACGTTCGTGAATGATCTTCCTTCGTCGAACACGCTGCACTGGCACGGAATCGCCTTGCGCAACGACATGGACGGTGTGCATGACCTGACTCAACCTCCCGTCGATGCCGGCGGTCGCTTCACCTATCGGTTCACCGTGCCCGATGCCGGTACGTATTGGTTCCACCCACACATCGGACTCGAGCTGGACCGAGGTTTGTATGCGCCCTTGATCGTCGAGGACCCGAACGATCCGGTTGAGTTCGATGTCGACGTGTCGCTGATGTTGGATGACTGGCTCGACGGTTACGGCCGAACGCCCGAGCAGGTGCTCGAAGAACTGCGTAGCACTGGCGGACACTCCGGACACATGGGCGCCGGGATGGGCGGCATGGGTTCCGGTGGCATGGGGTCGATGATGGGCGGACTCTCCGGCGACGTCGCCTACCCATTGCACCTCATCAACGGTCGTGCGCCGTCCGAGCGCGAAACGATCGAGGCCAAGCCGGGCCAGAAGGTCAGGCTGCGGCTCATCAACGCAGCGTCCGACACCGCATACCGAGTCGCGGTCGGCGGGCACCGCTTGACGATCACTCACGCTGATGGGTTTCCGGTCGTGCCGGTCGAAGTCGACAACGTGGTCCTGGGAATGGGCGAGCGGTATGACGTCATCGTTACCGCAGGCTCTGGCGCATTCCCGATCGTCGCGGTGGCGGAAGGCAAGAGCGACCCGACAGCCGAGGCCGTGTTGCGCACATCGGCCTCCACGACCCCTCCAACGGCTGGATCGCGGCCCTCGGAGCTCGACGGTCGGACGCTCTCCTATGTCGATCTGGTTGCCGCTGACACGGTCGGGCTGCCTTCGAAGAAACCTGACCGATCAGAGTCGATCAGGCTGACCGCCAACTCGTCGGGCTACGTGCACGGGATCAATGGAAAAAGCTTCCCAGACTCCGCACCCATCACCGTTGGACAAGGCGAGAGACTTCGGCTCAAGGTGGTGAACAACACGATGATGTTCCACCCGATCCACCTTCATGGTCACACCTTCGAGATGGTCGGGCAGGGCAACGCGCGCAAAGACACGGTCAACGTGCT
>JANMNE010000271.1:0-1791 GCA_031373785.1 Ilumatobacteraceae bacterium
GCAGAATCGCGAAGGTCACCCTGGCCGTCGCGGCGGTGGTCGCATTGATCGTCGTGTCAACCCGCGAGGTCGAAGTCGTGGCACCAGCCGACGAACCGTCACCGACAGTGCCCGTCAAGCCTCTCGTCGACACCCGCAACCCGTGACGGGGATGTGACCGCCCTGGTCAGCCCTCTCGTCGACATCCGCTCCCGGCTGGTCAACCCCGGCAACATCGAGCTGTTCACGGTGTCGACCGACACGCCGCGATATCTGGGCCTGACCTCTCTTGCCGTGTTCGACGGCACGCGCTGGTTGCCCCTGGCCGAGGATGTCCGTCCCGCCGACGGCCAACTCGCCGACGCGCCGGCGGGCAGCGAGACCGTGGTCCAGAACATCAGCATCGGCAAACTCGCCGGCAAACTCGCGCCCGCGGCAAGGACGCCGACTTCGGCCGTGTCGCAGGGCGGTCGCAGCCTGCAGTGGGCCAACACGGCCGGGGCGCTGTTCGTCGACGGTGGTCTCGAGCCCGGCTTCAAGTACCAGGTGACGTCAGCCGACAACGACCCCTCGCCCGATGCCCTTCGCCAGGCGACCGCCAACGGCGCCGACCCGGTCTACTACACCCTTCCCGACAGCGTGCCCAACGAGCTCCGCGCGCTGGCCCAGCAGGTCACAGCACAGGCAACCACCCCATACGACCAAGCCCGGACTCTGCAGGACTGGTTCCGCGCCAACTTCAAGTACTCCCTCACGGTGCAGCCCGACCACAGCAACGACGCCATGATCAACTTCTTGAGCATCCGGAAGGGCTACTGCGAGCAGTTCTCGGGAACCTTCGCAGCCATGGCCCGCAGCCTCGGCCTGCCGACTCGGGTGGTCGTCGGTTTCACCCCAAGGGCAGCTGCGTGCCGACGGCTTGTACCACGTTGCGGGCCGCGACGCTCACGCCTGGGACGAAGTGTGGTTCGACGGGTACGGCTGGGTGCTCTTCGACCCCACACCGGGCCGTGGCGCGCCGGGCGCTGAACAGCACACCGGTGCTGCGGCAGCCCAACAGGCCGCCCCGTAGGGACAGAAGCCCGCAAGCCGACGGCCGACATCCACCCATAACTGCCGCGATATTGCGCGCAAGTTCGACGCGCCGCAGGGAGGACAATCGTCTTCGTCGCTCCGTGCGTCAAAGGTCAATTTCGATACCTGCGGGTTCAACGGTCGGTGCCGGCCTGGACACGTCGAGGCCGTTGGTTCGTGCCCATCGATGGAGGACGTCTGCGAGCGCAGCGTAGGCGCCGGTGTCATCAGTAGCTCCGTCGGCGTTGAGGCCGTGAACCACATCAATGATCCTGCCGCCAGAAAGAGCCTTACCTTCCGCCCAGTCCCGCCAGCCCTTGAGAGCGTCGACTCGATGTTGGGCGTCGTCGACGTGTTCGGGTAGGTAGTGCCAGCGGTCGAGTTGTTGATGGCTCTGTTTGTCGCGGCGCACCGTGGCAAGGTTCTCTATGGCCGCTGTCCGGGTGTTGTTGGTCGGTGTGGCAAGTTCGTCGGCCGCTTCGAGGGCTTGGTTGGCGTCGGCGAGACGGGCTTCGGTGATGGCCAGTTGGGCGCGAGCCTGACGTCGGCCGAACATGTTTGAGTCGTCGAGGTCACGTTGAGCGAGGCGTCTGGCGTCTAGCAGGCTGCTGAAAAACTCGCTCCGCTCCGCGGCTGCCAGATCGGCCGGCCTCTGTGTTCGCTTCTGAGCGACGATCTCGTCTCGGCTGGCATCAAGAGGCGGGCGATTCGAGGGCCGTTTCGAACGCACTTTCCTTT
>JANMNE010000276.1:0-16860 GCA_031373785.1 Ilumatobacteraceae bacterium
ATCGGCGCCGGGCCCGGAGAAGTGTGCGTCCACGATTCGACGACCGTGAACCTCTACCAACTCGTCGACGCGGCATGTGCCCTGCGACCGGATCGCCGTGTGATCGCAATCAGCTCGGCCGAGTTCCCGACCGATCGCTACGTGGTCGACGGCATTGCCCGCGCCCGCGGCCTGCAGGTGCGCGACGGCTTCGATCGCCTCGACGATGTTGCAGTGATGGTCCGCTCCGTCGTCGACTACCGCACCGCCGCAGTCGTTGACGTTGCCGGCGAGACGGCGCGGGCGACCGCTGCGGGTGCGATCGCGTTGTGGGATCTCTCGCACTCCGTCGGCGTGCTGCCGTCCGATCTCCGTGCGGCAGGCGTGCAGCTGGCCGTCGGATGCACGTACAAGTACCTCAACGGCGGGCCGGGATCGCCGGCGTTCAGCTTCGTCGCCGCTGAGATGCAGCCGATGTTGCCTCAGCCGATATGGGGCTGGTTCGCCCAGGCCGAGCAGTTCGACATGGGCCCGACCTTCACGCCGCAATCCGACATCCGCCGGATGCTGCTGGGCACGCCGTCGATTCTTGCCCTCACAGCTGCGGACGAGGGCATCGCCGTGACGGTCGAGGCCGGTATCGAGGCGATTGCCGACAAGGCGCGCGCCATCACGGGCTTCGGCCTGGAGCTGTGCGATCAGTTCGGCATGGTGTCGTCGACGCCCCGCGATCCACAGTGTCGCGGTGGTCACGTCGCCGTGCAGCACCCCAATGCACGCGCGCTCGTCACCGCGCTGGTCTCACGGAAGGTGCTCACCGACTATCGCGAGCCCGACATCGTGCGGGTCGGCTGCTCGCCGCTGACCACCCGGTTCACCGATGTCTTCGACGGCCTGTCGCACGTCGCCGCGTTGCTCTCGCCGTAGAGCGGCGGAATGGCAGGTTCAGATCGGGGATTGCTCGATGTCACTGATGACGAACGCGGTCAGTTCTCCGCGATCGCGCACACCGAGCTTGGGCATGATCGCCTCGAAGTGGGCGTCGACGGTCTTCGGGCTGAGGTACAACTCGTCGGCGACCTGGCGGTTGGTGCGACCGCGGGCGATCGACACGGCCACGCGCAGTTCGTCGTTGGTCAACCGCGATGCCAGCGACGAACTGGTCGGCGCGACAGGCCCGGCGATGCGGCGGGCCTGCGCCGCCCACGGCTCGGCGCCGATGCGTTCGAACATCCGTAGCGAGGTGCGCGACGCCTCGTGGTCTCCATGCCGTTCGCCGAGCAACAGCAAGCTGCGGGCCTGCTCGAAGGGTGCCCCGAGCGCGGCCAGCTCCTCGGCGGATTCGCGAAGGTCGTCGGGCTGCCCGTGCAGCATTCCCCGTCCTCGTCGGGCGACCGCAGCACCCCATCTGGACCTGCTGTGCTCGGCTTTGCGGGTGACGTCGTCGATCACCTCGGCCGCCTCGTCGACGGCGCCGATGGCGAAGAGCGCCTCGAGCAGGTCGCCCTGGTACCAGAGGTCGCCGGCATCGAGCACGTCGGCGTGCAGGCGATGCAAGCGGCGGAGATGTTCGGCGGCCTCGGGGTAGCTGCCGGCCGTGAGGGCGACGTGACCAAGCGCTGATAGGCCCCAGATCTCCAACACCGTCATTCCGACTCGTCGGGCCCGGGCGATGGCTGCTTCGGCGTTGGTGCGCGCCGAGTAGGCCCGGCCCAGCATCGCCTCGACCCGGGCGAGCACTGCCTGACCGAATGATGCGGTCGGGAGGTCGGGTGTGTCGTTGAGGTCGACATCGAGCACCGACGACAGCACCGCATCGGCCAGGCGGCCCCGGCGAATGAAGAGCTCGCCTTGCAACGCGCCGCTGAAGCCGAGCACCGAGGCCAACCCATGATGACGTGCGGCCACCATCGACAGATCGAGCATCTCGTTGGTCTCGGCCCAGCGCTCCTGGGTCAACCGAGCGAGTGCGACTGCTTGGAGGATCGGCAGCAGGGTGGCATCGAGCATCTCGACCGGTAGCGACGCCAGGATGCTGGCCTCGTCGAAATCGGCCTCGGCGGCCTCACGATCGCCGAGCCGCTGCAACGACATTGCCCGCACTGCCTTGGCGGCGATGACCATGGGGATGCCGAGTGGCGTGGCGACATCGACCGCGGATTGCGCGTGGCGCTGGCAATCGAGTGGCCGACCGGCCAGGCCGCTGTGCAACGCGGCGCGGATGTAGAGGCCGATCGAACGCGACGGATCGATGGTCGAGATGTGGTTCGCTTCCTCGGCCAACTCGTCGACGCCGCGGTCCTCGTCGATCATCCAGGCGATTCCCTCGGAGCGGATGCCGATGGCATCGCTGCGTACCAGCGGGTCGTCACAGGTGGCGGCAACCTCGTCGAGTACGGCGATCGCGCCGTACGGGTCCGACGCGTTCCAGCGGGAGGTCCCAGCGGCCAACAACCGGCGGTGGCGTTCGGGAACGGTCGTCGACAGCACCGCGGCGCGTTCCCACGTCGCCGCAGCTGCACCCCATGCGCCACGTCGGTCGGCGACCGCCGCAACATCGTCGAGCAGCGCGGCGACCTCGTCGTCTGGTCCGGTGGTCGCCGCCGCCAGATGCCACGCTCGCTTGTCCGCGTCGGCGACCACGTCGGCCAGGGCGCGGTGAGCCTGGCGCAGTGCGTCCGCCTCGAGCGCGTCGCGGATGGCGGTGCGCATCAGCGGGTGGATCAACTCGATCGAATCGCTGGAGATGCGGATGATTCCGGCGGCTTCGCACATGGCGAGGTCGGCGTCGCCGGCCGACACCCGCTCGACTGCATCGTGGATCTCGTCGGCGGTGGTGTCGAGCGCCGCGGCGACGACTGCCGCAGCCCGCTTGGCGCCGTCGTCGAGGGCCGTGATGCGATCGACGAACGAGCTGGCCAACCGGTTGCCGACCGGCAGGTCCTGCGGCAGTGGATCGCGTCCCGCCAGTTGATCGGTGTGGAGCCAGCGGGCCAGTTCGGTCAGCGCCAATGGGCTGCCGTCGGCGGCGTCGACGCACCGTTGGGCAACGTCGCGATCGGTTCCGGGACCCAAGATGGCCAGCGCGTCGTCGACCGTGAGCCCTTTGATCTCGATCGTCTCGAACCCGGCGTTGTCGAACCGGGAGGGCACTCCCGTTCGCTCGGTGATGATCGCCACCACCGGCTCGTCGGGCAACCGGCGGAGCGCGAACGCCAAGGCCGAGCATGATGCCTCGTCGAGCCACTGCCCATCGTCGATCAACAGCACCAGCGGGGCCTGCTCGCCCGCCGCGGCGATCGCCGCGAGGGTGGCGCCGGCGACTGCCAGTTGACCGTGGGTTGTGCCGGAACCGATCGCGTCCGCCAACACCTGCGCGTGGGGGATCGGGATCTTGACCTGCAGGGCGCGGATGGCCTTGAGCAGCGACGCCAGTCCGGAGTACGCAAGCTCGGCATCGGACTCTGATCCGGTCAGGCGGATCACAGCGCCATCGGTCGCGCCTGCAACCCAGTCGAGCAACGTGGTTTTGCCGATGCCGGCCTCGCCACGCAGCCGGATCGTGACGCCGGAGCCGCGGTCGAGGTTGTGCAGCACACCGCCCAGCAGGTCGAGTTCCGTGCGGCGACCGAGTACTGCCGTCGCACCCTGCCCGTGACCCATCAGGTCATTATGGTCTGCAGACCGCGTCGGGCTTCAAAGCGTGGGCGCTGTCGGTGGCCACGCGAAACGGAGCGGGTGACGCTGGCGCGCCACCCGCTCCGTTCGGAGGGATTCGTATGTCGACGGGCGATTACTTGTCGTCGCCGCCACCATGGTGGCCGGAACCGTCATCGCTGCCGCGACCCGAGTTGTCGTCGTTGCTGTCGTCGTCGGTGCTCGAGGCGCCGCCGGTGGTGCAGGCCGCGTCGGTGGCGTGCTCGGCCTCGTCGCAGTTCCCGCTGACGTCGTCGGTGCTGTTCTCCGTGGCGTCGTCGGTGCTGTTCTCCGTGGCGTCGTCGGACTCGACTTCGGTCGACACCGAGTCGTCCGTGGCGCTGTTGTCCTCGACGCTGGTCGGGGTGGTGGGTGCCACGGCGACGGGAACCATGATTGCCGCAGCTGCGGTGCCCGGGGTGGGCACGGTCACGACTTGTGCCGGAGCGACCGGGCGGGGTGCATCGCTCTGTGCGGCGAATGCGGGGACACCGAATCCGACGGCGGCGATACCGGCGGTTGTCCAGATGAGTGACTTCTTCATGATGTTCTCCTTCATGTATGTACTGGGCACGGTACGAGTACCCCCTCCAACGGACGTCCTGCCAACATCCAAGGGACGTCAAAGTTCCGTCGCCCATTGGTGCTACGACCTGTCTGACCTGCGATGATGTGCGCTGTGAACGGGGCGTGAGGGCGATGCGATCGGGGAGAACGGGCAACAAAGCCCTGGGTGCGGTCGCCGTGGCGATCACGATCGTGGTGTTTTCGTTCGCCTCGACACTGGTCAAGCGCGCCGACACGCCGGCCGTGCTGGTGGCCTTCTGGCGGATGGTGATCACCGCCATCGTGTGGAACGCGATCGCCCTGTTGTCGGGTCATCGGCCGAACTGGCGCAACATCCGTCTTGCCGCGCTGCCCGGCGTGTTCTTCGGCCTCGACATCGCGTTCTTCTATCTCGGCGCGACCCACAACAGCGTCGCGAACGCCGAGATGATCAGTGCGATGACACCGTTCATCGTCGTGCCGCTCGGCGCCAAGTTCTTCGGCGAGCGGCTGAACTCGCGGGCGCTCGTGTTCGCCGTCTTCGCACTCGGCGGTGTGGCGATCGTGCTGTTCGCCGCGCCGGCGAACGGCGATGCCTCGGTCCGCGGCAGCGTCTTCGGAGTGATCGCGCTCGCCTGCTGGGCGGGCTACATCTCAGGGACGCGACGGGCACGCGGCAAGATGGACGTCGCCAGCTACATGGCTGCGATGACCCCCGTGGCGACGATCGCCGTCCTCCCTCTCGCGTTGCTGCACGGCGACATGCTCTCGATCACCGCGCACGGTTGGCGCTACACGGTGATGCTGACGTTGATGACCGGCGTGCTCGCCCACGGGCTGATGGTGTTCGCCCAGGGCACGATCCCGATCGGCTCGATCGGCATCGCCCAGATCGCCCAACCGGCGCTCGCCGCGCTGTGGTCGTTCCTGTTGCTCGGCGAGACGTTGCGCGGCTGGCAGGTGATCGGGATGGCAGTCGTGCTCGCCGGGCTGCTGGGATTCGTGCTGCTGAACCAACGCGAGGACCTGCAGACCGGGCCCCTCGCCGAGCCTGTGTCTGCCACCGAAGACTTCACCACGGCGACATCTTGAGCCGGCGTGGTCGTCAGCCGAGGGGTCGCTCGCCGCTGACGTCGTAGATGATGATCGACGAGGTGATGGTCGGCACGGGAGCGTCCGGTGGCCGTGGCCCGGCGCGCAGCCCGGCGATGTGCGCGTCGAGCGCCTCCTGGCTCTCCCAACGCTCGAACAGCACGATGCGACTCGGATCGATCGGATCCGCACCGAAGATGTATTCGAGGCAGCCGGCCTCGGCCCGCGATGCGCGCATCAGGTCAAGGCGACTGGCGAGGAATCGCTCGCCGAGATGGTCTTTCTCAGTCGTGCTCGGGCCGACTCGGGTGGATCGACGCCTTCGCGGTGAACTCGCCGCTCAACACCCGCACGACGAGTTGACCGTTGGCCAGTGACGCCTCGACGCCCGACCCGAACCCGGCCGGTGTCTCGACGAACCGCTCGTAGCCGCCGTACGCCCATTCGTGGATCGTGTACTCACGCGGGCCGGCGCTGCGCAGCTCCGCACAGAAACGCACGCCCTCGGCAGTGAGCTCCACGGTGACGTCGTTCTCGGTGACGGCGGGGAAGAGGGCAACGATGACGAACGCGCCAGGCGTCTGGTACGCATTGACCGGCACGCTTTGCGGCGTCATCGATCGTGCGGTCTCGGCCGTGGTGACTCGGACCTCTTCGGGCGATGGTCGGCTCGTCGACATGCTGTCGAGGTTAGGCGCAGCCAGCGAACTTGTCGACCGTTCCGTCGTAGGCTCGTGGCGTGGTGCGGCGGCTGTTCCTCGTCGTGGTGATCTCCTCGTTGGTCTCCTGCGCCCCTCGCTCCGACCTGATCTCGGTGTCGGGTGTTGCCGCAACGGGCAACGGTTCGACGTTGCTGGTGGGCGTCACGCTGCCCGACGTCGAGGGACGTTCATGCTGGGCGGACGTGAAGATCACGGCCACTGACGACGGCCAGGTCGTGCGTCTCGATGTGCGCGCTCGGAAGTCGCACACCCCGGACTGCGCACCACAGCCGCAGCGCGTCTCCCTGGGGAAGCCTCTCGGGGCGCGCACGGTGCGCGACGGCTCGACCGGAGCGCCGGCCTCATTGCTGCCGGTCATCCTCCCGGAGACGACGTGGCTGCCTGTCGGGTGGAAGGTGCTGGCCAGCAGCGGGGGGAAGGATGGATGGTTCCAACAGGTCGGGATCGTGAACAGCACGACGAGCGTCCAGGTCAACCTGTTTCGGACGGGCAGGAACGGCGACCTTCGCGGCTCGACGATCACATCGCCCACCACTGTTCAAGGGAGAAGGGCAGCGTTCGTGAATGTCCGCTACTTCACCGACGGGCCCGATGCCCTCGTGGTGATGGATCCAACGTGGACGTTGATGGTGTCGTCGTTCAACAAACTCGTCACCACGGAGACATTTCGGCAGATCGCCGACGGAATGAACCCCCTGCCCTTCGCAGCAACTGTCGAGGCACCGACCATCGACGCGCCCGAGACCGGAACGGTTGCCGAGCTCATCGACTACGAAGGCCCAACGAACCTCACCGGGTGGCTGACCATCGATTCCACCGGTCGTGCCCAGTTCTGCGAGTCGCTCGCCGACGACGGCGGATGCAAGGGTGCGTCAGTTGACGTCGACTGGGCGACCGCGAACGCCACACCTCCCGCCGACCTGATTGCCAACGGTGATCGGAGTGTCAGCGATCGTACGTTGACGCTGTCGGGCACGCTGAAGGGCAGAGTGTTTTCCGTCGGCCTGTGAGTGTGTCGATCGGCGTCGCGTTCATCATCCCCGGTGGAGTGTCGCCGAGAGGTGGTGTTGCAGCGGTTGTCCCACGGCGGCCATCCGCACCACGTAGCGCAGCACGTCGCCGTCGCCGTCGACCGTGACGTCGCGTTCGACTTCGACGACCTCTTTCGCCGTCGAAGTGCGCGAGATCGTCGTCGAGTGCAAACGGATCGACCGTTCGTTGCCGTCGGTGTCGAACGTTCCCTCTTGGACCTCGACGATCCCGGTGGGGTGAGCGAGCACGAGCTCGACGATCCCAGGCTGTGGCATGCGCCAATAGCCCGACTCGGCGTGTAGCGGTCGGCCGTCGTCGAGCGCTGCCGTGCGCTGGTTGTAGGCGAGGAACGGCTTGCCGACGTGACCGAAGGTGATCGTCTCGTCGTAGTCGAAAGCCTCGATCGTCGGGTACACGCCCCGGCCTCGCCCTGTCCACGTACCGAGCAGGAACCCGAGCGGCTCGATGTTCGGGTGCAATGGTGGCGTGGTCATGCCGTGATCGTACGTGCGCTGGGTTGGGCGCGCCGATAGCAGGACCTCGTCGTGCTGACCATGGTGCGTGCGGTTTGCGAGGCAGCAGTTGGGGGTACCGACTCAGCTGTGACTCTTCAGCCGAACCGACCATCCGTGACGAAGCTCGTTGCGATCAACCGCCGCTTCTGTTCTGGCGTCGCAGATCTGGGTGCCACCGACTTCCATGACATGCGGCGGGCTCAAGTGGTGGTCGCGACCGGATCGATGTGAGTCGGATGTCGCGTTTCGGGTTCGAACCGACTCACGGCACGACTGGTCGAGGCGATGCGAACCGACTGGGCCGACGCCGCAAACGAGACTGCGTCGTAGCAGCTCAGGATGGTCGTAGCACCATTGGGCGCCCACCACTTTGATGTCCCTTGGATGTTGCCGGGACGTCCGTTGGCAGGCGTCCTCGTACCGTGCCGACTACCTCATCAAGTACCCCTCAAGGAGACAACATCATGAAGAAGTCACTCATCTGGATCACCGCCGGAATCGCCACCGTCGGATTCGCCGTGCCGGCATTCGCCGCTCGCGGCGACTCACCCGAGCACATCGCTCCCGCACCGGTCACGGTGGCCACAGCCACTCCGACCATGGCGACAAGCAACACGGTCAACTCGACGGTCGCCACCGTTGCGTCCGCCGACGACAGCATTGCCCACGACGCAGCTGATGACAACGGCATCGACAACGCGACGAGCAACAGCGTTGAAGACAACGGCGTCGACGACGCGACGACGAACAGCGTCGACGATGTCAGCGGGCCGTGCGACGAGGCCGAGCACGCGACTGACCCGACCTGCACGGGCGCCACGTCTGCTTCATCTGACGACACCGCCGCCCATGACGCCAACGACGACGACTCCGCACACGGCGGCGGAAGCGACGACTCGGGCCACAAGGGCGGCAACGAACTCGACGGGTGATCTGACAGTGATCCCTCAGAAGTCGCTCGACGGAGCGGGTGGCGCGATGGCGTCGCCCGCTCCTCATCGCGTTTTCCACTCCCTCCCAAGTTCTCACGGTGATTTCTGGGTATCTGCATCGGCTACAACGTAGGAACGTCGGCCTTCAGAGGGCCCCAGCTTGCGCAAGAGGAGGCACGTGGCCGAGCGGATGATCCAAGCCAATGGCGTGGCGCTGTGCACGGAGCCGTTCGGCGACCCGGCCGACCCTCCGATCCTGCTCGTCATGGGCATTGGCGGGTCGATGCGGTCCGCTGATAGGCCCGAATCGCTTCGTCCTGTATCCAATCGATTCGCCAGAAGGGGACACCGAGTTCTCTGTAAGCCCGCTCACCGACTGTCCCTCAAGGAGCTGACGCTGAGCGTTGTGGCTTGTCGAGAAGGACGCACGGAGCCGGCAGATCTGTGCGTGCACCGTGGACAAGTGACGCTCGTCGCCGCGCACCGGGCTGACTCTCTCAGTTTCGCTTCGCTGCCCGGGTCTCCCTGCGCTCCCGCGACAAACGCTCCTGCCCGAAGGACAACGCGGCGAGAACGTGCAGGCGGTGACCCGATCAACTCATGAGGCGATCTCGCGATTGACACCGGATCGGAACTCGGGACCGTTTCCCGGACTCGATTGGGAGCCGACTGGGCCAATCGGCCAATAGTCTGGCGCCTAGTCGGGCTAGCTTCTCGGGCGTCCGGCCCCTCTAGCTCAACGGTAGAGCAGCGGACTTTTAATCCGTTGGTTCGGGGTTCGAGACCCCGGGGGGGCACATAATCTCGCTCGATGGTCCGCGTGCGGGTCGACGAGTGGCGGCGGGGCGAGGCCCCGTTCCCGTCCGTTCGCGTCTCGCCGACGACGATCCTCGATCTCGTCGATCAGCGACCGAACGGTGTGAACGTCGACCACATCTGCCTCGTGCTCGAACCGACGGACCTCGATGCACTCATTGCTGAGTTCCCCGGCTCTCATCTGGCCGACAGGGTGTACGGCGCCCAGGGCTGGGCGTCGAGCGTGTACGTCACCGACCCCGACGGCACGACCGTCGAACTGCGCTGCTACCCCGCCTGACGGGCGTGTGCACAAGTCCCAGGGTTTCCTGAGGAACCGCCAAGGCGACTTGGAGGGCCGACCACGATCATGCGTTCCAGTACCTGCTGCACCAGGCAGCAGGCGAATCACCCCAGGAGCGACATCATGGACGAAGAACTGCACGATCACGACCGAGGACTGGGTTTCGACCTCTCCATGCTGATTGCGAGGCGCCGCCTGCTGACGCTGTTCGCCGGAACCGGAGTGGCAGCCCTGATCGCCAGTTGCGGGTCGGGCAGCACGTCGTCGTCGACCGCCGCGGCCGCGTCGGCGACCACCTCGGCGAACACTGCGGCGACCCCGATCGCCAGCACGACCGTCGCCGCGGCCGCAGCATCGTCTGGCTCGGCGCTCGAAGTGATTCCTGAAGAGACGGCTGGTCCCTACCCGGGTGATGGCTCCAGTGGGGTCGACGTGCTGTCGAAGACCGGCATCGTCCGCAGCGACATTCGCAGCAGCTTCGGTTCCAGCACCACGACCGCGCCGGGTGTGCCATCGACCATCTCGCTGACGCTCGTCGACGTCAACGGTGGAGCGCCCATGCCGGGTGCGGCTGTCTACCTCTGGCATTGCGACGCCGAGGGCCGCTACTCGCTGTACTCGCAGGGCGTGACCAACGAGAACTACCTCCGCGGTGTGCAAGAGGCCGACAGCAACGGCACCGTCACGTTCACCACCATCTTCCCGGCCTGCTACTCCGGCCGCTGGCCGCACATCCACTACGAGGTCTACCCCTCGCTGGCCGATGCGGCGACAGCGTCGAACAAGCTGGCCACGTCGCAACTCGCGCTGACCAAGCAAGCGAGCGCCGCGGTGTATGCCAGCGACCTGTATCCGCAGAGCACGCAGAACCTGTCGCAGGTCAGTCTGGCGACCGACAACGTGTTCAGCGACGGCGCCGAGTTGGAGACGCCGGCGATCACGGGCAGCGTTGCCGACGGCTACACCATCGCCCTCACCGCAGCGATCGCGACATGACATTCGTGGCACACTGGGCCGCGTGAGCTACCAGCATGTGATCGTCGACTGCGACGGACCGTTTGCCACCGTCACCCTCAACCGGCCGGAGAAGCGCAACGCTCTCGCCCTCGACGTGATGCTCGAGGTCACCGAGGCGTTCCGCGCCGTGGGGTCGAGTGGCGCCGTCGGCGCGATCCTGGCCGCCAACGGACCGGTGTTCTCGGCGGGCCACAACTTCGCCGACATGGCCGGCGCCGACCTCGATCACATCACCCACCTGTTCGACGTCTGCACCGAGATGATGAACACCATCCAGTCGATCCCGCAGCCCGTCGTCGCCAAGGTGCATGCCTTGGCGACGGCGGCCGGTTGCCAACTGGTGGCCTCGTGCGATCTGGCGGTGGCCGCCGAGAGCGCGGCCTTTGCAATTCCCGGGGGCAAGGGCGGGTTGTTCTGCCACACCCCGCTGGTCGCCGTCGCCCGCAACGTGGGTCGCAAACGGGCCATGGAGATGGCGTTGACCGGTGACGCGATCGATGCCGCGACTGCCGTGTCGTGGGGTCTCATCAACTACGCCGTGCCCGACGATCAACTCGACTCGTCGGTGCACGACCTGCTGACCCGCGCCACGCGGGGCAGCATCGCCTCGAAGGCGGCCGGCAAGCGTGGGTACTACGCCCAGACCGAGCTCGGCCAGACCGACGCCTACGCCTACGCCGTCGAGTTGATGGCGAGATCGGCGACGACCCACGATGCCCAGGAAGGCATCGCCGCGTTCTTGGAGAAGCGCCGGGCGACGTTCTCCGACCGTCCCTGACCGACCGTCAGATCAACGGGGAATCAATACCCCTCGGGGGTACCATGAAGGCATGGATGAACGCCCCGGCTACTCCGACCTCGGCGCCGCGGCCGACACCATTCGGCTCAGCCGCCGCACACTTGCCGTCATCAACGGCAACCTCGTCTGGGCGTTTGCCTACAACGTGGCCGCAATCCCGCTGACGATGTCGTGGTTGCTGTCGCCGATCGTGGCGAGCGCGGCCATGGCCTCGTCGAGCGTCTTCGTCGTCAGCAACAGCCTCCGCTTGCGTCGCTTCACTCCGACGGGTTGAATCGTCGTCTCATGCCACAACCACTCCGCGTCCTGTTCGTCTGTCTGGGGAACCACTGCCGCTCCCCAGCGGCGCACGCAGTCGCCGCCCATGTGGCCCGCCAACGCGGCACCGAACACATCACGTTCGACTCGGCGTCGACCGGGCGTGACCACGTGGGCGACCTCCCCCACCCGCTGGCATCCCACGAAGGCGGCCTGCGCGGCTACCACGTCGGTCACATCGGCCGCCAGATCCATCCCGACGACTTCGGTCGTAGCGACCTGATCATCGCGATGGACCGTGACAACGTGTCGGATCTCGAGCGCCTTCGCGGCGGGGAGGAATGGCGCCGCGGCTACTACTCGTCCGTCGAACCGGTGCAGGTCCAACTCCTGCGACGGTGGGACCCCTTCGCCATGCCCGGCGACGAGGACCTGGCCGACCCGTGGGGCCGGCCGCCGAGCGCCTACGCCGAGATGTTCGACGTGATCGAACGATCCATCCCACCGTTGGTCGAGCACCTGGAATGGTTGATCAGCGAGAGCGGGTGACGGGGGCGGCCGTGGCTCATGCCACATCGGCCAACGCCCGCAACTGGTGCACGACCGCCCGGCGGCGGTTGCGCACGGTCCGATCGGTGACCCGCAGTGACGCGGCGGCCTGCTTGACGGTCGCGGTGTTCAGCAAGGCGACCACGATGGCCACGTCGGCTGGGCTCATGCCGGCGACCCGGGCGCTACCGAGCAGTTCCACGATCGTCATCAGCGGCTCGGCCGCCGACTCGTCGGGCTCGACGGCCCGGTCGAGATGGGCAGGATCGGTGACGTCTTGGATCAGCAGGCGCCGCCGGGCCTTGAGGAAGGCTCGGTACTCACAGTCGCGCAGCAGGTTCTTTATCACGTAGCGATCGCGGAGTTCGATGGGGAACGACCGGATCACGGTCCAGGCCTCCGAGAGCAGTTCGTCGAGCGCGTCGAGTTGCGAGTCGAAGCCCGAGGAGTTCCGCTTGGCGCAGCGGCTGAGCCCGGGCAGCATTCGCTGCAGCACGACCCGCGCCGCCAGATCGTCGTGACGGGCCAGCGTGACCAGCCGCCGCATCGTCTCGTCACTCGACGGGTCCACGGGCCCGGGGCCGAGGCCGGTGAGCACCAGCAGCTCATCCAGCGAGCTGATGGCTCGCGGTGTCAGCCGCCAGGCGCTGGCGCGCACCACGGCAGAACGTCGATTGCTGAGCACGTTCCACTCGCGCTGCAGCCTGGTGAGGAGATACCGATGATTGGGGAGGGATGTCATGGCCGCACCATGCGCCCGGCTCATCACCGCGGGTCTCACCGCAACCCTCACCGGAGGTCTCACTGACAGGTGAATCTGCGGATTTTCTTCCGCTCCGGACCCGCCGGCATGCCTTGTGTGGACGATGACACACGACTGGACGTTGACCTGGGAGGCCGGGCCCGATGCGGGTGGGACGGCCGTGGTGGGGTGCGGCACCTACGTGGTTGGACGCGCTGCCGGCGCGGCGGTGCAGTGCGACGATGCTGCGCTGGAGCCTCACCATCTGCTGATCGAGGCGTCGGACGACGGTGTGCTGCTGCGGCAGCTGACGGGTCGAGTGCCCGTCCGCGTCGACGGTGAGGCGCTGCCCCCATCGGGCCGAATCGTCACCACCGCCCGGCTGGAGATCGGCAACAGCGTGCTCTCCGTCGCCCGGGGAGATCTCACAGCACCTGGTAGCGGTGTAGATCCCGCGCACATCAGGGTGTCACCGGCCGGCAGTGTCGTGGTCCGCTGCCCGCGTGCCACGGCGCTGTGGGCGCCGGAGCCGGTGCACCCGCCGCAGGAGCTGACGGACCGAGGAAATTCCAGCGGCGGCGTGCTTCCGGCGCTGCTGGCACTGGCCGGTGCGGGTCTGGTGGCCGTGCTGTTGCACCAGCCGATGTTCCTGATCTTCGGAGCGTTGGGTGCAGTCGTGGCGTTCGGCACGTGGGGTGGGCACCGGTTCACCATGCTCCGCCGCCGACGCCGCGAGCGGCGATCCCGGGTGGAGGCGGATGCCCGGTACGAGCTCGCAGTCGCCGCGCAGCGAGCCGGGTACGTCGCCCATCACGTGGCAAACGACTCGACCGTCGTGTCGGCCAGGCGGTCGATCGAGCGGCGGACCGTCGAGATGTGGGCCCGGCGGGGGACCCACGACGACGGGTTTGCCGTCGCCGTCGGGCTCGGCAGCGTGCCCTGGGCACCGGTGGTCGATGAGGCTACAGATCGGCGGCGGTCGGCCGGCGACCTCGGTGGGGTCGCGCTGCTCGCCGACCTCGCCCTCGTCGCCGCCATCGGGCCGACCTGCCGACTGGCGGTCCGCGGTGCCTCGGAGCGTGCTCGAGCCACCGTCCGCTCGCTCCTCGTGCAGCTCGCAGCGAACTGTGGCCCGGCCGATGTGCGGATCGTGGTCGTCACCCCCGAGCCGGCGCGCTGGCGCTGGCTGGAGCAACTGCCCCATGCCACCACGGCCTCCGGGTCGCTCGCCGTGGTCGGGGAGTCGGAGCTGTTGGAGGTCCTCGCCGAGTACGACCTGGCGCCGCATCCGCACCTCGTCGTTGTGACCGACTCGGCGGAGTTGCTGTCGACCCGCACCAGCCCGTTGCGCCGGGTGGTCGTCGGCGAGCGCTCGGTGGCGCTGATCGTGGTGGTCGGCAGCGATGAGGGGGTCCCGCACGTCTGCACGTCGCTGCTGGACCTGCACGGACCGGTCGGTGCGCGGTGGCATGCCGACGCGGCGCTCGCCTGCCTGCCCGTGGAGGCGCGCTGCACGGGCATCAGTGAACGCAGCGCAACGCGCCTGGTGCACTGCCTCAGTGGCTTGATCGATCCGGAAGATCCGCTCGGTGGCGCCGGCGGAGTCCCGCGGGACGTGACACTGCTGGCGCTGTTGCCGTCGAGCGAGCCGGCGGCCATCGCCGCGTCGTGGATGGCCGGCGGCGTGGACCCGGCGCCGCGAACGGTGATCGGCGTGGCGAGCGATGGCATCGTCGACATCGATCTCGATCGCGATGGTCCCCATGCGCTACTGGCCGGCACGACGGGTGCCGGCAAGAGTGAACTGTTGCGCACCCTGGTTGCCGGTCTGGCCGTGGCGTCGAGCCCGGATCACCTCACGTTCGTGCTGATCGACTACAAGGGCGGCTCGACCTTCGACGCCTGTGCGCAGTTGCCTCACGTCGTCGGGGTCGTGACCGATCTCGACGATCGCCTCGCCGACCGCGCCCTGCGCTGCCTGCACGCCGAGCTCCGCCGTCGGGAGCAGTTGCTGCGGGTCGTGGGCGCCGCCGACCTGGCGGCATACCGGCGGCTGGCCGTTGGCGAGGTGCTGCCTCGGCTCGTCGTCGTGATCGACGAGTTCGCCGCCTTGGTCAGCGAGCAGCCCGACTTCCTCCATGCCCTGGTCGGCATCGCCCAGCGTGGCCGGAGCCTGGGCGTGCACCTGATCCTCGCCACCCAACGCCCCAGTGGTGTGATCAGCGACGACATTCGGGCCAACACCAATCTCCGGTTGGCGCTCCGTCTGCACGACATCGCCGACGCGATCGATGTCGTGGGCGATCGTGCCCCGGCGGCGATCCCTCGAGGGCTCGCCGGGCGAGCGGTCATGCGCCTCGGCCCCGAGGAAGTGCTGACGTTCCAGACGGCGCGTTGCACCACACCGTTGACCGCCGGTGGGACCGAGCTCGATCGGCTCGTCGCCGCGGTGATCGAGGCGTCGGTGATGGTCGGTGCACGCCCGGCGCGGTCTCCATGGTTGGCGCCGTTGTCGACGCACCTTCCCGTCGATGCGGGGCAGGTGTCGCTCGGCATCATCGGTGTGGTCGATGACCCCGACCATCAACGGGTCATGCCATTGCCGTGGAACCGCGTCGATGGCAACCTGCTGCTCGCCGGGGCCGTGGGCAGCGGCGTCACCTCGACGCTGGTGCTGCTCGGCACGGTGGCCGCGACCGACGGGAGTGGCAGCCACCTATACGTCATTGATGGTCGCGGCGACGATGTGTTCTCCGTCTTCGCTCGCCTGCCGATGTGTGGTGGTGTCGTGCGGCTGCACGAACGCGAGCGGTTGATCCGGGTGATCAACCGGCTGGCCGACGAGGTCGCCCGACGCGTGGCGCAACCGTCCGCACCACGCCAGCCGATCGTGGTGCTGATCGACGGGCTCGATGCGGTGCGCCGCGCCCTCGACGACCTCGACTCGCTCGCCGAACTGGAGATGCTCGACATGATCCTTGCCCTGGGCGCTGCCCACGATGTTGTCGCGGTCTGCGCCGCAGATCGGATCGCCGCGATTCCGTCGACCGTTCTGGCCGCCTGCGCGCAGCGGTGGGTCTTCCACCTCACCGACCCACTCGACGCCACCGCAGTGGGGATCCCGGCGGGCGACGTGCCTGGGTCGGTACCGGGACGGATCGTGGTCGCGTCGACCGGCCTGGAGGCACAGGTCATGGTCGGCATCCTGCCGATGAAGCCCGGTGCGCGTGGCCCGATCCCGGGGACGGTCGAGTGCCTCAGCGCCCACGTTCCCGCCGGCGACCTACCGCTCGCCCGGTGTCGTGCGGAGGACTCGCTGCTGCCGCTCGGTCTGCGCTTCGGTGACGGTCGAGTGTGCACCGTCGACGTTCCCGACGGCGAGCATCTCCTGATCGTCGGGCCGTCCCGATCCGGTCGCAGCACGGCGCTGCAACGGATGGTGTGCGCCTGGCGTGGTGCGTACCCGGACGGGTGGTGGAGGGTCATCGCACCGCGCCGGTCCGTGCTCGACGAGCAGCACCGCCACCGCTCGCTCAGCGAGATCCTCGATGAGATCCCGTCCACTGGTCGGGTGTTGATCGCAATCGATGATGCCGAGATGGTCGACGACATCGGTGGCGCGCTCGCCGCACTGGCGGCCTCGCGCCGTCACGGTCTGCTGATCGTCGCCACCGGCAAGCCCGACTCGCTGCGCCAGAGCTACGGGCACTGGACCGCCGTCGTTCGGCGCAGCCGGTTGGGCATCGTGACCAGCGCAGCGAACGATCTCGATGGTGACCTGCTCGGGGTGACGCTGCCGCGCCGCTTGCCGATCCCACCCCGGCCGGGTCTGGTGTGGCTCGTCGCCGACGGCGACGCCGTGCTGACCCAAGTCGCCGTCGA
>JANMNE010000294.1:0-4359 GCA_031373785.1 Ilumatobacteraceae bacterium
CCTCGGCCTCGGGCAGCACGAGCACCGTGGCGGACGAGGTGTGAATGCGCCCCTGACTCTCGGTGGCGGGGACGCGCTGCACGCGGTGCGTGCCGCCCTCGAACTTCAACCGGCTCCACGCCGTGTCGCCGTTGATCAGGATCGTCACCAGGTTGACCCCACCGAGATCGCTGGGGTCGTGCGACAGCACCTCGACCGACCACCCCTTCGTCGCTGCGAAGCCGCGGTACATCTCATAGAGGTCACCGGCGAAGAGGTTGCCCTCCTCCCCACCTTCGGCACCGCGGATCTCCATGATCACGGCCTTGCCGTCGTTGGGATCCTTCGGGAGCATCAGCAACCGCAGTTGCTCCTCGAGCCCGGCGAGGTCGGCTTCGGCATCGGCCAACTCGGATCGCAGCATCACCCGATCAGTCTCGGATGCGTCGACCAACAGCTCTCGTGCGGCCTGTGCGTCCGCGGATCGCTCGCGGTGGGCGCGCAGGCACTCCACCACCGGCGTCAACTCCTTGTACCGCTTCGACACCCGGCGCAGCGCGGCATGGTCACCGACCACGTCGGGATCGCCGAGGCTCACCTCGAGCGAGATGAACTCATCTTCCAGGGACGCCAGTCGTTCGAACACCGATCGACGAGGTTACGGCCTCAACGGACCGGAATGATCTCGATCGGATCCACGAGCAGTGCAGCGATGTCGGCCTGGACCGGAAACGCGTCGCGGGCCGGGACGACGATGCGCGTCACACAACCAGTCGCCAGGCGTGCATCCGTGGCAAACGGCACCACATCGAGATCGACGCCAGCGCTGACCACCAACGTCGTGTGCACGCCCTCGATCACTGCGCGCGCCACGCTGGGCTGCGGGTCCTTCAGGTTCGGGCGGGCGAGCGGCGACGGGATGGCATCGACGCGCGAGGCGCCAACCAAGCTCGGCTCGTCGATCAGCCGGGCGCGCAGCGCCTGCTCTCGACCGAGGCGGTTGAGCGGGTGCGGGTCGGCGCCGTGCTGACGGTGGGGCTCGACCGCGGCGACCACCTTGGCCAAGGCCTCGACAGTCGGTACGTCGCCGTGCATCATCTGGAACGCCTCGCGATCGTGCTGACCGATCCCGACCTCCAGCCTCGGGACCCCCGTGAACTCGTCGGTCACGACTCGACACACCTCCAGCCCACGAACTTCACCGACCAGCACGCCATGCTCGACTGCGGGGACTGCGCCGCCGTTGATGATCAGCGAGCGGAACTGGTCGTGCTCCTCCGGCGCATCGGCGGGAACCGGCATCGCCTCGGCGATGGCCGGCAACAACGCTCGATCGGCAATGTGCCAGACCTCGATCGGCAGCCGAAACGCAGCGGCCCGACGCGCCAGCACACCGGTGGCCGTCTCGGCCAGGATCTGCAACCGTTCGACCCGGGTCCGAACTGCCCACGCAAGTGCTGGGCCCAGGCCGCGTTGCGGCTGGTCGTCGAGCAACACCCAGCCATCGGCACCATCGGTCGCGGTCGCACCGAGCGCAAAGGGAATCGCCTCGAGGTCGGGCCCAGCGCCGTGATCACGCGCCAGGGCGGTGAGCTTGATGGCCAACAGTCGCCCGCGGCGTGGTTCGTCGACCATCGCAGCCACGCTAGCGATCGGTCGCCGCTCCTTGGTCGTTCTCCGCGGAGTGTTCGAGGCCCATGCGGGTGCGCTGAAAGACTCGCAGGGCTTGTGTGGAGTGTTTCAAGCCCGCCCCGGTGCGCTGAAAGACTCCACAGGACAGCGAGATCCTTCCACCTCCACCGCTGCTCTCGTGTGTGGCGCTCAGTCGGTGAAGTAGCCGACGACGTCGGCGACCAGATCGATCATGCCGCCGTTGTTGAACATCATCACGGTTCCTGCGGGCCCGATGCGGGCCAGGACCATGTTGGGGATCACCTGCCCGACCGACACGTTGAGGTTCGAGGCCATGGGCCGATCTCCTCCACCCGGGTACACGGTCACGTAGGTGTCCCGCGTCGGGGTGACGGCGGTGACGTTCAGCATCACGCCGCTGACCCCGGACGTCGGCACACCACCGCGACCGAGCAGGGTCACCTCGAGCGGCGTCTGCCCCACTTGGGCGAGCGGGGCGCCGAGACCGTCGCGGGTGTCGAGCACGCGTCGAGGGCTCAGTGCGACGTACCGGCCGCTGGCGTCGGCGTCGAAGCAGCCGAGCACATCGACCACGACATCCGTGGATCCGCTGTTGTTGTAGATGCTGACCATCCCGTTGGCGCCAACCCGCGTCAGCACCATGTTCGGCACCGTCTGGCCGGGCACCATGTTGACGCTGGACGCAAACGGCCGGGGCTCACCTGACGGCCACACGGTGAGGAAACTGCCCGCTGTCGGTCCCGTCACGGTGACGTTGAGCGCAACCGCCTCCGGGCTCGATGACACTCCGCCGCGACCGGCGACCGGCAGATCCAGCATCTCCCCGGGGCCAAGCGGGCCCCGACCTTCGCGCGTGTCGATCAGTCGAGCGGGCGCCAACGGTGCCATCCCCACCGAGGTGCCGTCCTGGAAGTACCCGACGACGTCTGCAAGCAGGTTGACCGTGCCCGAGTTGTTGAAGAAGTTGACATCGCCGGCGTTGCCGAGGCGGATGATGGCCAGGTTCGGCACGGCCATGCCGGGGACCGGGTTGAGGTTCGAGGTGGTGGGTCGCGGCTGCCCGCCGGGCCACGCGGTGACGTAGGTCGGACCGCTGGCGTCGACGGCGGTGAGGTTGATGGCGACCGCGATCGCGCCCGTCGGCACGCCGTACTGGCCGCGAATCGTGAACGGCCACGACTCGCCGGCGCCGAGCGGGCCGAGACGCCCACCGGTTCCATCGCGCGTGTCGAACAGGCGCCGCGGGTTCATCGAGACGAACTCGGTCGGGCTCGACGGTGGCGTGATCAGCGGCGGGATGCCACCGCTCGGCGGTGGGTCCCCCGGCCCGGTCAAGAAGAAGCCGAGGTTCTCATACTGGCCGTTGAGGATGGTCGAGGCACCGCCACCCATCCACCCGTCGATCACCGTGCCGAGTACGTGGCGGAAGTCGGTGGTCATGTCGAAGCGATCCCACTGGTCCACGATCGTGGCGAACGACGACGGCTGGCCGTAGTGCCCGCCTTTGATGTTCGGGCCCATCACGAACTGCACATTGGCGGTGCCGTGATCGGTGCCCGACGAGTCGTTGGAGAACGGGGTGCGACCGAACTCCGACATCGTGACGACCGTGACGCGGCTGTAGTACGCAGCATCGAGGGTGGCGAAGAACGTCGCCAGGCCGGAGTCGAGTTGGGTGAGTAGATCTGCGTGGTTGAGCGGTTGACCGTCGTGGGTGTCGAACCCGTCGAGGCCGAGGTCAAGCACCCGAAAGCCGAGGTTGGCATTGATCAGCCGGGCAGCGACGGTCATCTTCTTCTCGAACTCGTCACCGGTCGGTACCGGCGAGTACACCGGCGACACGTCGGTGGCCAGATTGAGTTGCGTCTTCAGCACGCCGGCGAACATGTCGTGCCATGGGCCACGACCAGCGGGGCTCGCCGAGAACGAGCGCAGCCCGGTGAACATCCGCACTTCCGCCGGGTCGGTGCCGGTGCCGAACATGCCGTCGCCGTTCTCGGGCACGGCCACGGCGCGACGGACCGCGCCGATCAGGTGCAGTGGCACCGACGAGCCGATGGTCGCCGCCATGAGGTCGGCTGTCGCCGCCGGTTGGCCATCGAGCCACCGGCCGACCCAACCGGTGCTGGCGGGGCCGCTCCCGAAGCGGGCGTTCATCCAGATCGCCATCGACGTGAAGTGCGACAGGTCCGGGTTGGGGTAGCCCACACCGTGCACGATGGCCAGTTGGCCGGCATCCCACAGACGCTTGGTGTAGCTGAGGCTCGGGTGCAGGCCGAACGTGCCGTCGAGCGGGAGGACCTGGTTGGCAGGGATGGCCAGGTTGCCATTGCCCGGCCCGCGGATGTCGTAGTACTTGCCGTTGGTGTACGGCACCACGGTGTTGAGACCGTCGTTGCCGCCGTACAACACGATGTTGACGACGATGCCGTCGTGGGCACCGATCGGTGTTGCAGCAAAGGCCTCGTCGAGGTCGAAGCCGAGGTGACCGAGTCCGAACTGACCTGGTCCCAGCGAATTGAGGGCTGCGCCTCCGAGTATGCCGCCGCCGACCGCTTGCAGGAACTTGCGGCGCGTCCACCCGCCCGGCCCCAGCACGTCGCCCAGCGCGTCGGGACGCGACAGCAACCGGCGGGCATCGGCAGTGGAGATATCGGGATCGAGCATCGTCATCTCCTCATGCCATGTGGAATTCGGGGGCGAGCATGGTCATCGTCAGCAGGTTGG
>JANMNE010000315.1:0-3846 GCA_031373785.1 Ilumatobacteraceae bacterium
TTGCCACAGAACGAGCACTGCAGCAGTTCACCGGTGTCGCCGAATTTCGCCACGGTTCAGTCTCCTTGCTCGCCCAATAGGTCGATTCGTGAGGATCAGCGAATCGGACCGGTGCGGTCGACGGCGTCACGAGACGAAATCACATCATCGATGATGCCATACGTGAGGGCCTCTTGCGCTTCCATAACGAAATCGCGGTCGGTGTCCTGGTGGACTCGCTCGATGGTCTGGCCGGTGTGCTTCGACAAGATTTCCTCGAGCAGATCCCGCATACGCAGGATTTCCTTGGCTGCCAGCTCCAGATCGGTGACCTGGCCGTAACCGACCTGACCGTATGGCTGATGCAAGAGGATTCGGCTGTGCGGCAGGGCCAAACGCTTGCCCTTGGTGCCGGCGGCGAGCAGAACGGCCGCCGCCGACGCTGCCTGGCCGAGGCAGATCGTGGCGATGTCGTTCTTGATGAACTGCATCGTGTCGTAGATCGCGAACAGCGCGGTGATGTCGCCGCCGGGGCTGTTGATGTAGAGGTTGATGTCCTTGTCGGGGTTCTCGCTCTCCAGGTGGATGAACTGGGCGCAGATCAAGCTGGCGATGCCGTCGTCGATCGGTGTCTGCAAGAAGATGATGTTCTCCTTGAGCAGACGCGAGTAGAGATCCATCCCGCGCTCGCCACGACTGGTCTGTTCGATGACATTGGGAACCAGATAGTTCTTGGACTCAATCATGGTCGTGCCCTTCGTGGTCGTGGTGATCATGATCATGATCATGATCGTGATCGTGATCGCCGTGTTCATGATCGTGATCGCCGTGTTCATGGTCGTGGTCTTCGTCAGTCTTGCCCATCACGAGCGCACGATCGATCGGATCGCCGGCCTCGTCGACGATTTCGACATGTTCGAGCAACCAGTCGAGCGCCTTCGTCTTGCGCATCTGGGCGATCAGATCGGTGACCGCGTCGTTCTTCTCGTAGGCCTTGCGAACCTCGTTGGGCTTCTGGCGAACCTGCAGGGCGATGCGGGCGTACTCAGCGGCAAGATCGTCATCGGTCACCTCCAGGCCCTCGGCAACGACAACGGCGCGCAGTGCGAGGTCGACCTTGACGGCCTTCTCCGATTGCACCTTCAAGCCTTCGATGAACGTGGCTGCGTCTTGGCCGGTGACCTGCAGCCACTGGTCGATCGAGATGCCCTGCGCCTGGAACTGCTGCACGGTGTTCTGCACCCGACCCTGCAGATCGGCCTGCACCATCGACTCCGGTGGGTCGAGGTCGACCAGCCCGGCGAGGGCCGAGGTGGTCCGCTCGATGAACTGGTTGCGGGTCTGGTTGAGCTTGCCGGTGCCGATGCGCTCGGCCAGCGCGGCGCGCCACTCCTCGATGGTGTCGAACTCACCCAGGTTCTCGCTGACCCACTCGTCGGTCAATTCCGGCAACAGCGTCTCTTGCACCTTGGAGATGTTGACGACGAAGTCGGCGGGCTCGCTGGTGCCGTTCGGTGTCGCCGTGAAAGTCAGCTCGTCGCCCTCGTTGGCGCCGAGCAGCTCACCGTCGAAGCCGGGCGCAACCCAGCCGTTGCCGACCTGGTAGAGCCAATCCTCGGTGTTGAGGCCGGCCACCGGCTCGCCATCGCGCGTTCCGGCCAGGTTGATCGTGACCTGGTCGCCGGATTGCACTGGTCGATCGACGTCGACGAGCGAACCCTGCCGACGCAGCTCGACTTCGACTGCCTCGTCGATGTCGGCCTCGGTGGCGACGGGCGACGTCAGCTCGACGCGCAGACCGCCGTAGCCGGGCACCGTGATCTCCGGGCGAACCTCACACGTCGCGTCGAACGAGACGGGCCCGTTCTCCTGCCCGGCGGTGAACTCGATGTTCGGCGTGGCGATGAGATCGATGTCGTGATCGCGCACGGCGTTGGCCAGATACTGCGGAACGGCATCGCGGAGCGCCTGCTCACGAGCGGTAGCCAACCCGATGCGGGCCTCGAGCACCTTGCGCGGCACCTTGCCCTGGCGGAACCCTGGCAACTTCACCTCTTTGGCGATCGTGCGGAACGCCATGTCGATGTCACGATCGAACTCGGCCTCGTCGATGGTCACGGAAAGCTTCACGAGCTTCTTGGCGGGTGCGTCTTCTGGGGTGTCCTCTACGGGCGCAATCGTGCTATTCACAGATCGTCGATGCTATCGGTCGGCCCTCTCATCGGGCAGACTGTGACCATGACCTATTGGAAGCCTCACGCGCTTGCCAAACCGCACGCCGACCAGCTCGATCTGCGGATCGGCGACCGGGTGGAGAGCACTGTCGACCTCGACAGCGGCGTGGCTGCGGGTACCGAGGGCAAGGTCATCCTGGCCAACGGGTTCAACTGGCAGCGCTACCGCGTCGCCTTCGTCAACGGCATCGAGGTCGGTGATCTCGACCAGCGCAACATCGTCCCCATCGGCAAGACCGCCAAGCGCCTGGCCAAGATCGCCAAGGCCGCCAGCCGCGCCTGAACGCACTCCAGCGATGACCTCGTTACGTCACCGGTTCCCGGGCATCGGGCCGGAATGGGCTCGTTTCGACGGGCCGGCAGGCACCCAGATGGTCGACTCGGCGATCACCGCGATGAGCGAGTGGATGGCCGGCGGCAACACGGCGAGCAACGGCGGCCCATTCGCCGCCGCCGAGGAATGCCAACGACTGATCGACCGAACGCGTGCAGCCGTCGGCCAACTGCTGGGTGCGGATCCGAATGGCATCAGCTTCGGCCCCAACATGACATCGCTCACGTTCGCCGTATCTCGGGCGATCGGCGCGACGTTGCGTCCCGGCGACCGGATCGTTGGAACCCGGCTCGACCACGACGCCAACATCACACCGTGGCGACGGGCGGCTGACGCGGTCGGGGCACAGCAGGTGCTGGCCCCCTTCGACCCCGCCACCGGGCAGCTGCCGCCCGACAACGTGATCGACCTCATCGACGAGCACACCAAGTGGGTCACGCTGCCCGGCGCATCGAACCTGCTCGGCTCGACACCCGACCTCGTGCCGATCATCGAGGCGGCACATGCCGTCGGCGCTTACGTCTACGTCGACGCGGTGCACCTCGCGCCGCATCGCAGGATCGACATCGCCGCGCTCGGCTGCGACGCGCTGGTGACGTCTCCATATAAGTGGTATGGCCCGCACAGCGGGGTGCTGTGGATGCGGCCCGATTTGCTGGAGCGCCTGCCCGTGTTCAAGGTCCGCCCCGCAGCCGATCACGGGCCGTCACGCATCGAGACCGGGATGCCGAACTTCGAGGGCATCGCCGGCATTGAAGCTGCCGCGCGCTTCCTGATCGAGGAGGACATGGATCAACTCGCCGTCGCAGAGTCGCACGTGTTTGCGCATTTGCTCGAGGGGCTGCTCTCGATCGACGGCGTGAAGGTGTGGGGCTCGCAGACGCTCGAGGGGCGCGTGCCGACCGCGGCATTCACGATCGCTGGCGTGCACCCGGCTGATGCGTCGAAGGCACTGGCCGCCTCACGGATCGCTGTGTGGGATGGCCACAACTACGCCGTCGAAGTCGTCGACCAATTGGGATTGTCCGACAGCGGCGGCGTGATCCGCGCCGGGGTGTCGCGCTACGTCGAACAACCGGACGTCGACCGCCTGCTGGCAGCCGTCCGAGCCCTCGCCCCCTGACCGTTCGCCGGGCTCGTGTCCACGACACCGTCTCCCGACGGTCATGCCGCGGCCGCAATCCACGGCGACCCGGAGATCGGCGCCGGTAACATGCTGGCTGTCCGGGATGTGGCGCAGTTGGTAGCGCACCTGCTTTGGGAGCAGGGGGTCGGGAGTTCGAGTCTCCCCATCCCGAC
>JANMNE010000317.1:0-2588 GCA_031373785.1 Ilumatobacteraceae bacterium
CTCCAGTGTAGCGGAGTGCCGGATTGTTACAGATTCGGGAAGAAAATGCCGATCTCACGCTGGGCCGACTCCAGCGAATCACTGCCGTGCACCAGGTTCTCGGTGAACAAGATCCCGAGGTCGCCGCGAACGGTACCCGGCGCTGCCTTGCGCGGGTTGGTCGCGCCCATCATCGTGCGCACCACTTCCCACGTGTCTTCCGGGCCCTCCAGCACCAACGCCACGACCGGACCGCGGCTCATGAACGTGACGAGGTCGGCGTAGAAGCCCTTGCCGACGTGCTCTTCGTAGTGCCGGGCCAAGGTGTCGGCATCGAGCGTGCGCAGGTCGAGCGCGGCGATGGTCAGGCCCTTGGCTTCGAAGCGCCGCAGCACTTCTCCGACGAGACCACGTTCGACAGTGTCGGGCTTGAGCAGGACGAGGGTGCGATCAGACATGGCCGATGACGCTACCGGCGCCGCCCACCACTCGGGCCCACGCCCCGCTGTGAGCCAGTGCCCGCGTGAGGCGCGACACCCGACTCACATCGGCTCAATCGCGCGTTTCGTCACTGACGATTCGAGACGCTCGGGCCAGAGGCAAGCAGCGGGCGGGGGTCAGACGATCTTGCGGAGGTGGGGGCGGGCCGCGCCGACCACGTACAGCGAACCGGTGACCAGCACGGCGTCGTCGTGCTCGGCGGAACGGATCGCCCGGTCGCAGGCCTGCTCGACGGTGTCACACTCCACCACGGTGTCGCACCCGAGCGCACGGGCTGCCGCACCGAGGTCGCTGGATGGCATGCCGCGAGGTGTGGGTGCGGTGCACGTGTAGACGGCGTCGAACTCGTCGGCACGCAACGCCGACAGCATCTCTTTGGGATCGCGCGCCCTCAGGATGCCGACGACCAGGATCTTGCGCCCGGCGGGATCGAAGTCGTCGAAGAAGACCTGCGCGCACGAGTCAGCGCCCGGTGGATTGTGCGCGCCATCGACGATCACCAACGGCTGGTGGCCGAGCACCTCGAACCGTCCCGGCATGCGCACGTTGGAGAACCCCTCGCGCACCACGTCGTCGGCGATGGGAGCGGCGAAAAAGGCCTCGACGGCGGTGAGCGCGACGATCGCGTTGTCGCCTTGGTGACGACCGTGAAGCGGCACGAACACGTCGGTGTAGATCGTGGTCGGTGTACGGAGATCGACAAGGCGCCCGCCGAGCGCGAGCTGGTTCTCGAGCACGTCGAACTGGTCGCCGCGCACCAACACGCTCTCGCCACCGGCATCGGTGAAGTAGGGCAGCAACTCCGGGTCGGTCTCGCCGACGACGACGATGCTTCCTGGCTTGATGATGCCCGCCTTCTCGGCGGCGATGTGCCCCTTGGTGGGGCCGGCAAACTCGTTGTGGTCCATCCCGATGTTGGTGATGACGGCGACCTGCGCGTCGCACACGTTGGTGGCATCCCACCGGCCGAGCACACCGACCTCGATCACGGCGACGTCGACGGCCAGATCAGCGAACCAGCGGAACGCCGCAGCGGTCGTCGTCTCGAAGTACGACGGGCGCACACCGGTGAGCATCTCCAGATCGGCGACGGCGGCGATCTGTTCAGCGAACTCGTCGTCGCTGATGTACTCGCAGTCGCGGCTCATCCGCTCGTTCGGCCGTTCGAGGTGCGGGCTCGTGTAGGTGCCGACGGTCAGGCCGTGAGCCATCAGCAGCCGGGTGATGATCTGCGACGTCGAGCCTTTGCCGTTGGTGCCGGTCACATGGATCACCGGGTAGGCGAACTGCGGGTCGCCCATCGCCTCGACGATGGTCTTCATGCGCTCGATCGTCGGCGACTCGATGCGCCCGGTCTTTTCGTAGCTGGCGTGGGCGTCGAGGTACGCCAGCGCGTCGGAGTAGGTCATGGTCTGGGCAGCACAGTGCTGCGCCTCACTGTCGCGTCAGCTGGCCTCGCGGCGGGGCCGCTTGGCCTTGGGCTCACGAGGGACGAGCGTGGGGTTGGTCTTCTTCACCACGGTGTCGAGCTCGATCATCACGGTGCCGACATCGCTGCGGCCGGGAAGCTCGTACATCGTGTTGAGCAACACCTCTTCGAGGATGGCTCGCAGGCCGCGGGCCCCGGTGCCACGCAACAACGCCTGCTCGGCGATTGCTTCGAGCGCCTCGCGGGTGAAGTCGAGCTCGACATCTTCGAAGTCGAACACCTTGCGGTACTGCTTGACCAGCGAGTTCTTCGGCTCGGTAAGGATCTTGATCAGCGCGTCGCGATCGAGGCTGCGGACCGCGCCGATCATCGGCAAGCGGCCGACGAACTCGGGAATCAACCCGAACTTCAGCAGGTCTTCCGGCAGCACCTTGGTGAACAACTCGCCCGGATCCTTGTCGGCCTTGCTGCGCACGGTGCCGTGGAAGCCGACACCCTTGTGGCCGATACGGCTCTCGATGATCTGCTCGAGGCCGGCAAACGCGCCGCCGCAGATGAACAAGATGTTGGTCGTGTCGATCTGGATGAACTCTTGGTGCGGATGCTTGCGCCCACCCTGCGGCGGCACCGATGCAACCGTGCCCTCGAGGATCTTCAGCAACGCCTGCTGCACGCCCTC
>JANMNE010000328.1:0-4759 GCA_031373785.1 Ilumatobacteraceae bacterium
GCTCGTCGAGTGCACGCCGAGTTGACCCTCGGCCATGGAATCTCCGTCGGTCACAACGCTGTGGAGATGTTGATGCGCCGCGCCGGCCTGAAAGGCCTGCCAGGCACCAGACGGCGTCGAGCGCGACATGACACCCCGACAGCGAGCGGTCTCGTCGACCGCAACTTCGCTCGCGACCATCCCGACCGGCTGTGGGTCACTGACATCACCGAGCACCCCACACGCGAAGGCAAGGTCTACTGCGCGGTCGTGTTGGACACGTTCTCGCGACGAGTCGTGGGCTGGTTGATCGACCCGTCACAGACCTCGACACTGGTCACCAACGCCGTGTCGATGGCCAACCACAACCGGCGGGCGACCAGCGACACGATCATTCACTCCGACCACGGCACCCAGTTCACCTCATGGGCGTTCACCCGCCGCGCCCAGGAATCGGGCCTCTGCCCGTCGATGGGATCGATCGGTGATTGCTTCGACAACGCCGTCATCGAGTCGTTCTGGGGTCGAATGCAGACCGAGCTGTTGAACCGCAAGCGATGGAAGACACGCATCGAGATCGCCAACGCGATCTTCGACTACCTCGAGATCTTCCACAACCGCCAGCGCCTCTACAGCTCGATCGGAATGCTCACCCCGATCGAGTATGAGATCCTTCACCAACAACAACCCGTGACATGACGAATCCCAGCAACTCAACACCACTAAACCCGGGGCACATCAAAGCCTCCACCACACCCGGGGCGCATCACTGGTTCTGTTGCTACGACTGAACCGGCAGGTCTTTTTTGCAGCGACTCAACGTTGCCAGTCACCGCTAGATCACAATTGTCTGGAGAAGAGCGATGATGTTCGCAACGAACAGCAGCCCGAACGCAGGACTCGCCACGGGTTGTCGCTTTTTGATGAGCGTCTCGATTGTCCACCTGAGGGCACGAGGCTTGGCCTGCAGTGCCGATACACGAGAGAGTGGCTTGACGATGGTTCGGCCTAGCCAGCCAAGCGGGCGGAATTTGGAGCGGTATTCGAACGGGCTGTAACGCACTGCCGCCAGCGTCGCAGAAATCAGCAGGGTAATGGCCACCACACTGAGCACGAGGCGTTGCCTACCGTCGGCAAGTGCAGCCGAGGCGAAAACACCCAATCCACCTGCGACAAACGCCAGCAAATCCATCCACCATTCAACGTAGTTGCGAACCATGTGAGGAAGTGCCTTGTCGTTCGTTACCAGCGCTGCGCTCGTCGGCTGCGGGTAGTTCTCGCGGGTTCTCGTTTCGAGCGCACGATCAAAGAGCAGTAGCACCAATGAGATACCCATCGACACGCCCAACGGCGCAGCCGACCGCCAGTCGACCGTCACGGACCGTCCAGGTCAATCAAGACGTCTGTCGCGTTGCTTGATCCGCCTACTGACACAGTCGACATGACACGGACTGGCGACGACCTCGGTGAAGTCGCGCGTCGGTCCAGGTGACACTCGAAGGTTGTTCGGTATGGGCCGCTGTCGTGGCCCCAGTCGCCAAACATCCACCTGTTCGGGCTGACAGCGCCGACGATCCAGTCCCTTTGGTTCGTGGAGGTGCCGTCATTGCACGTGAGATGCTCGTTACTCCACGACAACTCAATTTGTGCGATCTGGGTCTGAGCGTCGGGAGAGGTCCAGCAGTACACCGCAGTCGTGTGCTTCGACGAGCTACCGGGAGAAAGCGATTCAGGGTCGACGGTCGCGTCGAACTCATAGAGATCCGCAACCACAGCTTTGGGTCCCGTCCGTGACATACAAGTGCGGGAGCATAGCGCCCGCAGCCTCGCACCTGAACGGAACGTCCTAAAGGACTAGGCGGCAATGAGCGGTGCCGTTGCCCAGAAGGTTTGGACTTCCTTTGCCAATGACCCGGCTTCGCCTGAGACGTCTCGAGGAAGCGTTGCAGTGAGCAGCTTGGTCAGAAACTCGGTTGGAGGATTTTCCCCGACGTACTCAATCACGGCTGTCTTGCCCTTTGTCAGTTCAGCGGGCCACACTGAAGCGGACCAGCTGCGGGCGTTGAAGCGAGCAACCAAGAAATCGACAGACTCGTCAGCGGCGAATTTGGCAGGGCCGTCGGGATATGGGCGTGAACCGCGGCCCGGCTCGAAGACCACGATCTCGGTCTCCGACTCGGCGACCTTGGGGTCTTCGCACTCGAGGTAGAACTCGCGTGCATTCAGCCGACTGGGCCACGAGACCGCGACGGCGTACCGTTTAGTTGTTGGATTCTGAACGCGACGAATGCGCGCTCGAAGAGTTGGAGAAAACGCCCACTGCCATTCGTCGACCTGTGACGAGGCTCGCAAGTCGATGCGCTTATCGGCCTTTTGCCCAAATAGTTGATGGCGGATCCATCGCAGCACGCTCATGACACTTCTTTCATCGGTCGGTCAGCGGGGATGCTTGAGCGGTTCAGAACCCCACCGCCACGGCCGGCGAACACCTGGCTATGCAAGCTCGCCCGGACCATCGGACGAACGGTAGCACGCCGAGGTTTCGAGAACATGACGAGCGAGCGTACCCGTGCTGAACTCGTCTTATGCACCGCATTGGCAACCGTCGGGAACTCTCCGAGCAACCACCTTCCGGAGGAAGACCTCGACGGGCGAGGTGCCTCCCTTCGGGCCGACACCCCGTTCGGACGGACCCTCGACGCGCAACCACACGAGCGCGTGAGCTCCCTCGAGTCAGGTCCGGCGTCCGATCAGCTGTCCGTAGAGCGAGACAGTCGCGGAGGACGTCTCGCTGGCGAGAACGGTGAGCTGGTGGGTATGTTCGTTGAAGTGATGCGCCCCGGGTCGCGTGGAGTGGCCTCGGCTATGTGGCTCTGAGCGACTAGGACTAGGGCACCATCCGCGACACCAACCCAGACAACGGGCCCGCTGGCTCCTATCCCTCCGTCGCTTCGCTTCCCCCAGCCTTCCCAATCGCGTTGGGGACCCACCCGTCAAGGTAGCCAACGGTTCGGCCAGCGATCCTAGCGACTCACCACATATTGCCAGCTCAGACCGACTTTCTAGCGCTCCCGGGAGGATTCGAACCTCCGACCTGCGATTTAGGAACCCGATGCTCAGGACAGGTGTTCGACCAGGTCAGGCACGGTGGCAGCGACCGATTGGCTACTCTCTTCCCAAAGCCTTCCTACGAACACGGGTCACTGGCGGTCTCTGACGGCGAGATGACTGGGGGTGATGACTGATGGCTCGACCGATGCAGATGGTCAGGGTCTACGGGGTTCAGGACCGCCGTTCCACGGTACAAGCGAAGCTGCCGTGGGTGGTGCGCTACACGATCGACGGTCGGCATCGGAGCAAGTCGTTTCGCACCCGGGCCGAGGCCGAACGATACCGGGGTCCGCTGTTCCAGGCTGTCCACGCCGGTGAGCGGTTCGACGTGACGACCGGTGAACCGGAATCGTGGCAGACGCTGTTGCGCGATGTCCGTGTCCATGCGTGGTCGCGGCGTTGGCTGGCCGATCAGTGGCAGGAGTGGCAGCCGCGCACTCGGGCGTCGGCGACCGAGGCGCTCGCCAGGTTCACCACGATCGCTGTCGAGTATGCTGCGAAACCACCGGAGGGTCTACGCGTCTACCTCTACACGGCGCTGTCGCCCGACTCCGAAGGCGGCCGCGATGCACAGTACCGAGAAATGGATGGCGAAAAACTGCCTTCCACTCGGCGAACTCGATCGAGAACGCATCGCCGACATCGATCGGAAGCTTGGCCTCAAGCTCGACGGTTCCCCAATGGCCGCGAACACCGCGAATCGGATCCGGATCATCGCTCGCGCCTCGGTGCAATCGGCGATCGGGGCCGGTGCGGTAGCCGCGGACGCGTGGCCGCAGCGATCGAGGACACGAGCGCGGCGAAAGGTCGCTCGTACCAGACGAAGCGTCGACGTCCGCGCGTTGCCAAGCCCGGTGGCGATGGCGGCCGCGATCGACGCGATCGTCACCCAGCAACCCGCCAGCAAGACGTACCGGGTGATGACCGCCGTCTCCTACTACGCGGGGTTGCGCCCGTCGGAGGTCGTGATGCTTCGAGTCCGATCAGCCGAGTTGCCGACTGAAGGCTGGGGGCGCCTCGACGTCACGGAGGCTGACATCTCCTTCGATGAGCCCGGCGAACCGAAGACCGGCCCGCGCAGCGTGCCGATCCCGCCGGTGCTCGTCGCCCTGCTCAGCGAGTGGGTCGAACAGAACGACCTCACGTCTCCCGAACGTCTGCTGTTCCGCACGCGTAACGACACCCGTCCGAGTGCGTCGAACTGGGCACGCTCATGGCATCGCGCACTGGAGTCGGTCGGCCAGAGGCCGCTGCGCGCCTACGACTGCCGACACGCGGCCGCCACCACGTGGCTGCGCGCCGGGATGCCCCTTGGCGAGACCGCGCGACGGCTCGGGCACAGCGTCGAGACACTCGTCTCCACCTACGTCGGGGCCCTCGACGACGAAGAACATGTCGCCAACCAACGCGTCGACATCACCCTCGGATGGCCGGCAGCATCACTGCCTCACCCACGCCTCCTGCCTCGATGAGCCAGGCGCAGCCTGAAACCTGTCACAACGTCTCAAGTTCTGACCCCATAGCAGAGCTAGCAGAACCTCAGCAGTCGCTCGCTCTGTTCGTCGAACTCGGTGGCGGTGAGGACTCCCATGTCTCGAAGCCACGTCAGGCTCGCGAGTTCGTCGGCGATGCTGCCACGTCCAACCGTCTCTGAATCGTCGAGGGTTGG
>JANMNE010000385.1:0-2822 GCA_031373785.1 Ilumatobacteraceae bacterium
TTGGTCACGTCGCGCGGTGTGCCGGAGAGCGCGATCCGACCCTCGAGCAGGCAGTAGAACCGATCGGCGACGGCGAGCGCCTGATTGACGTCTTGTTCGACGATCAGCACCGTCGTACCCTGCGCCTTGATCACCGGCACCGCCTCGTACACCTGACGCACCACGATCGGTGCCAGCCCCAGCGACACCTCGTCGAGCAGCAGCAGACGAGGGTTGGCCATCAACGCCCTGGCGATGGCCAACGTCTGACGCTCGCCACCCGACAGCCCCTCGCCGCTGCGGTTCAGCAGCCGGGTCAGCAACGGGAAGGCCTCGAGCACGCGTTGCTTGTTCCACGGACCCGGACGACCGATGTCGCCACCGATCACGATGTTCTCCTCGACCGTCAACGACGGAAAGATGCGGCGACCTTCGGGCACCAGCGCGATGCCCTGGGCAACGCGCTTGTGCGCCGGGGTCGAGGCGATCGACAGGCCGTCGTAGCGGATGTCGCCGTGCATCGGTTGCACCAGCCCGACGATGGCCTTCAGCAGTGTCGACTTGCCCGCGCCGTTCGCCCCGATGATAGAGACGGTCTCGGCCTCCTCCACATGCAAGTCGATCGAGAACAGTGCCTGGAAGTCGCCGTAGCCGACGTCGAGGTGGTCGAGCACGAGCAGATCGGTCACGACTCACCCCCCAGATCGTCGCCCAGGTACACCGATCGGACTTCGTCGGACGCCATCACGGTCTGCGGATCGCCCTCGATCAACTTCCTGCCACCATCGACCGCCATCATCCGGTCGACGACACGCAGCAGGGCGTGGACGATGTGCTCGATCCACACGATCGACACGCCCGTGGTGCGGATCTGCTTGATGGTCTCGACCAGTTCCAGCACCTCGGCCTCGGTGAGACCACCGGCGATCTCGTCGAGCAGCAGCAGCCGAGGCTGGGTCGCCAACGCCCTGGCCAGTTCGAGGCGCTTGCGATCGAGCAAGGTCAGCGAGCCGGCCACCACATTTGCTTGCCCGAGCATCCCCGCCTGCTCGAGCGCCGCGATCGCGGCCTCGTCGCGGGTGCCCTCGAGTCGACCGGTCGTCCCGAACGTCGAGCCGACCAGCACGTTCTCGAACACGGTCAGCCGCTCGAACGGGCGAGGGATCTGTGCCGTGCGGCCGACCCCGCGATGGCAACGCACGTGAGCCGGCAACTTGGTGAGGTTCTCGCCGCCGATGCTGACGCTGCCGCGGTCGGGGCGCAGGTCACCGGCAACGAGGTTGAGCAGCGTGGTCTTGCCCGCACCGTTGGGGCCGACGATGCCGAGAGCCTCGCCCTCGGCAACGTCGAACGAGAAGTCCTCCACCACTTGGAGCGCGCCGAAGCGCTTCCACAGGCCAACGACTTCCAGCAATGCCCCCACGAAATGTTGGAATCTACGCCAGCAACGCGAGTTCGCCGTTGGTCGGGATCTCCGGCGATTGCGTGTTGTTGACGACCAGCAGTTCGAACGGGAACTTGCCGCCGCTCGACTTCTTCCACTGACCGCCGACCAGCGATGTCGGGCTGACGTTCTTCGGCAGGCCGTTCTTGCCGTACGCGATCGGCCCGACGAGTGTGTCGAGTTGCGTCGCACCGGCGGCATCGGCGATCGCCTGCTTGTCGGTGCTGCCGGCACGGGCCAGCACGTCGAAGCACACTTCGAACAGGGCGTGGGCGAACCCGACGAACTGGGTCCACTGCTTGCCGGTCGATGCCTCGAACTGGTCGGAGATCTCCTTGGAGGTCTCACCGGTCAACGAACTGGTGAACGGGTGGTTGGGCGTCCACCACACCTCGCTGGCCAGGCCGTCGCCGAGGTCACCGAGTGCCTCGACTGCCGACGAGAACAGCACCGCCTTGGCCATCGTGACCAGCTTGGGGTTGAAGCCCTGCTGCTTGGCCTGCGTCCAGAACGTGGCGAAGTCGGGCGGGATCGGGATGCCGGCGACGATGTCGACGCCACCGTCCTTCATCTGACCGATCACGCTCGAGAAGTCGTCGCTGAGCGTCTGGAAGCGGCCCGGGTCGACCAGCTTGTAGCCGCCGGCGGCAATGCCGGCCGGGAAGCCGGTCTTGGCGTCGGCCAATGCGTTGCCATCGGGGTCGTTGGGGCACAACAGGCCGACGGTCTTGTTGGTGTCGACCGAACCCCACATGTCGCCGAACACCGCGACCAGTTGATCGGCGCCCCAGAAGAAGTGATACGTCCAGTCGAAGCCCACCGCCGGATCGCCGCCGCGGCCGAAGAAGTACGGCTGCCACGGGGCCAGGGTCGACAGGCAGGGAACGCCGTTGGCCTCGCACTGATCGGCGACCGGGTTGATCATCTCCGGCGTCGCAATCGCCAGCATCATGTCGACGGCGTCGTCGTTGATCAGTTCACCAGCGCGCGATGCGGCTGTGTCGGAGTTCGACTCGACGTCTTTCTGGATGATCTCGACCTTGTACGACTTGTCGCCGAGCATGATCCCGTCGGCAGTCAGCTTGTTGACGGCGTCGAGGATGAACGGGTTGGCCTCGCCGAAGCCGGCCAGCGCACCCGTCAAGGGAACGGTGAAACCGATCTTCACGGTGCCGTCGCCGCCACCACCACCGAACTTGGCTGCATTGCCATTGCCGCCGCCGGCAGGCGCCGACGTCTGAACGGCAACCGTCTCGGTCGGCGTCGGTGCCGCTGTTGCGGCCGGCGCACCCGTGGTTCCCGACGGTGCCGAGGTACCGGCCGGCGCCGACGTGGAGTCGCTCGACTTGCTGTCGCTGCCGCACGCGGCAAGGAACGCGGCCGCTGCCGCCGCTGCTCC
>JANMNE010000394.1:0-4166 GCA_031373785.1 Ilumatobacteraceae bacterium
CGCCTCACCGAGGCGTTCGAGGTGGCGGGCACCGACTGCATCAATCGCAGCTCGGAACTGCTGAGGGTGATGGGCGCCCGCTGACGATCACAGCGCCGCCGGCCCGGCCTCCCTACCTGTCCCCGGGCCGGCGACGCTGCACGTTCGCTACAGTTCACACGCGTGCTGCTGCTGGAGTTCACCATCGAACCGTTCGTCGCGGGCCAACCCGGCCCCCACGTGATCTCCGCGATCGAGGCCGCCCAGGCGCTGGGCTTCGAGATCGACTTCGGTCCGTTCGGCTCGAGTTGCAGCGTCCCCGCGACGCAGGCGGGTCACGTGGCCAAGGCCGTGCTCGACGCGGCGTTCGCCAATGGCGCCACCCACGTCAGCCTGCACACCGAACGCTTGCCGGAGACTTCGTGAGTGGCCTGCCGCGCCATCCATTCGTGTTGGCGGTGAAACCTGTGGTCGAGGCCCTCGGTGCGACGCTGGTTCCCGCCGACGAGCGCGAGCCCGGCGACATGCCGCTGCGCTGGGAGGGTTCGATCATCGCCGCCGTTCGCATGGCTCCCCTACACGGCGCCCTCGACCGCCTGATCGACGCGGTGGAGCGCGAGTTCGGCGCGCCGTTGCCCTCACTGGCACGCGAAGACAAGCAGCGGGCCATCCGCCTGCTCGACGAGCGCGGCGCATTCACCTTGCGACGCGCGGTGGAGGACGTCGCCGATGCGATGGGCGTCAGCCGCATCACCGTCTACAACTACCTCAACGCCCTGCACCGATGACCACGGGGATCCTCGTGGTCGACTACGACCCACACTGGCCGTGGTCGTTTGCGATCATCCACCACACGTTGCAGGCAGCACTCGTCGATGTGCCCGTGATCGCCATCGAGCACGTCGGCTCGACGTCGGTCCCGGGTCTTGCCGCCAAGCCGATCATCGACATCGATGTGATCGTCGATCGTTCACAGGTCAGCGCTGCTGCCGACGCGTTGGTCGCCGAGGGATACACGCCACTCGGCGACATGGGTGTACCCGATCGGTATGCGTTCAAGGCGCCTGACGGGAGTCTCCGCCAGAACACGTACATCACGGTCGACGGTTGCCTCTCGTTACGCAACCACCTCGGTCTGCGCGAGGTGCTGCGCACTGACCCGGCCCTGCGCGACGAGTACTCGGCCACCAAGAAGCGCCTGGCCGACGAGACCGACGACATCGATGTGTACCTCGATGGCAAGACGGAGGTCGTCCGTCGAATCCTGCTTCAGGCGGGGCTCTCGGCGGGCGAGCTCGACGAGATCGAAGGACTCAACCGGCTATGAGCGCCTTCGACGTGATCGGGTTCGACGCCGACGACACCCTGTGGCACAGCGAAGACGGGTTCCGCGCCAACGAGGAGCGGTTCGTCGAGTTGATCTCGCCGTTCGCCCCGGAGGGCATCGACGTGAAGGCCGCGCTCACCGCGACCGAGCGCAAGAACCTGGCCGCGTTCGGATACGGCGTGAAGTCGTTCGGCCTGTCGATGGTCGAGGCCGCGGTCACGATCAGCGGTGGGCGGGTTCCGTCGCCGGTCGTCGCCGAGATGATCGAGATGGTTCGCGGCCAGTTGGAGGAGCCGGTGCGGCTGCTCGACCACGTCCCCGAAGTGCTGGCCGAGGTCGGTGCCGCTCATCGGCTGATCCTGATCACCAAAGGCGACCTCATCCACCAGACCCACAAGGTCACCACCAGCGGGTTGGCCCACCACTTCGAACACGTCGAGATCGTGCTCGAGAAGGATCCCGAGACCTACGCCACCGTGTTGACCAAGCTCCGCATCGACCCGACACGATTCTGCATGGTCGGCAACAGCGTGCGCAGCGACATCCTCCCCGTCCTGGCCCTCGGCGGTCACGGCGTGCACGTGCCCTACCCGATCCTGTGGGACCTCGAGCACGTCGACCACGACCAGCACGTCGTGGAGCTGGCCTCGCTCGCCGACCTCCCCGCCTGGCTCGCCGACCGCTGAGCCCGCCAGGGCCCGTGGAGTGTTTCGAGGCACCCAGGCAGGCGCCGAGAACTCCACACGACCTACAGCCGGCGGAGGGAGACTTCGGTGACGCGGTGGTCGGGGCCCTTCCGCAAGAGGAGGGCGGCGCGCGACTTGGTGGGGGCGATGTTCTCGCGGAGGTTCTTGCCGTTGATCTCGTCCCAGATGAATCGGGCAGTGTCGACGGCTTCGTCGTGGGTCAGGTCGGCGTAGTGACGGAAGAAGCTGTTGGGGTCTTGGAACACCGTGTCGCGGAGCTTCATGAACCGCTGCACGTACCACTCCTCGATGTGCGCCTCGGCGGCGTCGATGTAGATGCTGAAGTCGAAGTAGTCGCTGACGAACTCCGTTGCCGCGTCGCTCGGCCCGCCGACCTGCAACACGTTGAGGCCCTCGATGATGGCGATGTCGGGCTGGCTGACGTCGACCGTCTCACCCTCGACGATGTCGTACACCACGTGGCTGTACACCGGGGCGTGGGCCGTGGCCTCGCCACTCTTCAGCTCGCGGAGGAACTGCAGCAGGCGCCGGGTGTCGTAGCTCTCGGGGAACCCCTTGCGGTTCATGATGCCGCGCTCGTCGAGGATCTTGTTCGGGTAGAGGAAGCCGTCGGTGGTCACCAGGTCGACCTTGGGGTGATTCGGCCAGCGAGCGAGCAGGGCCTGCAGGATGCGGGCGAACGTGCTCTTGCCCACTGCCACGCTGCCCGCCACCCCGATGATGTACGGCACCTTCGATGACGACGTGCCGAGGAAGTCGCCCGAGACCTTGTGGAGCGTCTGCGTTGCCGAGACGTACAGGTTCAGCAACCGGGTCAGTGGCAGGTAGATGGTCGCCACCTCGTCGAGTTCGATGCTCTCGTTGATGCCGCGCAACGAGTCGAGGTCGTCGGCGTTCAACGTCAACGGGGTCGCGGCGCGCAGATCGGCCCATTCGTCGCGCCCGAAGGTGAGATAGCGGCCTGCCGCGTCGGTCACGGGGTGGGACCCTACGCTCGGGCGATGCCGGTGTCACAACGAAAGCTGCTCGGCGCCTGGTACACACCCCCGGCGCTGGTCGACGCGGTCGTTGCCGAGGTGCGGCGTGGCTTCAGCCCGCGCAGCGTTCTCGACCCGGCGTGCGGCGACGGCCGGTTCCTGGCGCCGTTCACCGAAACCGCAGCCGTGACCGGCATCGATATCGATCCCGCGACCTCGTGGACGTGCGGTGACGCTCTGGCGATCGACTGGGCCGATCGGCAGTTCGACGCGGTCGTCGGCAACCCACCATTCCTGAACCAACTGGCCTCGGCGACGTCTCGCGGTGGACGTTCGAAGTTCGGCGGAGGCCTGTACGCCGACACGGCCGCCGAGTTCCTCGCGCTGGCGATCCGCCTCACCCGACCCGGTGGTCGTGTGGGCCTGGTGCTGCCGCTGTCTACGTTGTCGACGCGGGATGTCGCGGCGATCCGAGACGACGTGTCGCAGCGTGCCGCGCTGCAATGGATGTGGTGGTCACCGACCCAGATGTTCGATGCCAACGTGCGCGTGTGGGCTGGAGTCTGGGAGGTCGGTGGTCACCAAGGCGAGGTGCGTCGGTCGTACGGCCCGCAGTTCGAGGCGCGACCCTCGATCGCCATGCCCGCGCACTGGGCCGGATTGATCGCCGACACGGTCGTGGCGTCGCACGATCACAACGGACCGGTGCTGGGCGACATCGCCGGCTTCACCGCCGACTTTCGCGATCAGTACTACGGCTTGGTCGGCGCGGTCAGTGACTCGGCCGATGGGCCACCATTGATCACCAGCGGGTTGATCGAGCCCAACGAGTGCTGGTGGGGCCGGCGGTCCGTGCGCTTCGCCAAGCAGCGATACGGGGCACCACGCGTCGACGTTTCGGTGCTCTCGCCGGCGTTGCAGCGCTGGGCGGCGCAGCGGTTGGTGCCCAAGATCCTGATCGCCAATCAGACCCGCCGCATCGAGGCCGTCATCGACCGCAACGGGGAATGGCTTCCCAGCGTGCCAGTGATCACGTGCACGACCGATCGGCTCGACGACGTCGCCGAGTTCCTGCACTCCGACGCGGCGACCGACTTCGTGCGGTACCACGCGGCCGGCAGCGGGCTCAGCGCGACGGCCGTTCGGCTCACTGCACGATTGCTGGCCTCGATCCCC
>JANMNE010000400.1:0-29810 GCA_031373785.1 Ilumatobacteraceae bacterium
GGCACGTACTCGATGGTCTCGGGCGAGGTGACCGGTTGATAGATGTCCACGTGTCGGCGCGGCCTCGGGATCAGCGTGAGATCGTTGACCATCGTGCCGCGGTCGGGCACGTCGTCGGGTGGCAGCACCAGGTGCTTGCCGCGGTAGCTGAACTGCTCCTGGTACCAGGCCAGCTTGATCACTTCCATCGACTCTTCGAAGATCTCGCGGTTGATCCGGTCGTGCTCGGCCGACATCGCGTTGTCGCCGCTGGCGACCACGGTGCCGAGCGCCCATGCCTCGCGGGGCACGGTCCCACGGCCGACGCCGAACTCCATGCGTCCGCCGGTGATGATGTCCGCGAGGGCGAAGTCTTCGGCGAGGCGCAGCGGATGCCATTGCGGTACGACATTGAACATCTGGCCGAGCCGGAGGCTTTTCGTGAGCATCGCCAGGTGCTGGCCGATCAGGATCAGGTTCGGGAGGACCTCGTAGCCCTCGTACTGAAAGTGGTGCTCGGTCAACCACATCGTGTCGAACCCGAGTTGATCGGCAGTCTTCGCCCACTCGACCAGGTTCTGGTAGCACTCGATCACCGAGTCGTTGCCGAAACGCCGTGCGGTGGCGGCGACGGACGGATCGCCGGCGTCGCTCATCGGGACGGTGCAGAAGAAGTTGGAGTCGACGCGCATGAGCGAATCGTACTGCGATCGGGGTGCGCGGGTTCAGATGCCGGCGGCGGTGCCGATCATGGTGCGCGGGTCGGCGGCGCCGGCTCGGAAGCCATCACTGTCGATGATGATGGCGTGGGCGTGCCCGAAGCCGCTGTCGTACTGCGGGGCGCCGGCAACGGGGTGGCCGCGTGTGGCGAGGCCCGACAGCCAGTCGTCGGGTGCATGGCCCTCGATCGTGACTGTCGGCGCCTGGCCGCTGGTCCACGTGTCGAAGCCGGTGACGGGGCCGTGCAGCGCCCAGCGCGGCGCGGAGACGGCGGCGGCCGGCGATTGGCCGTAGTGGAACAGCCGAGCTGCCAACTGCAGCAGGATCTGCGGCTGCGCATCGCCACCCATCGTGCCGAACACGCCACGAAGAGCGCCGTCGGCGGTCGCCATTGCCGGGCACAGGGTGTGCGGTGGTCGATGACCGGGCCGGAACTCGGCCGGGTGACCTTCGCGCAGGTTGAAGCCGAGGCCGCGGTTGTGGAGATTGATCCCGGTGTTCGGCTCGACAAGCCCTGACCCGAAGCCGGCGGCGTTGGACTGGATCAGCGAGACCCCCATGCCGTCGCCGTCGACCGTGCACAGGTACGTCGTGTCGCCGTCGCGGCCCGGCGCCCAACGATCCGACGCGCGCTCCGTGTCGACCATGTCGAGCCTGCCGGCGATCGCCCGCAGGAGCGCCGCGCCGTCCGCCGAATCACTCAACACATCGGGACGGTCGAAGCCCGCGGCAGTCGCTGCTTCGATCAGGAGGTGGGCGAAGCGCACGTCGCTCGGGTCTGCGGGCAGGTCGAGGCGGCCCACCAACTCGGCGGCACCGAGCGTGACGTATCCCTGCGAGTTGGGCGGAAGGGTCCACAGGTCAACGCCGAAGGTGTGGACCATCAACGGGGTGACCCACTCCGACGCCGGTCGGGCGAAGTCGTCGTCGGAGTAGAAGCCGGCGCCCAGCGCCTTCAGGCCGGCACCGAACTCGCCCTGATAGAAGGCGGCGCGACCTCCCTGGGCGATGTCGGTCAACGCCCGAGCCGCCCCCGCACGCCGGACTCGGGCGCCGGGTCGCGCCAACTGGCCGATCAGTTCGGCGAGGTTCTCGCTGGCGCCTTCGTCGGCTCTGGCGGCTGCGCCCACGAGCAGCGGGCTCGCCGGGAATCCATGTGCAGCGAGTTCGATTGCGGGCTGCAACAGCACCGACAGCGGCAAGGTGGCGAAGCGCTCGTGCAAGGCCAGCCAGCCGTCCACGCACCCCGGCACCGTGACGGACCGGATGTCGTGGCGGAATGGCATCTCGGTTCGACCCTCGGCCCGCAATGAGGCGGCATCGGCGCCCGCGCCTGCCCGCCCGGTGGAGTTGAGGGCGAAGACCTCGCTATCGCGGTGCACCAGTGCGAACAGATCACCGCCCATCCCGCACAGGTGGGGTGCGGTCACTGCGATCGCTGCATTGGTCGCGATCGCGGCATCGACAGCATTTCCACCGAGAACCAGCGCACGGAGGCCGGCCTGTGTTGCCAGTTGATCGGCGCTGGCCACCAATCCGTGAGAGGAGCGGACGGAATGGAATCGAGGCGAGGCCATGACCGGAACCTACGCTGCCGCAGTGCACCGCATTCTCATCGGGCGGGTGATGGCCGGCGTCGGTGCGTTGGCGACGATCATCGGCACCTTCATGCCCTGGGTGCGGTCGGGAACGAGGCGTCGGAGCAGCTACGAGATCTTCTCGCTGGTCGAACGACTGGGCTTTTCGCCCTCGAGCCTCATCGGCTGGGGCCTGCGGCTGTGGCCGGTCGTGCCCTTCCTCCTCACCCTCGCCGTCACGTTGTCGTGGTTCCCACGCCGCTGGGTCACCGAGGCCACGGCACTGGTCGCCGTGGTCTACGTGGGGGGTGTCGCCGCTGCTGTCGAGTCGGCGCCGTCGACGTCGCTGGTCAGCATCGAGTTCGGTCCTGACGTCACGCTCGTCGGGGCGGTCGTGCTCGCTGCCAGCGCCCTGCTGACCGCCGTCGGGCGCCCAGCCGGCGCTGCCCGCCTCCCGAATCGTCACTGACGATTCACGAGGGATGGCGGGCGAGCTAGGGGTTCCACGCGCCTCGGGATTCGAGCACCTCACGGAGGATGACCGGGCGGTCGGTCATGATGCCGTCGACACCGAGGTCGAGCAGGCGGTTCATCTCCGCGGCGTCGTCGATCGTCCACACATGGACCTGCATCCCCAGACGGTGCGTCCGTTCGATGAACGCCGCGTTGACCACGGTCAGCGGCCCCTGCTTGACGGGTACCTGCGCGGCGAGGCCCGGAGGATTGCGGAGCAGCCCGAACCGGAGCAGCGTCAGTTCGAGCGGGCCGAGGGAACTGCACAGGTCGGCGCCGAGCGCCTTGCGGAGCTTCCGCAAGCGTCCATCGCTGAACGCTGCGACGCACACACGCGACAACGAGTTGGTGCGGCGAAGCGAGGCGATCAGCGCATCGACCGCGCCATTCGACTTGCAGTCGATGTTGAACCTGGCATCCGGCCACGCACCCAACAGATCCTCCATCAGAGGAATCGGAGCTTTGCCGTCGACGCGGGCTTGTGACACCTCTGACCACGGCAGGTCGCTGATCTTGCCGGGGCGGCCGCAGGTGCGTTGCAAGTCGTTGTCGTGGAACGCAGTCAGCACACCGTCGGCCGTCACCTGTACATCCGTCTCGAGATACCGATAGCCCAGGCCGACCGCGTATTCGAAGGCCTCCATCGTGTTCTCCGGTGCGTCACTGGCGCCGCCGCGATGGGCGAATGGAAGCGGGCCTTCCCAGTCGAGGAACGGATGACAAGGGGTGCTCATGAGGCAAGTATCGTCGGTCGACATGGCTCAAACGATCACTGTTCGCTCTCCGTACGACGATTCGGTCATCGGCGAGATCCCGGCCCAGACGGCAGACGACGTAGCGGCCGCAGTCGCCATCGCCAAGGCTGCGTTGAAGACACCGCTCCCGTTGTGGAAGCGAGCCGCCATCCTCGACAAGGCGGCGCAGTTGCTGACCGAGCGACGCGACGAGTTCGCGACCATCATCGCCAAAGAGGCGGCCAAGCCGATCAAGACCGCTCGCGGCGAGGCCGAGCGCGCCGTGGGCACGTTCCAGTTCGCCGCAGCAGAGGCTCGCAAGCTGTCGGGAGAGATGATCCCGCTCGACGCCATCTCGGCCGGCGAGGGCAAGTTGGGCTTCACGCTGCGCGTGCCGATCGGTGTGGTCGGTGCGATCGCGCCGTTCAACTTCCCTCTGAACCTCGTCGCCCACAAGCTGGCACCGGCCATCGCAGCCGGGTGCCCGGTCGTGCTCAAGCCGGCCAGCCAGACGCCGTTCAGCTCCATCGCTCTGGCCAAGATGCTCGTCGAGGAGTGCGGGTTGCCTGCCGAGTATCTCCACGTCGTCACCGGGAGTGGCAGCACGGTCGGCAATGCCATCGTCGACCATCCCGACATCGCCCTGATCACGTTCACCGGTTCACCCGAGGTCGGTTGGGGCATCCGGTCGCGTGCGCCGCGCAAGCGGGTCGGGCTCGAACTGGGCAACAACGCCCCGGTGATCATCGAGCCGGACGGCGACTGGAAGACGGCAGCGGCGAAGATCAAGATCGCCGGCTTCAGTCACGCCGGTCAGAGCTGCATCTCGACCCAGCGCATCTACATCCACAGCTCGATTGCCGACGATTTCACGGCCGCGCTCGTCGACCACGTCAATGCTCTCGTCGTCGGTGATCCGCTCGACGAGGCCACCGACGTCTCGGCACTGATCTCCAAAGGAGAGCGGGATCGAGTCGTCTCGTGGGTCGCCGAGGCCGAGGCCGGCGGCGCCAAGGTGTTGACTGGCGGAGCACTCAACGACGATGGAGTGCTGCGCCCAACGGTCATCTCCAATGCCAAGCCCGACATGAAGGTCTGCTCGAACGAGGTCTTCGGACCGGTGGTCGCCATTGCCACGTACGACTCGCTCGACGACGCGTTCGCGCTCGCCAACGACTCGGCATTCGGTCTGCAAGCCGCGATCTTCACCACCGACATCAGCAAGGCGCTGCGGGCCATCCACACGCTCGACTACGGCGGGGTGCTCGTCAACGAAGTACCGACGTGGCGTGCCGACCAACAGCCATATGGCGGCTTGCGCGACAGCGGCAACACGCGCGAGGGCCCGGCCTACTCGGTGAAGGAGATGACCGAGATCAAGATGGTCGTGCTCGGCGGATGATGCGCTGGGGAGTGTTCGGCGGCTCGAGTCGCATCTTCCAGGGTGCGCTGAAGCCTGCCTTCGATCAGCTCGGCCACGTCGTCGTCGATGCGCCCAGCAGGCGAGGCGACGACTTCGCGCCGTATGCCGAGATGTTGCAGCGCGACGACATCGACGCGGTGTACAACCCGTTGCCGAACCATCTGCACGCGGAGTGGAGCCACCGCGCCCTCGATGCCGGCAAGCACGTTCTCTGCGAGAAGCCGTTGACGATGTCGCCTGATGAGAGTGCCAAGCTCTTCGATCACGCCGAGGCTGCCGGCCTGACGATCCTCGAGGCGTACATGTGGCCGCATCATCCACGGGCGCGTGCGCTGCTCGGGCTCGCAGCGGACGGTTCCATCGGCAGGTTGCAGTTCGGTCGGTCGTCGTTCAGCTACCCCATGGACATGAGCGCAGGGGATCACCGCATCGATCCGCGCGGGGCCGGCGCACTGTTCGACATCGGCATCTACTGCATCGCTCCGTTCCTCTTGATCGCCAACCGAGATCCGATCGGATTGGCCGCCGCTGCAGCGCGAAACGACCTCGACGTCGACGTGGCGATGAGCGGTTGGATCGATTGGGGCGAGGGCTTCAGCAGCACGTTCGACGTCTCCTTCGACGCCCCGGTCCGCAAGGAGATTGCGCTCTCGGCAACCAACGGCCTCGTCAACGTTCCGGGCCTTCACGTGCCTGGTCCGGAGGAGCCGAGCGAGTTGCAGATCGAGCGCCGCGACGGCGCGATCGATGTCATCGAATGCGCAGGATCACATGCGTATGCCGAGATGGTGCAGCACTTCGAGGCGGTGGTGGCGGGCGAGGCCGAGCCGATCTTCGGTCGCCGGGAGAGCATGCGGTTGGCGACGATCTTCGACGAGCTGCATCGACTGACCACGCCATAGCAAGTTCAGATCGAGCGGCCGGCGGCCTTCCAGTACTCGTCCTTCAGCAGCCGCTTGTAGAGCTTGCCGGTCGGATGTCGCGGTAGTTCGTCGCGGAAGTCGATCGAGCGGGGGCACTTGATGTCGGTCAGCTGTGATCGGCAGAACGCCATCAGTTCCTTGGCCAGAGCTGTCGCCCCGTCATCTGACGCAGGCATCAAAACCGGCTGCACGACCGCTTTGACCTCCTCGCCGAACTCGTCGTTGGGCACACCGAACACGGCCACGTCGATCACCTTCGGGTGGGTCACCAGAACGTTCTCCGCCTCCTGGGGATACACGTTGACACCTCCGGCGATGATCATGTACGCCTTGCGATCCGTGAGGTACAAGTAGTTGTCGTCGTCGAGATAGCCGACATCGCCCAGCGTGCTCCAGCCCTGTGGATGCCGTGACGACGAGGTCATCTCCGCATCGTTGTGGTACTCGAACGTCGCCCCGCCCTCGAAGTACACGGTGCCGGATTCGCCACGCGGTCGCTCGGCGCCATCGTCGCCACAGATGTGTACGACGCAGTTGATCGGCGTGCCGACCGTGCCCGCGTGCGCCAACCACATCTCACTGTTGCAGTAGACGAACCCGTTGCCCTCGGTGCCCGCGTAGTACTCGTGCAGTACCGGACCGAACCACTCGATCATCTGTTGTTTGATCGGGATCGGGCACGGTGCGGCGGCATGGATCACGTACCGAAGCGACGACACGTCGTACTTCGCGCGCACCGCGGGATCGAGCTTCAGCAACCGTACGAACATGGTTGGCACGACCTGCGTCGTGGTGATGTGGTACCGATCGATCAGCTGGAGGTACCACTCCGCATCGAAGTGCTCCATCGCCACGACCGTGGCACCCAGCGCTTGCGCACCCATGCAGAATCGCAGCGGAGCGGCATGGTACAAGGGCGCGGGGGAGAGGTACACACTGTCGCTGGTTGCGCCGAACAGGATCTGCAGCAGCGGGGCAACTCCGCCCGGCGTGGCCTCCAACGGGGTGCCGGCGAACTCGCGCGTCACGCCCTTCGGTCGGCCGGTCGTACCTGAGGAATAGAGCATGTCCGTGCCGGCAATGCGCACTTCGTCGAGTGGCTCGGGCAGCTGCGCGCCGACCGCCTCCTCGTACGAGTCGTAGCCGGGGACTGTCCCGTCGACCATCAACCGAGCCGCGACGTCGGGCGTGTCGACGACGATCTCTGCAGCTTGGTCCGCCTTGTACTTCGAGGTGATGAACACCTTGGCGCCGCAGTCGTTGACGATGTACCGCAACTCACTGCCGGTCAGCCGACTGGAGCACGCGGTGTAGACCGCGCCGGCGTAGTGACAGCCCCACACGATCTCGAAGTAGCGATCGTGGTTCTCCATGCAGATCGCCACGTGATCGCCCGGCTGAACGCCCACGGAGCGCAACACGCGGCTCAGCCGGTTGGCCGCAGCGTCGAGCTCCGCGAAGGTCTGCGTGAAACCTGACCCGGCCATGATCAACGCCGGCTTGTCGGGTTGCGATGCGATGAATGCTCCCGGGTACACGCCGGCGAAGGTAGCCGAGCGGCGCCGGCCGGACGGTACCTTGCACGGATGGACTCGGCAGCCAACGGCGCGACAGGCATGGATGCCGCTGCGGCGCGCTTCACCGACCTCGTCAACACGGCATCCGTCGATCGCCACCTCGACCTGCTCTGTGCCCTCGTCGCGGCCTCCCTCGACCAGTCCGCCAACGTCGGCGCCGTGATCGTCGGCCTCGATGAGGTGGCCGCGTTGTGCCCGCCGTCGTTCGACGGAATCGTCGACACACTGTTCGCGTCAGGCATGTTCACTGGCGACGGCGACGACTACCACCATCCCCGCAACTCGCTGCTCAACGAGGTGTTGGCCCGGCGAGCCGGCATGCCGATCACGCTCAGCGTCGTCGCCATCGAGGTCGGCAAGCGGCTGAACGTGCCGATCCGCGGTGTCGGGTTGCCTGGCCACTTCGTGATCCGCGACAAAGAGTCCGGCACGTTCGCCGACCCCTACGGGCACGGCGTGCGGTACGACCAAGCCGGGATCATCTCGTCGTGGCAGCGGCGGATGGGTGGCGATGCCGCGTTTCGCCCGTCGATGTTGACCCCGACGGGCGCTCGTGAGATCGCGATGCGCATCCTCAACAACTTGAAGCACACCCTGACGACCAGGGACGAGCCGATTCTCCTCGCCCGCCTGGCACGGCTCCGCGCCGCCTATCCCGAGCTGGCTGCCGAGAGCGCCGAGCACCGTCGTTGGCTGCGACACTTCAACTGATGATCGACCCCACGATCAAGCGCAGCCTCGGGCAGATGATGAAGGGGGTGCAAGTCGTCGGCGCCTACCACGATGGGGTGACGCGGGCGTACTGCAGCCACTGGGTGTGCCAGGTCAGCTTCGAGGAACCGATCGTGATGGCCAGCGTGTCGCCGAAGCACGACACGCACCCATTGATCGTCGGGAGCGGGGAGTTCGCCGTCAGCATCCTCGCCGGCGATCAAGTCGACGTCGGCCAGTACTTCTCGTACCCCGGACGCAAGTTTCGCTACATCGCCGACGACTACCTCGAGACGATTCCCGGCACGCAGCTGCCGGTCGTGCGCAACTGCATCGCCTGGTTGCGCTGCACGACCTTCGAGATCAAACCCATGGTCGACCACGACCTCTTCTTCGCCCGTGTGGTCGAGGTCGGCGCCGGCCGATTGAAAGAGCCGCCGCTGCTCTACAGCAGTAGGCTCGGCTGGCGGGTCACCGGCGACCGGGCACGCGAGCCCGGTCGCAGCATCCGTGACGAGCTGCTGGAGCGTCTGACAGCTGCAGGTTTCGATGCGTCTGACGACATCGACGAGGCCGACGGGTAGACCCGGCTCTGCGGTAGTTGTACAGGACCAGTATCGTGAGGCCCATGACGGCTACCGAGATTCAGACGCGTGGTGACGAGGGGATCGTCGGCGACCTCACCTCCCAGTTGCTCGACGAATGCAATCCCAAGACCCACGACTCGACGACGTTCCTCGGTGCGCAGTTCGACAAGGGACTGGCGTGGGTGCACTTCCCGGTCGGCAATGGTGGCCTCGGGCTCAACCCCAAGCTCCAGAAGCTCGTCAACGAACGGCTCTCGGCCGCCGGCGCGCCGAACGCGTACTACCGAAACCCGATCGGATACGGCATGTGCGGGCCGACCGTGGTTGCGTGGGGGAGCGAGGAGCAGAAGCAGCGCTACCTCAGGCCGTTGTTCACCGGTGAGGAGATCTGGTGCCAGTTGTTCAGCGAGCCGGGCGCCGGTTCCGACTTCGCCGGGTTGGCGTCGAAGGGCGTCCGCGACGGCGACGAGTGGGTGGTCAACGGTCAGAAAGTCTGGACGACGCTGGCCCACCTCTCACGATTCGGACTGCTGGTCGTGCGCACCGACGCCGAAGCAGTGAAGCACGCCGGCCTCGCCGCGTTCGTCGTCGACATGCAAGCGCCGGGTGTGGAGGTGCTTCCACTCCGGCAGATGACCGGCGAGGCGGAGTTCAACGAAGTGTTTTTCACCGATGTCCGTATCGCGGACTCCGAGATGCTCGGCAATCCCGGCGATGGGTGGCGGGTCTCGTTGACCACGTTGATGAACGAGCGAGTGTCGATCGGCGGCACGATGCCGGCCAAGGGCTCGGGAACGATCCAAGCCCTCACTTCGACGTGGGCCGGCCTTCCAGCCGAGCGCAAGAACGCCGCCGACCTCGACGACGTGATGAAGCTGTGGTCACGCGCCGAGGTTCTGCGGCTCACCAACGTGCGAGCCAACCAGAATCGAAAGATGGGCGACCCGGGGCCGGAGGGCTCGATCTCCAAGATGGCGTTCGCCGATCTCAACAAAGACATCTACGCCAAGGTCATCGACCTGATGGGCGCGGACGGGATGCTGTACGGCAGCTACGAGATGGTCCGGCCAGAGACCGCCATGGCGTTCGAGAACATGCAGAAGGCGTTCCTGCGCAGCCGGGCCAATTCGATCGAGGGTGGCACGACCGAGGTCATGAAGAACATCCTCGGCGAACGGATCCTCGGCCTCCCCGGCGACGTACGCGTCGATCGCGAAGTTCCGTGGAGCCAAGTCCCGCGCAACTGACCGCAGCGCTCGCTGCCTCAGCGAGCACCCATGCAACGCCGGCTCGGTGCGCCGTAGTGCGCCCCTGGGTCGGGCGCGATTTGTGCCACCGGTGGCGTGATATCGATCCCAATCAGCCTGGTCGGGCGCGGTCTCTGCCACCCGTGGCGTGATATCGAACCCAATGCGAGCGCGATGGCGCTCGGCCAACATCCGCACGCAGAACGAAGCGCATCGGTCGCGACAAACGCGGCTCGTGCTCCGGCGCATTGGAACATGTCCGATTCCCACAAGACGTGCGCCGACGAGCGCCGTACGGTTGGCACATGACCGTTGTTCCTTCAGCCATCGGCTTGGTCGCGTCTGACCTGGCCCGCACCCTGGCCTTCTATCGCGCGCTCGGCCTCGACATTCCCGCCGACGCGGACACGGAGCCACACGTCGAGGTGACACTCGCCGGTGGGTTTCGTCTCCTGTTCGACCCCATATCGACGATCAAGTCGTTCGATCCCGAGTGGGCTCCCGCGAGTACCGGCTCGCCTCGAACCGCGCTGGCCTTCGAGTGCGCTGATACCGCCGAAGTGGACTCCACCTATGCGGCAATGACCGGCGCCGGATTCGATGGCCACCTCGAACCCTGGGAAGCGTTCTGGGGGCAGCGCTACGCGACGTTGCGCGACCCTGACGGCAACGGCGTCGACCTGTTCGCCGCGCTCCCGACGAGCTGAGATGCCGATCGACCGGTGAGTGCGCGCACCTCGTGGGTGAAGTGGGCCTGATCGGCGTAGCCGGCGGCGAGCGCGGCATGAACCAGCGACATCCCACAACGAGCCGAGCTCAGGGCGCGCTGCAGGCGTAAGCACTCGCGCGAGCACCTTCGGCCCATAGCCGAACGAGGTACGCGAGCGGCGGTTGAGCTGACGCTCGCTGAAGCCCACCTCCGCGGCGACTTCGGCCACGGTGCGTCCCTGGCCGATCAGTGCTGCCACGCGTCCCATCGTGCGATCCCGCCCACCTGCTTGTGCCACGCGTCGATCTGCCCAACGCTCGAGCTCGGTCGACGGGTGGTCGGTTGCCAGCAGCGCCTCGGAGAGCCGGTCGGTATCAGCCGCCCCGATCACGTCGGCGAGGCCCGGGCATTGGTCGCGAAGCCCGTCGGCCGCAACACCGAGCACGATCGGCGCTACACCAGACGCGAAACGCAAGGCCGTGTATCGCGTACCGGTGGGTGCGCTCGCGATATGGGCGGTCGTGGCGGGCCCCGCAATGGTCAAGTCACGACCGTTCCACAAGACATCGATGCAACCGCCGGGCAGGATCCACGATGTCGAACCGTCGGCGACACGCTTCCACACAGTGATCCCGGCGACTGCCGATTCGCGTTCCCTGTATGCAGAAGGGTCGGTCATCACGCTCATGCTGCCCAAGATCGGCGTATCACGCAAGATCGCGGGTCGTGTCGTACGGTAGCTGTCGTGCTCGAGAACTATTCCGTCGCCGCCCGGCGTGTCGTTTCACTGGCGACGATGGAGGCGGGGAGGCTCGATCATTCACGAGTTGGCACCGAGCATCTGCTTCTCGGGTTGCTGTCGGACGACGATGGAGAGTCAGCCGACGTGCTGAGGGCGGCCGGCGCAACGCTCGCGGCCGCGCGTCACAAGGTGGTCGAAGCGCTGGGAGCAGGCACTGGATCGCCGAACAGCGAAGCGATGCCATTCACGTCCCGGGCAGAGCGTGCGCTCGAACGAGCAGGCCGGTTCTCGCGCAAAGACCAACAGCCACAGGTGACCTCCGAGCACGTGCTGCTCGGCGTGCTCGACGTCGAAGGGCTGGCCTGTCAGGTGCTTCGAGGGCTCGGCGTCGACATCGCTCAACTTCGCGACGCGCTCGTCCCTCGCGCGGCGAGTCCGGTAACGCTCGTCGACGACCAGCCTTCGGTCGAAGCAGTGCGCCCCAGCTGCCCACACTGCCACGCACCGCTCGACGACGCGTTGACCGAGACGCTGGTTTTCGCGCAACGCGAGGGCGAGCCGCCGTCGAAGTTCAGCGTCGCCTATTGCTCGGCGTGCAGTGCGACACTGGGAGTTGTGCGGCAACGGTCGTGAGACCGTTCGGCGGGGACGTGGTCAGCGGCCGGTGCGGAGAAGGATCCCGAGGTACAACGCTGCCAGCGAGCAGAGCAGACCCAGCGCGCCACCGAGTGCTAGGGCCAACTTGGTCTTTCCCAGCGAGTGGATCAGCACGAACACGGCCGCCGCCACGGCCACCGTGATCTTGACGAACACCGTGACCTGATAGGCGGTGGTGGTGTTGCCCAGGTCGATCGCGGTCAGGTTCCAGATCCCGGTGATCACCAGCACACCGAACGCCGGCCACGCCAGTCGTGCGAACGCGCGGGCAACGGCGCGCGGCGCCTCTGCTGACTGCTTGCGGACCGTGCCAACGAGTCCGGCCAGCGCAATCTGGCCGCCGACCCACACCGTCGCGGCGAGCACGTGGAGGAACAAGCGGATCGTGGCGGCGGTGGGGGAGAGCACGAGCGGAGGCTACGGAACGCGCAAGGCCGCCAGCACATCGCTGGCGGCGAACTCGTGGTCGTTCATTGTCGCCGACTGGATGACCGATCCACCGAGCAGTGCCGCGGCAGCGGAGCCGATTGCTGCCTGCAACTCCCTGATGTTGCGCGGCGGAGGAAAGTACTCGTCTTCGTCAGTGACCTTCACCGGCTCGACCCCGTGCCGAGGGTTGAGGTAGCGGAGGATCTCGTCGACCAGTTCTTCGGGTGCGGAGGCGCCGGCGGTGACCCCGACCGTGCCGCGCAACGTGTCGGGAAGCTCCCCGGCGTGGTTGACGCGGAACACCTGCGGGCAGCCGGCCTCGACCGCCAGCTTCTCGAGGGCACGCGTGTTGGACGAGTTCGACGAACCGATCACCACGATGGCGTCGCACTTCGAGGCCATCGCCATGAGGGCCGACTGCCGGTTCGTGGTGGCGAAGCACAGGTCGCTGCGACCAGGTGTCCACGCGTCGGGGTACTTCGCCGTGACCGCATCGGCCACACCCGACCAGTCGCGGTGCGACAGCGTGGTCTGGGCGAGCAGGGCGACCGGTTGGTCGAACTGGGGCAGTGCGTCGACCTCGGCCACACTCTCGACGCGGCTGATCGACAGCGGCGCGACCGCCATCGTGCCGACGGCTTCCTCATGACCCTCATGACCGACATAGACGATGCGGAAGCCCTTCTTGGCGCGGACCTTGACCTCGTGGTGCACCTTCGTCACGAGGGGGCACACCGAGTCGACCACGTAGCTGCCGCGGGCCCGGGCCGCGGCGACGACCTCTGGTGCCGAGCCGTGGGCGGAGAGCATGATCGGGGAGCCGAGGGGCACGTCGGCGATGTCGTCGACGAAGACGACTCCCTGCTCGACGAAGCGGTCGACGACGATCTTGTTGTGCACGATCTCGTGGTAGCAGTAGACGGGCGGTTCGAACGTGCGAACCATCCACGCCAGGGCCTTGATCGCCATCTCCACACCGGCGCAGAACCCCCGTGGTTCAGCCAGGAGAACCCGATCGACGTCCACGTTCGCAGGCTACCCGGGCCATGCCGCCGATAGCCTGGGTGCCCATGTCCGCACCGGTGGTTGTCAGCGTCGCGCCTGGGTCCGCCGCTGAGCGGGCCGGCTTGTGCGCGGGCGACGAGGTGGTCACGATCAACGGAATCGTGCCTCGCGACATCATCGAGTGGCGCTTCGCGGCCGACGAGCCCGAGGTCGAGATCGAGTTGTTGCGCGGGGGATTGCAGTCGTCGCTGGAGATCACCAAGCGTGCCGGCGAGCCGCTGGGTGCGGAGGTGTCGAGTGCTGTCTTCGACCGCGTTCGCACCTGCGACAACCACTGCGAGTTCTGCTTCATCTATCAACTGCCGTCGGGCATGCGCCGCAGCCTGTATCTCAAAGACGACGACTATCGGCTCAGCTTCCTGTACGGCAACTTCACCACGCTGACCCGCTTCACCGAGGCCGATCTCGAACGAGTGATCACCGAGCGGCTCTCGCCGTTGAACGTCAGCATCCACGCCACCGATCCCGACGTGCGGGCGCGCATGCTGAAGAACCCGCGCGGCGGGATGAGCCTGCGCTGGTTACGTGCCCTGCTCGACCATGGCATCGTCGTGCGCGGTCAGGTCGTGCTGTGCCCCGGGGTGAACGACGGCGAGATCTTCGACCGCACCATGGCCGGCGTGCTCGACGAGTACTCCGAACTCGAATCGGTCGCGGTCGTACCACTCGGGCTCAGCAAGTTCAACACCGAGTCGGCCATGCGGTTGCACACACGCGACGAGGCCGCAGCGATGATCGATGCCATCGAGGACTGGCAAGACGTCTTCTTGCACACGCTCGGCCACCGGATGGTGTTCGCCGCCGACGAGTACTACCTCATGGCCGATCGACCGTTCCCGGCCGAAGACACATACGAGGACTTCTCGATGCACGAGGACGGCATCGGCATGGCCCGCACGTTCGAGATGGAGTTCAACGGACGGGTGCCCGAGCCGACCGGCCCACAGGCCGGTTTCTTCGCTGCCGTCGACGCGCCTGCCCCACCGAACCCCGCTGCGTACACCGGCTTGCGTTCACGGGCCTGCAGCACGGACGGCACCGATAGCACGACCTTGTGCCTCAGCGCCCGACGCGACGCGCCGATCGGGATCCTCACGGGTGAGTTCGGGTCGAGGGTGATCTCGCCGCTCGTGTCAACCTTGAATCGACCCGACATCAGGGTCATCCCCGTGACGAACGAGTTCTTCGGTGGCAACACCGCGGTCACCGGCCTGATGGTCGGTCACGACCTGCAGCGCGTGCTGGCCGGCGAGCCCGCAGGGCATCGCTACCTGTTGCCCGACGTGTGTCTGTCGGAGGGTCGGTTCCTCGACGGCACCACCATCGATGAGCTGCCGCGACCGGTCGAGGTCATCGCCACCGACGGCATCTCACTACGCAAAGCCCTGGAGCCCTCATCATGACGTTGCCCACTGTTGTCATCGTCGGACGGCCCAACGTCGGCAAGAGCACACTCTTCAACCGCATCATCGGCGAGCAGGTCGCCATCGTCGAGGATCGCCCGGGCGTGACCCGCGATCGCAACGAGACCGAGGCCGATTGGCTCGGCGTGCACTTCCTGTTGGTCGACACCGGCGGTTGGCTGCCGGGCGGCAATGACCTCGATGCCAAGGTCAGTCGTCAGGTCGAGGCTGCGGTGAAGACTGCCGACGTCGTGCTGTTCCTGGTCGACGCGACCACCGGGGTCACCGAGGACGACGAGGCCCTGGCCAACTGGCTGCGACGGATCAAAGCGCCGGTGCTGCTGGTGACCAACAAGGCCGACAACGAACGCCGCGAGAACGACCGGTGGGAGTTCCTGGCCCTGGGTGCCGGCGACCCCTACCCGGTCAGTGCATTGCACGGCCGCCGCGCCGGCGACCTGCTCGACGAAGTGATCTCGTTGCTCCCCGTGATCGACGACGAGAAGTCGGACATCGGCGTCGATCTCGAGGACGCGACCGAACTGTGGAAGGCCGGCGATACACCACCCCCGAGGGTCGCCATCGTCGGGCGACCCAACGTCGGCAAGAGCACGTTGTTCAACCGTCTCGTCGGTGAGGACCGCTCGGTCGTGCACGACATGGCGGGCACCACCCGCGACTCCATCGACACGTTGGTCGAAACTCCCGACGGGCCGATCGTGTTCGTCGATACGGCGGGCATGCGCCGTCGCAGCAGGGTCGACGACTCTGCCGAGTACTACTCGGTCGTTCGTGCCCTGCGGGCCATCGACGCCAGTGACATCGCCCTCTTGGTGATCGACGCAACAGATGGGATCACCAGCCAGGATCAACGCCTGGCGGAGCGCGTCGATGCTGCCGGATGTCCGATCGTGGTGATGCTGAACAAGTGGGAGCTGATCGACGATCCCGAGCAACGGTTGCAGGTCCAGGCGGAGCTCAAGCGCAAGCTGTACTTCGTCGGCGACGCGCCGATCCTGAAGATCTCGGCGCTGACCGGCAAGGGCGTCTACAAACTGCAGCCCGTGCTGCAGGAGGCGATCACCCAGTACCACCGCCGAGTGCCGACCCGCGACGTGAACCGAGTGATCTCCGACGCACAACAACGCCAGCCCGCAGGCCACGGTGTGCGCGTGCTGTACGCGCTGCAGGGCGCCACCGACCCGCCGACGTTCACATTGTTCGTCAACCGCGAGCTACCGCACACGTACATGCGCTACCTCGAGCGGAGCATCCGTGAAGCGTTCGAGTTCGGCAGCACTCCGTTGAAACTTCGAGTCAGGAAACGGACCGACTAGTGCCCTGGTGCGAAGACTGCGCCAAGTACTGGGCGCCGGCGGCGATGAACGAGGACGGCACCTGCCCGACATGTGGGCGCCTCGTCGAGGCGCCTGTCAGGCAGCCGATCACGGCCAAGAACCTCGACATTCGCAAGTTGGCAGCGGGCGAGGACGGCGAGGAGGTCGTCACGGCGCCGTGGCACTTCAAGCTGCTCATGGTGCTCCTGGCCTTGTACCTCGGTTGGAGAATCGTCCAACTGTTCACGTGACAGGCAGATAGGCTCGCCCGTCGTACAACCAGTACGGGCTGTAGCGCAGCTTGGTTAGCGCACTTGTCTGGGGGACAAGGGGTCGCAGGTTCAAATCCTGTCAGCCCGACCCGAGAAAGACCAGGTCAGGGGTCATCCGAAAGGATGGCCCCTTTCCAATTTGGCCAGATGGTTGCTACCGGGTTGCTACGCAACCAAGTGCGTGACAAATGGGTGACACCAAATGGGTGACACCAAGTGGGGGGACGTAGTATGAGCGCCGAATCGGCCTCACTCGCTGCTGCTGGGGTCGCCTCGCGTTTCCCTTGAGCGTCAAGGCGGACTGAGGCGCTTTCAGATTGAAGCGTCGACACCAAGCCTCGGCCGTGCCAGCGTTCGTGTGTTGTCATTCATTCGTAATGTCACGGGGCGTACGCGTCTTCGTGGTCGACGTCCAGACGGTGATGCTCAGCCCAGAGCGAGCAGTTGTAGTTCGACATCGTGGAGTGCCGCCATCGTCGTCGGTGACCGGTCGCCGGCGACAACGCGTCGGCACAGCTTGAGCAGCCGCTGGCTTTCGACGTAAAGCCCGATCATCCTCGAGTCCACTGGCGCGTTACTAGCAGTGCGATAGCTGCTGACGACGTCGGCGATGGCCGCTCGTCCACCAAAGGCCGCTGCAAGCGTCGCCAGGTCGCGTTCGAGGGGCCCGGTACACGCGTCGTCCCAATCAATGATGCCGACCGACGAACCATCGTCGACAACGATGTTGCGGAGGGTTAGGTCGGCGTGAATGAGCCGACCACTAGCCGCGTTGGCGCGCAGTCTCGCGGTCAACTCGTCGATCGCTCGTCTCGCGGAGAACGAGTGGCCTAGAATGTCGCTGGCGTCGGCGAGCGCCTGGCCAATGCGCCCGACGTAGGCGTCGACATCCCACTGTGGAAGGGTCGGTGCAGCGTGTTGGTGCACTCGGCCCGCAGCGGCGATCACCGAATTGCGAAGCGCTGCCGTGAGTCGCGTCGCCGGCAACATCTTCAGTGTCGAGCCGGGAATGAAGCTGAACAGTGCGGCGCCGAGATCGACGTCGTCCGTGACGAGCAGTGGCGCGCGTACAGCGGCGCCGAGTCCGACGTTGGTGAGCGCCCTTGCCCGTGAGGTCACAGCCGCCGCCCGATCGGGCGTGAGCACCTTGAGCATCCACAGCGGTTGGCCGTGGTCGCCGTTTACTGTGAACACTGCCCGCTGGCCCGGTTTGTAGGTGACGAGCTGGAGGTGTGGATTAGCGACACGCACAGCGGCGCGACCGAGAAGGCCAGCGATCACCTCGGTAAGGCGACTCAGCGCAGGCAGGTGTGGGTCGTGTGGCAGCCACCATGATTCGAGTGCCGGTTCGTAGTTGCGTCGACGCACGATCGCGAACTGGTCGATGCCGTCGCCGAACACCGCGGTGACGCGATCGCGCTGCTGGTCTGCGCGGCGCAGCAGCAACGTGTCGAGCTGTGCGGTTGCCGCCGGATCGTCCAGCCGTTCGTCGGGTCCCAGCCATTGTCGCAGCGTGACAGCCGACATGATTTCCACGCTACCTTCAGCGCACGACGCAAGCACCGCAGTCCGTCTGCCTCTACAGTCGTAGGGGTGGTGGCCAGGCGAGTGTGTTACCTGTTGAAGAGGTTTCCGCGGTTGTCGCAAACCTTCGTGCTCAACGAGTTGCTCGAGCTCGAACGCCAGGGCGTCGATGTCGTGGTGGTGGCTCGCGAGCCGTCTGTCGAATTGGTTGCCAACGAACGGCTCGAGGAGCTGCGCGCCCCGGTGCACTACCTGCCGACAGCCGCTGATTCCGACGCGATTGCTGAGGTCGTCGCCGGACTGCAGCCGACCCACCTTCACGCCCACTTCGCCACATGGGGCGCCGAACATGCGTTGGAGGTACATCGACGCACCGGCGTGTCGTATTCGTTCACCGCCCACGCCACCGACATCTACCGGGCCGAGCTCGACCGCGACGCGCTGGTCGACAGGCTGGCTGCGGCTCGCGCTGTGGTCACGGTCTCGGAAGCAAATCGTGTCCACCTGCAGTCGCTGCTGACCGCTGCGGGTCGCGGCGGCGTCGTCCGCCGTATCTACAACGGGCTCGATCTCGACCGCCTGAGCATCGACCCGGTGGAACGCCAACCGAACCTGGTCGTCTCGGTCGGTCGATTGATCGAGAAGAAGGGGTTTCCTGACCTGATCGCGGCGGTGGGCCGGCTTGACGCAAGCACCAGATGTGTGATCGCCGGTGACGGACCCGACAGCGATTCGCTGCACGCGCAAGTCGATGAGCTCGGCCTCGGTGATCGTGTGTTGTTGGCCGGTGCGATGACAGCCAACGATGCCCTGGCACTGATTGCGCGGGCCACAGTGTTCGCCCTTCCGTGCGTAGTCGGCGCCGACGGTGATCGTGATGCGCTGCCAACGGTTCTCTTGGAGGCGATGGCCCTCGGGACCCCGGCGATCTCGACCGATGTCAACGGTGTGCCGGAGATGCTCGGCGAAGGATGTGGCATCGTCGTGTCGCAGCGCGATCCGGGTGCGCTGGCAACGGCCATCGAACAGCTGTTGGCCACACCATCACGACGCAGTGAGATCGCCGCCGCCGCACGTGCACGAATGACCCAGCGTTTCGACATCCGCCGCAACGTCGCTGAACTCCGAGCCCTGTTCGAGGATCGATGATGCGCCTCTGGCCAGCTGTTCCCCGCCCACCGGACGACCTTGTTGCGCGGGCAAACGAGATCTGCCGCTGTCACTGGACGTACGTCGGCGAGCGGCACGACCTCGACGCGTCGCCTGACTGGCGGGCCAACCCGAGCACCGACAAAGAGTGGCAGATCGCCTGGCACAAGCACTACTTCAGCTATGAACTGGCCCAGGCCTTCGACCTCACGGGCGATGTCAGCTACCTTCAATGCCTGGCCGGGCTGTTGACATCGTGGCTTGCCGAAATGGGTCAGGGCTGGATCACCACGTCTGATGCGCAGGTCGAAGCAAAGCGCGTCGAGAGCTGGATCAGCATGCTCTCCGTGCTGGAACGCTCCGGCGGCTCAAGGCATCTCGACCCACATCTGCTGGAAGGGATCGTCGAGCGGCTTGGCGCAGAGGCTGACTACATCGCCACTCACTTGAAAGGTGAGCGAAACCACCGCACGTTTCAGTTGTGGAGCGTGTTTGCAGTCGGCGTGCTGTTTCCTGAGCTTGATGGGGCGATGCAACGGCGTGACACGGCACATGAGTTGCTGACCGCCAACCTGCTCGCCGACTTGCGTAGCGACGGCGCTCAGGTTGAGGGATCGACGCACTATCACCAGCTGGTGACCGAGACGGCGTTGTTGTTCGCCGAGTTGTGCGCCGACCACGAACTGCCATTCGACGGCGAACTTCGTGACCGGTTGCGTCTTGCTCTCGAATTCTGTGCCTGGTTCGAATGGCCCGATGGCGACATCCCACTGATCAACGACGCCGATCAAGGCAGGCACGACCATCTGTTGGTCCGGGGCGCGGCGCTGCTCGGTCAAGCTATTAGACGAGTCGGTGTGGACCGCGATTTCCGTGCGTCCAGCTACGTCGTTTTCACCGCCCCGCAACGCCACTTGCTGATCGATCTCGCCCAGATGGGTGATGGCAGCCACGCCCACTACGACCTGGGTTCGTTTACGTACTGGTCAGCGGGCGCGCCGCGCCTCGTCGACCCCGGCCGGTTCACATACTCGTCGGTGCCGGATGCCGATGGCGTCGACTGGCGACACCGCTTCAAGTCGACCGCGGCGCACAACACCGTGCAGATCGACGGGCGCGACCAATGCCGCTACCTCAACCGCACCAAGCGCGGACCCGACCCGTGGCTTGGGGAGCGTGTCGTTGGGCTCGATGCTGCGTCGCCGTGGGCGTTCGGTCGCATCTACAGCCACGAGTACCCAGTGGTGCACGAACGCTGCATCGTGTTCATCGATCGGCGGTACGTCTTGGTCGTCGATCGGATCGAGGCGCTCGACGGGCTGGAGCATCGTATCGAGGTTCGTTTCCATCTGCCGCCCTCAGAGGGTAGCACCGCTGTTGTCTCGACACTGCCACTCGAACGTCAGCCCGGCTGGTACGCGCCACTGTACGGCGTGAAGTTTCCTGCGCCCGTGCTCGTCGGACGAACAACTGCGGTGATGTGCACCTTCGCCAGCGCCGTCGGCCACGGTGACGACGCCTTGACGTCGATCGAGTCCGAAGGAGATCGCTTCATCCTCCGGCAGGTTGGCGGCGCGGTCCGCGTGCTCTGGCCGGGCCGTGGTATTGCCGGCAGATGGGAGCTGATGTGACCACGGTGATTTTTCGCTGCCCGGGCAAGCGCGGCCTCGGCCACTTGATGAGGGCGTTGAACATCGCCCACGCTTTGCGTGATTGCGATCCGTCGCTGCGTAGCGTGATCTACACGCGTGGCAGCGCAGCGAGCGACCTCGTCGGAGATACCTTCCCGTTGGTGATCGAGACCGATCCCGACCATCTCGTCTCATGGCCTGGATTGGTCGCGCGCGAGCGGCCTCACGCTGTCGTTGACGACACACAGTTGCCCGATGACGAACTGCCGCCCGGTGGCGAACACGCCCGGCGAATCTACGTGATGCGCCGCTCACGAGAGGAGCGTCATGCGTCGGTGGTGGCCAACCCCGCGGTGCAGGCGAGTGATCTGGTGCTGATCCCGCACGATCCCGACGAGTTCGGATACCAGCTCGACGAGCCACTGCTGTCGCGGTCGGTGTTCGCCGGGCCGATCATCCGCCGACCGCCGGCCGAGGCCGTCGCTCGCCTGCGGGCGTACTACGGGGGCGGCTTCCTGCTTGTGTCGACGGTGGGCGGTGGCGGCTTCGAGGACACAGCTGAGCACCTGTTCTCGCTGGCGTTGGAGGCCGAATCGAGGTTGCGAGGCGACATGGCCGATCTCGTCCATGTGGCCGTCCGCGGCCCGAACTACCGAGGGGCGATCCCCGCCGCCGTCGGGCGCGTGGTCGTCGATTTCGAGCCGGAGATGACTGCGCTGCTTGCGGCGGCCGATCTTGTCGTCTCTGAGGGCGGATACAACACCGTCAACGAGATTCGGTTGGTGGCGACGCCGACCGCCTTCGTGCCCGGAGTGCGCCGATGGGACGACCAGCAGCGACGGGTTGCCGAGTTGGCCGCCGCCGGTTGCGCCGTGGTCGCGGACGACGCGGCAACGATCGTCGATCTCGCCATAAACGGTGAACGGCGAATCGCGATTCGACACTCCCTGGAGGCATCTCGCCCGACGCCGGGCAACGAGGTGGCTGCGGAAGCGATCTTGCGGTGCATCGCGACCCGCTGAGCGTGCTCGTGGCGACCGTCGGGACCGGTGCAACGCCTGAGGTGCTGTCGCACTCGACGGACGGTCGGGTCGTGGCAGCGTTCGGATCGATGGTCGCGAAGCTCGGCCTGCCCGGCGAAGCTCAGCGCACCGCCACGATCATGGAGGCCGTGTTGTCGGCCCTCGGCCCGCACTCGGTGCTCGTGGTGCCGCGCGTGCTGTGGGTACGCGGAGACGTGTTGGCGATGCAGCGACTGGCTGGTGAGAGCTACCGAACCCTGGTGCCAGGTGAACACGGTGCGGTAGCGATGCGCACAGCTGGGGTGGCGATTGCCGGCTTGCACGCACTGCATCCGCCTTCGTTGCGGCGCTGCACCGTCGGCGACCACATCAGCGATCTGATCCGTCCGCAGCCCGTGCGCCTGGGCCAGGCGCTGCCGCAACTCGCTGAACGGATCGATGCCATCCTGCGCCGGGTGACCGCCGATCACCAGTCATCGGCTGGCGAAGGGGTTCTGCATCGCGATCTGCACCTCGGCCAGATGCTGGCGATCGGCGAGCGCGTCGCTGTCGTCGATTGGGATCTCGCTGCCATCGGTGATCCGGCTCTCGACCTCGGCAATCTGCGGGCATACTTGTGCACCCGGCTTCCGGCGGTTGCGGCAAGGTTGTGGGACGCCTTCGTCGATGGGTACGGCGATGCATTGCCCGTCGGCATCGATCGTTTCGAGTCGCTGATGTACCTTCGGATGGCGAGCAAGGCGTACCGGTTGAACACTGGCGCCGCCGCTGAGCAGATCACGTCGCTGGTGGCGGCCGCAGAGGCGTGTTGGTAGTCACCGACACAGCGCTTCGGCCTCGGCCAGCAGCGTCTCGCAATGCCCGGCAAGACCGGGGGCGAGGTGGCGAACGCAGGTCTTCATCTGTCGTCCGACAAGCGTCGCCACGAGGTGCCAGCGGAATCGATCGGTGTCGGGGCAGCCGTAACCGGGCGGATCGACTGTCGGGGTACCGGTCAGCAGACCGTATAGCCGAAGCCTGCCTGCGAAGACGGCCAGGTCGTACTCGGCGTCGCCGGCGGCCAGGTTGTCGAGGTCGATGAAGGTCGGCTGCAGCGAGTCTGAGAACAAGACGTTGGCGGTGTGCAGATCGCCGTGAATTGCCACAGGCGCGCCGTCACATGGACGCGTTGCGGCCAGCTTGGCGCAGATGTTGGAGAGTCGCCCGGCGAGATGAGGAAGCGCCGCGGCGATACGGGGCACTACTTTGCTCTGCATCCGGGTGATCACCTCGGTCGGCCCCAGCGATGGGCGCTGGTAAAGCGGCGCAGCGTGCAAGAGGGGGAGTGCGATCTGCACCGCGGCGAGCAGGTCGGTGGGCGAAACGGGGGGCATCAGGGCCTCGGCTCGTTTGCCGTTGTCGGCTCGTTCGAGGCGGATGCCGTGATCATCGACGCCTAACGGCTCGGCCATCGCGAATCCCCGCCCGGGGAGGTCGAACAGTGCTCGCTGCCGACGCTCGCCGGCGCGGGTGTCTCCGTTGCGGGAGATCTTGGCGACGAAGTCGACACCCTCGCCGCGATAGCGAACGACGCACCGCTCGCCCGGTAGGTATGACAGCACCTGCACATCGACGTCCGCGCCAAATTGCTCGCTGGCACGGCGCGGATCGAGAAGCAGCGGCAGTGCCGGAAGTTTGACGTCATCGACCATCGGTCGCACGGCCACCGCGTTGCCGTAGTCGACGACGAAGCGATCGTCGCCGACTCGATACACGACGGTCAACGATCGGTGAGGTATGAACCAGACGTTGTCGATGGCGATGCAGTCGGCATCGGCATGTATCAGGTCGGCTACGAGTTGAGGATCGGTGAACGCTGGCGGCGTCGGGGTCACTCCCATATATGCGTCAGCGGGCGCGACGAGATGGCCCCAGTCGAGGTTCATACCGCCTCGAGCTCGTTGACTGCCTTGGTCAACGGCGCAGCGTCGATCGGGCGGTCCTTTGTGAAAGCCAGGGCGAGGTAGTACGCCTCAGCGACAACGCGATGCCAGGCCAGTCGGCGTGACTCGAGGTGCAGGCCGGCGCGTTCTTCATAGGCGTCGATGATCGCAGTCGTTTCGGTCGACGCCGCCGGTGCGTCGATCGGCAATGACGCGAGCATGATTGCGACGTCACGGTATCGGTCGCCGCGATGAGCAAGATCGAGGTCGATTACCGTCAGCTGATGGTCACCGCGAAGCACGTGCGATGGCACGAAGTCGCCGTGAGCAAGCACTGACGATTCGAGCGCTGGCGGGTCGCGTAATGCCCTTGTTGCCCGGTTGACGAGGTCGGCGAGCGCCGGAGCGTGAAAGGTGATCCATTCGAGGTCACGGCCCAGACTGTTGTGGAACCTTGGTTCATCGAGTATTGCCAGCGCCGGCGAGGGCACTGCGTGAAATGCTGCGAGCACCTGTGCAGCGACCTCCAAGGCTCGCGGGTCGCCTTCGGCGGCAGTGGCGAGATCGGTCCCGGCGATGTCGTCTTGGAAGTAGATGGCGTGCTCGATGTCGAGACCGGCCGGCGTCGCCACGGCGAAGCTGGATGCCGTCGACCGCACCGCGGCGGCCACGGCTGTTGTTCGCCCGTATGACTCGTGCAATCGCGATGGTCGTTTGAACTTGCCGATCTCGGCTCCGCTCGCCCCATCGCGGCGTGGCGCCCGAAACGTGAATCGCCGCAGCGGCACGTAGCGCAGCACGTCGAGGGCTCCGTCCGGGCGGTCGAGATCGCGGCTCGCCAGGTACGGAGCCAACGCCGTCAGGTAGGGCTCGTCGGGAAAGTGATAGATCCGCGGGGAGTCGACGTCGCCGGCTCTGTAGTACCACGACGTGGCGTCGAACTCGTACCCAACTTCAGACCAGTGTTGCATCGAGCAGTAGCAACGATCGAGTACGAAGCCGCCACCGTCAAGGCGTCGGCCGCGGATCTCCGACAACACGACGCGGCGACCTTCGGACTGGGGTGGATCCGCACCCCTGAGCTGACTACGCAGGCGCTCGACGCCGGTGGAGAACGGGTGGCCGTCGTCGATGAACGGAAAGATCACGCGACGCACGTTGCAAGCTCGTCGGCGACGCCGACCAGCGACATCAACAACGATGCAGTACGTTCGGCTCCACAGTAGTCGGCGTGATCGACCGGGCGACGGTCTCGATGCGACGTGGCGATGATTGCCTCCCGCATCAGCGGTGGTGTGATCTCCTCGGGATGGATCATCGCTGCCAGACCCGTGGCGACCAGATCGTTTGCTCTTATCAGCTGTTCCGCGCTCGGTCGGACACGTGGCACGACCAGCGCGGGAACGCCCGATTGCAGCACCTCCGACACGGTGTTGTAGCCGCCCATGGTCACCACGGCGCGGGCGCCGGCGATCACCTGCGGCATGTCTTGGCGAAACTCGAACAGCCGAATCCGTTCGCCGTCACATCGGGCGGCGATCTCGGCGACGGCCGGCGCCGGCATCAGCGGGCCGGTGACGATGACCACAGGCATCGGTAGCCGTATGTGTCGATCGGCATCGAGCACCGCAGTGATTGCCTCGTGGCCGTCGCTGCCACCACCAACGGTGACCAGCAGGTAGTCAGGGGGCAGGTCGCTCGGACTCGTCGCTGCCGGCGGATTGCCCACGAAGCCGACATGAGCCACCGGCACCGGCAGTTGCACGCCGCCGAGACAGCTGAGCGCATCGCCGGTGGTGTTGTCGGGACCGTAGATCACGACCTGGTCGTAGTAACGTTCGATCGCCCCGATGGTATTGGCCTCGGCCCATGCGGCTCGAACGCGAGCTGGCTCGTCCTCGACATTTCGCAAGCCGAGCACGATGTGGGCCCGACCCTGGCAGTGCAACCATTCGAGCATCGGAATCAGTTCGCTGCACAGCCCCACCGGGGTCTTGTCGACGACCACGACATCGGGATCGAACGCCTGGGCCGTGGTTCGCAGAATCTCCGATCGCAGCGACGAGATCATCGTGAGGTCCACGCCGAGGGATCCGGCATACATCGTGCCGTCCGATCCTCGGCTGAACACCGGAAGCTTCACCGTGTCGACCCGTGGCGGCATCTCGAAACTGCCGATCGCTGCGGAACCGGTGACCACGAGCGCAGTGGATTGCGGATCGAGATCGGTGATTGCCCGGGCCAGAGTCATGCTGCGACGGAGATGGCCGAGGCCAGCACACTCGTTGGTCACGAACAAGACACGTAGGCCAGGTGAGAAACCGGGAAGTGTCGTAGCCTTCATCGGGTCGCTCCCGCCAGTGACTGGGCCGTGGTCGCCGAGGGTGGCGCGAACTCGCCCAAGAATCCTGCGGATCCGGCCGATGCACGTGACATGCGGCTGTACAGCCCACCGTTCCGAAGAAGCTCCTCGTGGGTGCCATCTTCGATCACGCTCCCGCCGCTGATCACGGCGATACGGTCGGCCCTGCGAATGGTCGACAGGCGGTGAGCGATGATCAACGTCGTCCGCGACCGCGGCAGGTTCTGCAGCGCTGCGGTGATCAGCTGCTCGGAGTGCACGTCGAGGGAACTGGTCGGCTCGTCGAGAATCATGATCGGCGTGTCACGCAGGATCGCTCGGGCAATAGCGATGCGCTGGCGTTGCCCGCCCGACAAATCGATGCCGCGCTCTGCCAGGGGGGTGTCGAGTCCAAGCGGAAGCCGGCTGGTGAACTCATCGACCAACGCCAGTCGAGCCGCTCGCTCGACCGCTGCCTCGGACGAGCCGGGGCGTCCGCAGGCGATGTTGTCGCGGATGGTTCCACGTAGCAACACGGTGTCCTGCAGCACCATCGAGATCTGAGATCGCAGCGAGGCCAGAGTGAACGACCGCACGTCGTGGCCATCGATCTTGATCGCCCCGATTTGTGGCTCGATCAGTCGCGGTATGAGGCCGGCCACCGTCGACTTCCCGGCGCCCGTGGGACCCACGAGCGCCACTGTTTCGCCACAAGCGATGTCAAGCGACACGGCCCACAACACCGGCTGGCGGTCGTACGAGAAGGTGACCTCTTCGATCTGGATGCCGCCGCGCAGCGGCGGCGCGAATCGGGCGCCGGGCAGGTCGGCGATGGCCGGTTCGGTGCGCAGGATCTCGTTGACTCGTTCGGCGGACGCAGTGCCCTTGGAGAACACGGACGACAGCTTGGAGAGCGCCTTCAGCGGCTTGTACATGGAGGCGACGTAGGCGAGGAAGATGATCAGTCTGCCGAGCTTCATCTGCCCGTCGGCAACGCGCATCGCCCCGACCCATAGCACGGTGAGCATCGAGGCCAAGCCGGCGCTGTCGACGAGCGGTGAGAACCGGGCCTGCAAGCGAACCGCTTCGACACCGGCGGTCAGGCTGTCGTCGGCAAGTTGCCCGAAGCGGTCGGCCTGGTAGTTCTCGAGCGTAAAGGCCTGCACGAGTCCGATCGCCGCCAGGCTTTCGCTGGCCGCGGAGGCCACAGCGCCATCGGCCTTGCGTGCATGACGAGCAGAGCGGCGCAGCGCCATCTTCGATCGATGCAAGACAACTGCGAGCAATGGCGTGGTCGCCAGGCACAACAGTGTGAGGTACGGATCAACCCGCACCATGACGACGAACATCCCAACAACCAGCAGCAGGTTGGGAAACAGATTCGACAACATCTGCACCAGCAGGTCTTGGGTGCGGTCGACATCGGCAGTCACCCGGGCAGTCAGATCGCCGACCTGGTGCTGTTGGTGAAATCCCAACGATTGACGGTGGAGGTGAAGGAACGCTCGGCTGCGCATGTCGTTGGCGATGTGCAAACCGGCCGAGGACAACAGACGGGTCGACCAATAGTCGAGCAGAGCGCCACTGCCGATGATCGCACACAGCGCGAGGATTGCGATGATGACCTCTCGACGAATAGCCTTGGAGCCGCGCAAAGTGCCCGTGAGCGAGTGATCGACAAGCCACCCGAGCGGCCACGGCTCGGCGAGCTTCGTAACGATTTGCAGTACGGCAAGCACAGCGCCGAGCGCCAACACAGGCCAGTACCTGCGAGCGTGAGCACGAAGAAGTGGGCCGACAATACGGCGCGATCGTCGGAGCCGACGCCTGTTCACCGATCCTGATGTTGTTGCGACAGCCACGCGATCCCGTCCTTTTGGCTGGTGTCGATAGGAAACTCTTGGTGTCCACAGGGTGAACGCCATGCGTACAAACTTGCTCTCATGGAGGTGCAAACGTACAGGGGACCATTGTCGTAGTACCACGCGGACGTTGGTCCGCCGGGCGAGGCGGGCCACCTTGAAGGAAGGTTGAGCTGGTAGTACATAGATTTCCGTTTGCTTTGTTGTCGCACCAATGCGGGTGGCGATGGGTTGCGTCTGCACACACAAATGCCACGCTCCGTTAGCGCAGCGACCACAAAGCAGTTGCGCGGAGCGCAGCGGAGGCCGGCTTGAGGGTGTTCCATGGTGCTACAGACTCGATCCCGTATGAATGCGCAGCCGACGACTCACAAACTCATCGTCACCGGCGACATCAAGTCCCTCAACCGGCCCGGGATCGGTGAACACCCAACACACCTGTTCAAAGGGTGTTTCGACTCATGCGTTTCACCTCCCCACTGGGGGACAAGGGGTCGCAGGTTCAAATCCTGTCAGCCCGACCCGAGAAAGACCAGGTCAGGGGTCATCCGAAAGGATGGCCCCTTTCCAATTTGGCCAGATGGTTGCTACCGGGTTGCTACGCATCCCGTTTGCGTCGTCACCCGGGCGGCGACGTCGCGACCGTCGCATTGGATTCAGCTTGGCGAGCCCCAAAAGCGCACGAGGATTCGACACGGCGGCATCGGGATGGGGTACCGCCGAGCAGGGGTCGAGCTAGCGAAGCAACGTGACGACTTCACTGCCCGTGAAGACGGCTGGGCAAGTCGCGTCATCATTTGGTCGGTAGTGCTCGTCGAATGGCCCGTTGAACACATCGATTGATACAGGAGCGGAAGCATTCTTGTTGTGCACGGTAACGAGACGCTGGCGACGGGCGGCGGAGTCGAACATGCCTGCTTTCGTGCGGCGGGCGATCACCTCCGCAATCACATTGCTGCGAACGCTCCGACCTACGTTCCGCCCGATTTGCTCGTCCACCTCATCCGTCACGGCCCGAAGGCCAGGATTGAAGCGGCTGAGCGATCGCGCCTCACCGAAACCCGCTGTATTTCGGCTGCTCATCGTGCGCGACGAGCTGTGGCTGCCCTTACTTCTCGTTTGGTCGGTGGTTGAGAGCGTCGAGGCGTTGGCGGTAGTCGTCGGCTTCGATTTCACCGCGGGCGAATCGTTCGGCGAGGAGTTCTTGTGGCGTCTGCCTCGCCGGCGAGCTCGGCGAGCCGGGTGTCTGTGTGTGCGGGATGTGGTTGCCGTGTCGGATGAGCGTGACCCCGACCCAGACGAGTCCACCCACGACGCCCAACATCATGATCGATATCCACCACCAGCTTCCGCCGTCCATGCCGTTCCAGTTTCCGTTGTTCATGATGTAAATCCTCATTTCCGAGCATGGGTTCGCAGCAGGTGTATGGCTGCGTTCTCGAGGTCTTCGGACCCCGACGTCGGGGCCTGTTCGTAGCTCTGCCATCCTGATCTCTTACTCTCTGTCGTAGTAGTGCCGTAGGTCCCTCGTCTATGACAGACAGTCGCAGACCGACGATGCACCGTCGAGGCGGCAGGGTTGCAATTCCTACTTGGGGTGGATATATTCAACAATACCCCCCTTGGGTATCTAGTCGAGCAGATCGACTGGATCGTCGAAAGCAGGAGAGAGCCGTGGCCATCGAGTCGTTCAACGTCGTCGGAATGAGCTGCGGGCACTGCGTCGCATCAGTGACCTCGGAGGTGTCGAAACT
>JANMNE010000402.1:0-3039 GCA_031373785.1 Ilumatobacteraceae bacterium
CCAGCTCCAGATGGCCGATGTCGAGCACGACGAACCCATCGGTCGTGAGATTCTCATGCGGTCGGTTGCCGCAGGCCTGTGCCACAGCGACTACCACTACCTCGACGGCACCCTGAACCGGCCCCGCCCGGTGATCCTCGGCCACGAGGGCGCCGGAGTCGTCGAGGCGATCGGACCCGACGTGCGCGACATCAGCGTCGGTGACCATGTAGTGACCTGCCTGGTCATGGGTTGCGGCGAGTGCATCCGGTGTGCGGCAGGCGAGCCGACCTCCTGTCTGCAGCCGCAGGTCACGAAGCGACCAACCGGCCACCGGCCCCGCCTGACGCTCGACGGCGTCAGCGTGGGACAGATGGCCAATGTCGGTTCGCTGGCGGACCACATCCTCCTCGACGAGCGTGCGGTCACGGCGATCAGCGCCGACATCCCTCTCGAACTGGCATGCATCCTCGGCTGCGCGGTCGTCACCGGGCTCGGTGCGGCGCTCAACACTGCGCACGTGCAGCCCGGCGAATCCGTCGCCGTGATCGGTTGCGGCGGTGTGGGGTTGAACGTGATCCAGGGTGCTCGCCTGGCCGGCGCAACCCGCATCATCGCCATCGACGCCAACGCGGGCAAGCTGGATCGGGCCAGGCAGCTCGGCGCGACCGACACGATCGATGCATCCGCTGTCGATGCTGTCGCTGCTGTGCGCGACCTGACCGGACCCGGCGCCGATCACGTCTTCGAGGTCGTCGGCCGACCCGCGTTGGTGCGTCAGGCGTTCGAGATGACCGCGCCCGGTCGTGCTGCGTACCTGGTCGGGATCCAGTCCGACGACGCAGAGTTGGCGCTCCCGGTCACCGGGTTTCGCCGGGGCAAGCGGATGGTCGGGGTGTTCATGGGTGACACCAACCCCCGCGTCGACATCCCGCGGTACGCCGACCTGTGGCGATCGGGCGAACTCGACCTCAGCGGGATGATCTCGCACACGCTGCCGCTCGACGAGGTCAACCGTGGTTTCGCCATGATGATGTCCGGCGAATCGGCGCGCACCGTCATCACGTTCTAACCACCTCGAGGAGGAGCGATCCCATGCCAGATACCGATGTCGTACCGATGAACTCGCTGTCGCTCAGCGCAGCGCAACGTGTGGCCGATGCGGCCATTGCCGCAGCACGAACGCACGGCGTTGCCGCGTGTGTCGCCGTCAGCGATCCCTCCGGCGAGCCGATCGTGACCGTTCGCATGGACGGCGCACCTCGCCTCTCCGCGGAGATCGCCCGCAACAAGGCGTTCACGGTCGCCTCGTTCAACGGCCTGCCGACACACGTCTGGTGGCCCGTGATCGCCGATGATCCCGCGCTGGTACACGGGATCACCCACACGCCGAGGTTGGTGATCTTCGGCGGTGGCGCTCCCATCCGAATCGACGGTGGCCTGGTCGGCGCGGTCGGCGTCTCTGGCGGCTCGACCGAGCAGGACCGGGCGATCGCCGAAGCTGCCGCTGAGGTCGTGGGAGCATCGTGACCACGCATCTCCGTCAGGTTTGGGACCGCGGCGAGACAGCGCTCGGAGCCTTCCTGTTCTTCCGCGAACCACTGATCGCCGAAGCTGCGGCGTTGACCGGCTATGACTACGTGTGCGTCGACATGCAGCACGGGCTGCAGAGCTTCGAGCACACCGTCACGATGCTGTACGCGATGGCCCGCACCGACACGACGCCGATCGTGCGAGTGCCGTGGAACGAGCCGAGCATCATCGGACGCGTGCTCGACGCCGGCGCGTACGGCGTGATCGTGCCGATGGTCAACACGGTCGAAGAAGCACGAGCAGCCGTGGCCGCGTGCCGATACGCACCGGTCGGCAGCCGCAGCATGGGACCCGTTGGCGTGTCGGCACGCGCCGGCCGTGAGGGGTACTTCTCCACGGCCAACGACAAGGTGTTGTGCATCCCGATGATCGAGACCAAGCAAGCGGTCGAGAACGTCGACGAGATCGCCGCAGTGCCAGGGATCGACGCGCTGTACATCGGCCCGGCCGACCTATCGATCACCTACGGACTGGCGCCGAAGCCCGACCAGGATGACGAGGAGTGGAACCAGGCGATCGAGCGGGTCAAGGCCGCCTGCGAGCGCAATGGGGTGATCCCGGCCATCCATGCCGAGGCGGGTCTGGCCGAGAAGCGCCGGTCGGCCGGCTGGCGGATGATCACCGTCGGCTTCGATCTCGGCAACGTGATGAGCGGCCTACGCGCCCAGTTGAAAGAAGCCCGCGGCGACTGACCGCCGACGCGTTGTGGTTATACCTGGTTATACTTCTTTCGATGAAGACCGCGGTCTCGATCCCCGATGATGTGTTCGAGGCCGCCGAGAACCTGGCTCGGCGAATGAAGACCAGTCGCAGTCAGCTCTACGCCTCAGCATTGCGGGCACTCTTGGCCGGCGACACCGAAGTCACCGAGCGACTCGATCGCGTCTACAAGACCGAAGCCGGTGACGTGGCCGTCGTTGCTGCCGGGCGGAGAACGCTTGCTTCGAGTGATTGGTGATCTCACGAGGATCGGTGTGGTGGGTCGACCTCGGTGAGCCAATCAGGTCTCAGCCCGGATTCGTCCGGCCAGCGGTCATCGTCTCTGCAGACCCCTTCAACAACAGTGCGATCGGAACCGTCGTCGTCGTGGCCATCACGTCGAATCTTCGTCTCGGTGATGCACCCGGAAACGTGGCATTGCCAGCCAACGCCGCCGGCCTTCCGAAGGCATCGGTCGTCAACGTGTCACAGATTGCAACGATCGACAAGGCGAGCCTGCTGGAAGAGACCGGTCGGCTGAGCGACGATCAGCTCGAGAGCGTCGATCGAGGTCTGCGCCAATCCCTGACCCTGTAGTCGACGGCGCGCGTCGGTGCCGTCGCCTAACAGGGTGATGAAAAAGGAAAGTGCGTTCGAAACGGCCCTCGAATCGCCCGCCTCTTGATGCCAGCCGAGACGAGATCGTCGCTCAGAAGCGAACACAGAGGCCGGCCGATCTGGCAGCCGCGGAGCGGAGCGAGTTTTTCA
>JANMNE010000427.1:0-1768 GCA_031373785.1 Ilumatobacteraceae bacterium
GCCAGCAGGGTTGCCAGCAGGGTTGCCAGCAGGGTTGAGGGTCACCGAGGTGCCGTCGACCGTGTGGCTGTGCGGCTGCGACTCGTCGACCACGCCACCGCTGGCGTTGGCGACACTGCCGTGGCTGTGGACGTGGGTCCCGCCACTGAGCATGGCCGGGATGGTCAGCGCGGCAACGGCCAGCGCCGGGAACGAGAGGCGAGGCGCCGTTGCCTGCCGCTTGCCGATCATCGATGCGGCGAGCGCGCAACCGACCGCGGTAGCGGCCAAGAGTGCGCAGGCGGTGTCGGCGAACTGCGCTGCCTCGCGGACCTCGAGGCCGTCGATCCACGAGATCCCGGCGACTCGCGTTTGCAGCCAGAACCCAAGGGCCACGGCGTTGACCACGGCGATGGGAACCGCGACCATGCGATGGGGCCGGGCCATGGCGAGCAGGCCGACGCCGACCTGGGCGACAGCGCACAGGATGAAGAGGCGGGCCAGCGTCGGATGCTCGGCGTGCACGCCGGCCGCTGCGGCGTTGATCACGCCGGCGCCGATCGTGGTCATGATGGCGATCGTGAGCCCTGGCACCCGAGTGGTGATTGCGGCGCGCGCGGACGTGCCTTCAGCCACGGTCGGCTCGAGGAGGCCGCCGTCACCCGGCACGGCAAGAGTCATGGGCGAATTGTACGACCGTCGCCCAACGCCGCGAGGGTCGGCCCGGCGAATTCCGGTCGGCAGATCAACAGGTCCGGCAGCCACGGATCGCGCTCGTTGAACACCATCGGTGACCCGTCGATGCGGCTGACGTGCAATCCCGCAGCGAGGGCGACCGCCGCCGGCGCGGCGGAGTCCCACTGGTACATCCCACCGTCGTGCACGTAGATGTCGGCTTCGCCGGTGACCACGGCCATGGCCTTGGCACCGGCCGAGCCGAGACGAACGGCGTCGGCGTCGAGGGCGTTGGCCACGATGACGGCGACATAGGGGTTGCGGTTGCGCGAGGTGACCAGCCGGGGCCGGTCGCGGCCGAACGGGGGCACGACGGACGGGGGATCGGTGCAGAACAGGAGATCGAGCGCTGGAATGGTGACGGCGCCGGCGCCGAAGTGGTCCCCGTCCCACAACGCAACATGCACGGCCCAGTCGTGTCGTCCGGACTCACCGAACTCGCTGGTCCCGTCGAGTGGGTCGACGATCCACACCCGGTCGGCGCTGAAGCGGCGAGGATCCTCGAACCCCTCCTCCGACAGCACAGCGTCGTCGGGCCGAGCCGCAGCAAGCTCCTTGACGAGGAATCGATGACTGGCGAGATCACCGGCGTCCATCACCTGCCAGGGGGGAGCACCGGCTCTGGTCAGTTCTTCGCGGACCGTGACCAGCAGACGGCCCGCTTCGGTGGCCAATCGTGCCGACAACTGCGCATCGGTCTCGTCGGTCACCGCCGCCTGCTCGTCATCGTCGTACGCTGCGTCGCGCCTCGCGCACCAGCGTGCGAACGTCGGTCTCGTCGGCTCCCTGCTGAACCAGTTGGGCAACGTGCGCCTCGAGTTGCTCGGCGGCGGCGTCGTCGAAGGCGTCGATGTGCTCGTGAACCGTCACGGTGTTGACTGCCATCAACACGAGCGCGGCGACCACGATGATGCCACCGATGGTCAACACGACCCCGTTGTTGTTCCCGGCGACCGACGAGATGATCAAACCGGCGATGCCGCAGACGAACACGCCGATGCACGCCCGGGTGATCAGTCGAGTGGCCACGAGACAGTCTGACGCTTCTGCTGAC
>JANMNE010000023.1:0-6440 GCA_031373785.1 Ilumatobacteraceae bacterium
TCGTCTCGAGACCATCGACTGCGGCACGCCAGTGCCGCGACCGCAATGTGAGCAAGCCGAAACCGGCAAGCAACAGCACCGCACCGACGCCGAAGGCGAGGTGCAGGTTGGTGGCGTCGCCGATCGAGCCGATGAACAGCAGGCCGATGCCGTACGACACACCTTGCGCCGACTGCATGATCGACATCACCCTGCCTCGGCTGCCTTCGGGTGAGTCTCGTTGGATGATCGTCGACGAGGAGATGTACAACCCGGCGGCCGCGCCACCGAGCAACCCCGACGCAGACACGACCCACACCGGGCCGGGGGCGGCCGCGTAGAGGCCGAGACCGAGCGCCGACATCACGATCAGTCGGCCGATCAGCAGCGATCGCGGGTGACGATGGGCCAGCACCGTCACGGTGACACCGCCGATGATGGCGCCGATGCCCTGCGCCGACGCGACCATTCCGGCCAAACCCGTACCGCCGTGATACTCGGATCGGGCGTAGATGGGGATGAGGCCCATGAACGGCACGACCGTGAGGTTGAACAGTACGAGCAGGGCGATGCCGTGCCAGCAGCCGGGCGTCGTTCGGGCGGTCCGCAACCCACCGACGAGGCGGTCGGTGATCGAGCCGTCACTGTGTTCGGGTCGGAAGGAGCGGCGAACCAAGGTCACCGCCGTCGCCAGCACTACGAACGAGGCTGCATTGAAGCCGATCGTCCACGCCGGGCCGACCGTCAACACCAGTGCAGTGCCCAACAGTGGGCCGATGATGCGGCCGCTGTTCCACGAGTAGACCCCCAACGACACCATCGCCAGGAACTCCTCCGGCGGCACCAGGTGGGGCAGCATGGCCGCGTACGCCGGAGCGCCCATCGCACCAGCCGCACTGGCGAGGAGGATCAGCAGGATCAGGATCGCAGGGGTTCGCACGCCGAGACCGAGTGTCACGGCCAGCACGGCCGTGACGAGGGCCTGCACCATCAGTGCCGTGGCGAAGACCTTGCGACGATCGAAGCGGTCAGCGAGCAGCCCGCCAACGGGCGAGGCAAGTGCCTGCGGCGTGAACGTGGCCAGGGCGACCAATCCGGTCTGGATGGCGGACCCGGTGCTGGCCGCCACGAGGCTGCCGACGACGATCAGTTGCACCCACGTTCCGACATCGCTGACCACAGCAGCACCCCACAGCAGCCGCACCGCTCGGTGTCGTAGGGGCTTGAAGGGGTGGTTGGTCACAACGTCCACTCAGGTTAGTGGAGCGCTCTACACGCGTCTGCTCGGACGAGTAGGTCATTTGGCACATTTTGGGCGCCGGCGGTCGGCACGTGACCGCCGTGGAGACGGTCAGGGTGCGACCACCCCGGCGGCCCGTATGGCGACCGTCAGTTTGAACGGGAGGTGATCGCTGCCGCAGGGTTCGAGGTTCTCGACCGTGCGGGGGAAGACCCGGTCGTTGACCAACGCGTGATCGAGTCGAGCAACGGCGCCGACCGTGCCCAGCACACCGTCGGCGCCAAGTTTGAACGACGGGTTGAGCCCTTTGCCGAGCGCATCGATCGCGTCGGTCAGCCCGAGCTCGAGCAGTTCCGCGAACTCCGGCCGGTACCGCGTCGTGTTGAGGTCACCGGCAATGATCAGCGGGCCGGTGATCGTGGGGACGAACTCCTTGAGGGCCTCGATCTGTTCCTTCCAGGTCTCGTGCCCGCCCGGGTCGACCGTGGCCATCGGGTTCAGCGCGACGACGAGTGTGCTGACGCCGTCGACGGCGATGTCGGCGATCGCCAATCGCAGCGGGCCGATGGTCGTCATCCGCGACCGCGGGCCGAGCTCATGCTTGCTGACCACTGTGACTGCATAGTCGCTGTGATCGTCGGGGTCACTGACCCGGTGGGGATACGTGTCGCTGCCGCCGGCGTCGTCGAAGACGGCCATGAAGGCTGCCGTCGACTCGACCACGATGACGATGTCGGCCACGGTGGTGACCAGTTGGCGTGCTGCATCGTGCGGTGTCTTGTTGTCGATGAAGACGTTGGCGACGACGATGTCGAGCGTCGGCGCCAGCTTTGCCCACCTCGGCGGGCGAGCGGCCAGCAGACGCGGCACGATCAGCCAGAGGTGGTACAAGCTCAGGGCCGCGCCGATCGCCGCAAGCAACCAGTGGTTGGTGGCCACCGCGGCAATCGTCACGACCCACGCCGCGAGCAACAGCACCGGCAGCGCGTCGTACCCCACTGCCAGCCCGGATCCCTCGTCGACGTTGGCGACGATGTGCAGGTATCGGGTCACGACGAGAGCGATCAACCCGGCGCACACCAGCCAGCCGAGGCCCACGCCGACGTGGAGGTAACCACCGGTGAAAATCGCAGCCGACCCGTCGACGTGCCTGCCGAGGAGACCGACCACGAACACGAGCGCCGCGCTGAGCACCCCGACCACATACGCCGGGATGGCGTGTGCTCGGTTCTGCGCTGGCATGGTTGGCACGCTAACGGTGTGGAGAGACGAGACGGCGGGTATCACTGTCCCGTGACTTCGACTCCCCCTACCGCGCCGATCCAGTACACCGATCGGCACATCCGTGCCGCCTGGGCCGTGCATGCCCTGACGGCCAGCGGGGTCGTCGTCGGCTTCGTCGGCCTGAACTCGGTCATCGACGGCCACGCCCGGGCAGCGATCCTATGGCTGATCGGTGCGTTGCTGCTCGACGGCATCGACGGGCCCATCGCCCGCAAGCTCGACGTGCGCAACCGCATCCCCACGCTCAACGGCAACTCGCTCGATCTGATCATCGACTACTTCACGTGCACGATCGTCCCGGTTGCGTTCCTCTGCAAGTTCGACGTGCTGCCGTCCAAGACCGTCGGCCCGCTCGGCTTCGCGATCCTGATGGTCAGCGCTCTGTGGATGTCGCGCACCGACCAGGAAACAGAGGACGGTTGGTTCAACGGCTTCCCGGCCGAATGGAACATGATCGTGCCGACCCTCTTCCTGCTGCACCCGAACGAGTGGGTGACGCTGACGATCTGCGTCGCCTTCTGTGCACTGACACTGTCGCGGGTGCAGTTCGCCCACCCGGTGTCGGTGCGCGAACACCGGCCCGTGTCGCTGTTCTTCATGATCGCCTGGCTGGCCTCGATGATGTGGCTCGCCATCGCCCAACGCGATGTCACCGCGGCACGGATCGTGCTGATCGTCGCCCCGCTGTGGACGGTCGTACAAGTGCTGATGCGACTCCGAAAGCGAGAGGTGGAGATGTGAGGGTGATGTGAGGTCACGTCCCGATTCCGGTGCCCCGTTAGGGCCGTTCGACCTCAGCCCGCTAGCAGAACATGCTGCCGCCACAGCCATCAAGCGTGGAGGTGTCCACTAACGACGAGGCCTGCCAGGTTGCTTTGTCGACCGTGACGACGCTGCGGGCGATGTCGAGTGCGTCGTCGAGCGAGCCGCGGAACCCGAGGAGCACAGTGACGTCGGGCTGCGGCGACCACACCACCGCCGCGGTCTGCTCGGTCATCTGGTACGCGACACCGCTGCTCCCGTTGATCTCGACAAATCGGCTCGTCGATTCGATGTTGAGTGGGGTCAGGAAGGTCGGCACACCGTGGATGATCGAAAGTTGCGCCTCGGTGCCGTTGCTGTCGGCCCACATGACCGTTCGTGTTGCGGCGCCGTACGTCCATCCCTCGCCGACCAACCGCAATCCGGCGGGCAGGTATTGGGGTAGCCATCCGATCTCGGTGTCGTGGCCCGCGAGCAGCGACCGGGCGACCGCCAGCAACTGTTCGCGATCGAGGCCGTGACTCGAGATCGTCGCTGCGCCCGAAGGGTCGCCGAGCTCGAGGACCTCGAAGCCGCCGGTTGTGCGCATGAACGCGGCCCGGTCCCACGGGGCAACGATCACATCGTCGCCCGGGATTGCGGACGGCGGCAGACCAGGGCGGGTATCGATGGACACGTAGGCGTTCTCGGTTTCACTGAACCAGATCTGGTTGAAGCTGTGCACCGTTGCCGGATCATCGGCGTGTTCACGACGAAGCGGCACGTCGGCCGCGGGTGGTGTGGATGGCAGCATCAGCGGCACGTCGGCCAGGCTCGGGCGATGCGTCGGCGCCGAGGGCCAGCCCAACATCGCATCGGCCGAAAGGTTCGTCCCTGCTGCGCGATCAAAGTCGGTGATGAACTGCCGGACGATGATCGATGGCTCGCCGGCGTCTCCGGGCCCGTATCCGATTGTGTAGATGTAGCCGTCGCGGCTGCCGATGATGCGGCATGCAGATCCGCAGTCGAGCCATGCGGTTGACGGTGACCCGTCGGCGTGCAACACGGCGACGAGGCGAGCGTCGCCATCCGAAGGTTGTTCGAGGACAGGGGTCCACGCCACGTCGGTCTGTCCGACCCGCCAGAACTGCAGGCACTGGTCGTCGGTGCACTCGCCGATTGCGGCTTCGGTCGAGTCGAGCGTGATCGCCCAGCGAGTCACGCTGGCGGCTGTGGTGGCGGTCAGTTGCATGGCGCCGTTCCACTCGAGCGTCGCGGCGGTGAAGGCGGGGTTCATCTCGATCGTCGCATCGCCGCAACGAACAGCGTCGGGTTGCACGGTGAAGTGGCACTCACCCACGGGCCCAGCGGTCTGATCGATGGCCCAGGTGCCGTTTGGTCCTTGGGCCCATACCACCAGCTGGTTGGAAAGGACGTCGATCGAGTACAGCCGTTCGTCCAACGCGCTGCGCAGATCACCGTTGCTGACCACGCCGATGGGGATCGCCGTCCCATCGACGACCTCCGAGATCTGCGCGGTGGTGCCGTCGCTCGGCCCGACAAAGACGCGACCCGATGGAGTCACCGCAGCGAGCCACTGATGCGTATTCGCGACCGCCTGCGAGTAGAGGATCCTGCCCTTGATGAGTGGAGTCTGGGCGTTCACCGTGACGCTTGCCTGTTGAACCTGTCCGCTCGTACTGGTCGTCACCGCCGCTGTCGTCGACGTTGATGCCGGCGTCGACGTCGTTGCCGGCGTCGTTTTCACCGACGAGTCGACGGACACCACGCGGGCGGAGTCGTCGCGACGGGTGAGCACGTACCCCCCGGCCACCACGACGGCCGCTGCGGCCGCGATCGCCAACACCGACCGCCGACGACCGCGGCGCTCGCCCTGGGGGCCATCTCCGATCGTGACCACGCTGGCCGCAGGCTCCGCACCGAGCACGCGGCGCAGTGCGTGCTCAGTGTCGACGCGAGTCCGAACCGCGTCATTGAGCGCGCCTGCAGCCTGATGACCGAGCCAATCGATCTGGTCGTCGTTCATGTCTCCTTCTCCAACGTTCGCGCCAGGGTGTGGCGCGCCTTCGCCAACGTCGCCTTGACCGTTCCCTCGGCAATGCCGAGAAGTCGGGCGACGTCGAGCACCGAGCGGTCCTCGACGTAGTGCAGCACCACGACAGCGCGCTGGCGATCGGGCCGCGCTCGAACCGCTGTCCACCAGCCGTCGACGGCAAGACCGTCGAGCGACGTCGTGGTGTCGTCCATCGAGCTGGGCAATCTGATCGCCCGCCGATCTGACCGCCGAGCATCAATGGCGAGATTGATGAGCACGCGTCGAACCCAGGCTCCGGGGATGTCCAAGTTGGACACTCGATCCCACGACCGGTACGAGCGCAGCAGTGCCTCCTGGGCAAGTTCGCAGGCAGTGTCGTACCCACCGGTCATGGCCGTGGCGATCGCGACCAGCTTCGGGTACTCGAACCGGAAGAACGCGTCGAAATCCTGCGTACTCACCGGTGCACCCACGCTCACATCTTGTACACGCCCACTGATGCAGTCGGGTTTACCGCGCCGTCAGACTTGAACGATTCGGGCGACAACATCAAGCACCGACACCAGCCGGCGCATGTCATCGGGATCCGAGGTCACAATCGCGACCGCGTCGTGCCTCGCGACTCCGGCAGCCGTCAACGCGACCGATGCATCGATCACATCAGCTGTGCCTGCTCGCCCGCACAGCAAGCCCGCCGCTCGCGCGACTACACCGTCAAGTGGCACCTCGTCACAATGCGCCAAAGCCCGAGACAGCAATGCCTGACGGCGGCCGTCACGCCATGCCTGAGCGATCGCACCCACCGGTACTTGAACCGTCGAGGCATCGTCCGCGGCGACCCGCAGCATCGCCCACGCGTCTCGGTCGTTCCGATCCAAAGCGATCAGTGCGCCGGCGTCGAGAACGAGCGCCGTCACGCTCCGACTCGCGCCCGGGCGGCGACGAGCTCAGCATCATCGAACGCACCGTGCTCTGCCTCCCACGCGGCAACCGCCTCTCGAAGACCCCGCGCCGCAAGTTGACGACGAGCTGCATCGGCCAACCACGACGACACGTTCTGAGCGTCGGCATCCGCTGCATCGCGGACTGCCAAGGCGAGTTCAGCTTCCAGAGAGACGGTGATGCGCTCCACGGACATGT
>JANMNE010000065.1:0-10251 GCA_031373785.1 Ilumatobacteraceae bacterium
TCTCGCAGCACACGTCGCCACCGTGTCGTTGCGCGGTTGCCCGAACCACCGCCAGCCCGAGGCCGACGCCGCCCGTGTCGCGCGATCTCGACGAGTCGGTGCGCGTGAACCGCTCGAAGATGCGCTCGCGGTCATCCTCGGCAACCCCGTCGCCATCGTCGTCGACCGTCAAGGTCACCACGCCGTCGACGTTCGCCAACGACACGTCGACGAGTGTCGGGTCGCGTTGTCGACCAGGTTGCGAACCAGTCGCGACAAGGCCTGGCGATCTCCAACCAAGCGGGCAGCACTCACGTTCGTCGTGCCGATGGTGATCGCCGACGTGGGTGCGATTGCCGAGATCTCCTCCAGTACGACTTCGTCGAGATCGGTCTGCGATGTGGCAGGAGGAGCCTCGTCGGCCTTGGCCAGATCCATCAGGTCGTCGACGATGTGGGCGAGCCGGGCGGCCTCGGCCTTCACGCCCTCCACCATCGATTCGGCCACGCTCGATCCCGTCTCCAGTTGGGCGCGCATCGACGCCAGCGGCGAGCGCAAGTCGTGCGAGGCGTCGGAGAGGAACTGCCGCTCGTGATCGCGCGACGCCTGCAGGCGCCCGAGCATCGAGTTCATCGTGCGTGCCACGCGGGCCACCTCGTCGTGGCTGCGCGGCTCGCGCGCGCGTCGCTGCAGCGGTGTGCGCCGGGCGATCGGCGCAACCCGCCGGCACATCCGCCTGCAGTTCCTCACCGAAGCGGCGACCCTGGCGACGCTCGGCGGCATCGGTGGAGTCGCCCTCGGGAGCGCGGTCACGGCGGTGTACGCCCGGCGCCCGGACGTGCCGCTGACGATCCCGTTCACGGTGCTCGTCGGTGGTGTCGGCGCAGCGCTGGTGGTGGGCGCCATCGCCGGCCTGTACCCGGCCGCACGCGCCGCGCGACTCGACCCCGCCGAGGCCCTCCGCCCGGCGTGAGTCAGTACATGGCTCCGGACTTGGTGTCGGCGGGGCGGGCGCCGCGGGCGGTGGCCAGGTCGGTGACGAGGTTGCCCTTCATCGCCAGCATGTCGCTGGTGACGGTGATCATGCGGAAGCCCTGCTCGAGGCGGCGCTCGACCAGGGCTGCGGTGGCGTGGATGCCGGGCACGATTCCGGCGTTGCGGCACCCCTTCACGATCGTCGCCAGTGCCTCGTCGAACTTGTTCTCGCCGTCGTTGTTGCCGGGCGGCAGCCCCAACGTGATCGACAGGTCGGCAGGACCGACGTAGATCGCGTCGATGCCGGGAACCGCCAGGATGTCGTCGAGGTTGGCGATCGCCTCGACGGTCTCGATCATTGGGATGAGGGCGATCCCGTCAGTGGACCAGTCGTAGTGGTTCGGCCGGCGCATGCCCGCCACCACCGGGCCGAAGCTGCGCGCACCGTTGGGTGCGTACCGCCCGGCGCGCACAACGGCCTGCGCCTCGGCGACCGAGTTGACCATCGGCACGATGATCCCTTCGATGCCCGCGTCGAGCATCTTGCCGATGATGCCCGGCTCGTTCCACGGCACCCGGGCGATCGGCGTGCCGCCACCGAGCAGGATCGCCTGCGCCATCGACACCGTCTGTTGGTAGTCGTTGACCCCGTGCTGGTTGTCGATGCACACGTAGTCGTACCCAACTCGTGCGGCTGTCTCGGCGCTGATGATCGACGGGATGGCCAGCCATACACCGAGGGTGTCGCGACCCTCGTTCCATTGAGTTCGCAAAGTGTCCATCGCCCGGTTCTAGCAAAGTTTCCGGGCTGGCGTTCAGCCAGCGGCCGGCGTGGTGGCGTCGTTACGCCGTGACGATCGTCGCCGGTCGCCCGGCCAGCACGTTGAGGGCATTGTCGATAGCGTGCGCGTACAACCGCCGCCGACCGGCAACGGTTGCCGAGGCGACGTGTGGCGTGACGATGACGTTCGGGTGGCCGAGCAGAGGGTGGCCGACCGGCAACGGCTCGGGATCGGTCACGTCGAGCCCGGCGCCTGCGACCTGGCCCGAGTCGAGCGCGGCCAGCAGTGCCGCTTGGTCGACCAGGCCGCCTCGCGCACAGTTGACGAGGTACACGCCACGCTTCATCGTCGCCAGCGATGCAGCGTTGATCATGTGGCGTGTGTCCGCGACGGCCGGAGCGTGCAGCGAGATGACATCGGACTCGGTGAAGACTCGTTGGAGGTCGACCAGTTCGCAGCCCTCGGCGTCGCTGAGGTACGGGTCGTAGGCCAGCACGCTCATCCCCATCGCCCGCGCCGCAGCGCCGACCCGGCGGGCAATTCGGCCGTAGCCCACCAACCCCAGCACCGTGCCGTCGAGCTCCAGCGCCGTGCCGGTGGTTGCACCGGGCAGGCCTTGGCGTGCCCGCTCGGTCTGCGCTGGAAGGTTCTTCACGACGGCGAGCATCAGCATCAGGGTGTGCTCGGCCGTCGACACCGAGGGCGCGTCGGGGGCGTTGCAGACGATGACGCCCGCTGCGGTCGCGTCGGCCACGTTGACGTTGTCGTACCCGATCCCGATGCGCGAGATCACCTTCATGCTCGGGCCGAGGGCGAACGCATCGGCGTTCCACGCCCGTTTGGCGCCGGCGAGCACCCCGTGGGCCGTGCCGAGCTCTGCGTCGTCGGGCCCGACGGCGATCGCCCGACCCTCGACGAGGTCGCGATATGCATCGGGAAGCGGGTGGTCGAAGTACAGGATCGGCAGTTGTTGGTCCATCGGTCGCACCATATCCGGCGGTGTTGCGGTTGGCGGGTGACGGATATGGTGCGACCATGCTCGACCACTCCCGGTTCTTCCACGTTGGCATCCGCGTCATTGACATCGAGGCGGCGATGGCCGACATCGGCAAGCACGCCGGCGTCACCTGGGCATCGGTGCAGGATCGCCCGATGTCGGTGTGGCTGCCGGGCACGGGCCAGACCGAGTTGCAACTGTCGCTGACGTACTCGGTCGAAGGGCCGGTGCACCTCGAACTGCTGCAGGGACCCGCCGGCTCGATCTGGGATGGTCACGACGTACCCGGCGCCCATCATTTCGGCTACTGGTCCGACGACGTCGGCGCGGACACCGAGCAGATGTTGGCCGATGGGTACACGTTGGAGCTCGCTGCGGCCTCGCCCGACGAGGGGTACGGACGATTCTCGTACGCTCGCTCGCCATCGGGATACCTGGTCGAGCCGGTGGCGATCGCCAGCAAGCCGCGGTTCGAGCGGTGGTGGGCGGGCGGCTCGCTGACCGACCCCAGCGCGTAGCCTGCCGTGCATGTCGGATCTGTCTGATCGCGCCAAGCGTCACCTGTGGATGCACTTCACCCGCCTCGGTGCGTACGCCGACAGGGAGGTGCCGATCATCGCCCGCGGCGAGGGCTGCTACGTGTGGGATCAGCACGGCAAGCGGTACCTCGACGGGCTCTCCGGGTTGTTCACGGTGCAGGCGGGTCACGGTCGGGCCGAGCTGGGCGACGCAGCGGCGCGCCAAGCCGAGACGCTCGGCTACTTCCCGGTCTGGTCGTTCGCCCACGAACCGGCCATCGAACTGGCGACGCGTCTTGCCGAGCTGGCGCCCGGTGACCTCAACCGGGTGTTCCTGACACCGTCGGGCGGCGAGGCCATCGACACGACGATCAAGCTGGTGCGGCAGTACTTCAAGCTGCGCGGCGAGCCCTCGCGTACCAAGGTGATCTCGCGCTATCTCGCCTACCACGGCACCTCGATCGGGGCGCTCAGCGTGACCGGCGTGCCGTCGATCAAGACCCCGTTCGAGCCGCTGATGCCGGGGGCGATCAAGGTGCAGACGCCGTACCGCTTCCGCTGCCACGACTGCCAGCACCTCGACGCCTGCACGCTGCGTTGTGCCGATGACCTGGAACTGCGCATCGAGATGGAAGGGCCGGAGTCCGTTGCAGCGGTGTTCATGGAGCCGTTGCAGAACACCGGTGGAGCGTTCGCACCACCGCCCGGCTACTGGGCGCGCATCCGCGAGATCTGCGACCGGTATGGCGTGCTGCTGGTCAGCGACGAGGTGATCTGCGCGTTCGGGCGGCTGGGTCACATGTTCGGCTCGGATCGCTACGGGTACCAGCCCGACATCATCACGTTCGCCAAGGGCGTGACCTCGGGATACGCGCCGCTGGGTGGCGTGCTGGTCTCGGATCGCATCGCCGAGCCGTTCCTCGACGACCCGAACCTGTTCCTGCACGGCCAGACGTTCGGTGCCCACCCGGTGTGCTGTGCGGTGGCCAACGCCAATCTCGACATCTTCGAACGCGAAGACCTGTGCGGCAACGTGCTGGCCAACGAAGGCCGGTTCACCGAACTGCTCGACGGGTTGCGCGACATCCCCTTGGTCGGCGACGTTCGTGGCGACGGCTACTTCCGGGCGATCGAGCTGGTCAGCGACCAGGCGACGAAGGGATCGTTCACGCCCGATGAGGCGGAGTGGTTGCTGCGTGGGTACCTCTCGCCGCGCCTCTACGAGGCCGGGTTGATCTGCCGGGCCGACGACCGGGCCGAGCCGGTGATCACCTTGTCGCCACCGCTGATCGCCGGTGAGGCGGAGTTGTCGTTCATCGCCGACACCCTGCGCTCCGTGCTCGGCGACGCGGCCGTCGCGTTCGCGGCCCGCAGGGGCTGACGTGCGCCGTTCGATCGACGACTACCCGTTCTCCGACGACGATCTGCCGGCAGGCGCCGACGACGCCATGCTCGTCTCCTGGGCCGTGGCCATCAGCGACGACTACGACGACACCGAGCCGCGGGTGGTCCTGACGGTCGAGGAGGTCGGGCGCGCGGGGCGAGGGCCTGGTGGCTCACTTGGCCCCGGAACACGCCCGCCGGCTGCGGGTGGCGCTGCGCGATGCACTCCGCGAAATCGGCGAAGATCCCGGTTTGTGATTGCCGTGGCCCGGCCACACCGCTATTGTTGACCTACCTAGTCGGATTTATCGAGATTGAAGGAGGCCTACCGCATGAGCATCGCCCCTGTTGTTCCCGCGCCCCGCGACCTCGACGCCGAACAGCAGCGCGACATCGAGCGCTTCGAGCGGGCCGTGGCCCAGTACCTGTCGGGTGAGATCAGCGAAGACGTGTTCCGGGTGATGCGCCTCAACAACGGCGTGTACGGCCAGCGTCAGGGCGGCACCAACCAGATGGTGCGCATCAAGCTGCCGGCCGGCACGATCACGCCCGAGCAGCTCGACCTCATGGGCCACCTCGCCGAGACGTACTCGCGCGGCTGGGGCCACATCACCACGCGACAGAACGTGCAGATCCACTACGTCGAGCTGACCAAGGTCACCGACGTGATGCGCGCCCTGGGCGCGGTCGGCCTCACCACCCGCGAGGCATGTGGCGACACGGTGCGCAACGTGATGGCCTGCCACCTGGCCGGCGCCTGCCCGCACGAGTTCCTCGACGTCACCCCGTGGGCCGAGGCGGCGTTCCAGCACTTCGTGCGCAACCCCCTCGGGCAGCGGCTGCCGCGCAAGTTCAAGATCAACTTCTCCGGCTGCTCGACCGATTGCGGCCAGGCGATGTTCAACGACGTTGGCGTGATCGCCGCCACGCGGACACTCGAGGACGGCTCGACCGAGGCTGGCTTCCGGGTGTACATCGCCGGCGGTCTCGGGGCCAACCCGCACCCGGCACTGGCGCTGGAGGAGTTCACCTCGCGCGAAGACCTGCTGCCGACGATCGAGTCGGTGTTGCGAGTGTTCGACCAGACCGGCAATCGCGACAACAAGCTGCGTGCCCGCCTGAAGTGGGTCGTCGACCAGTTGGGCATCGACGAGCTGCGCCGGCGCGTGGTGAAGATGCGCCACACGCTGCCGGCGTCGTCGTCGTGGCCCGGCGGCATCCCCGAGATCGTCCAGAAGGCCGGCGACGCACCGGCCGGGCGCTCCAGCACGATCGAGGCAACAGCGGTCGGTCAGGGCGTGGTCGTGGCGTTGACGCCGCGCGATCCGTATCAGCGGTGGGTGGCGACCAGCGTGATCCGTGGCAGTGCCAACGGCGCGGTGTCGGCGGTTGCCTACGCAGCCCTCGGCGACGTCACCGCATCGCAGTTCCGGGCGCTGGCCTCGATCCAGCGCGAACTGGGCGCCGATGTGCGCCTCAGCAACCGTCAGAACGTGGTGTTCCGTGGTCTCACCGAGACCCAGTTGCCGGTGCTGTACGCCCGGCTCGAGGCGATCCGGATGGCCCGACCCGGCGCCGAACTGTCGCGCGACGTCGTGGCCTGCCCGGGTGCCGATACGTGCAACATCGCCGTCACGCAGTCGCGTGGTCTGGCCAAGGCCATCGGCGAACAGCTGGAAGCCGAGGGGCTCGCCGAGATCGGTGGCGTGCGCATCAACATCTCCGGCTGCACCAACAGTTGTGGTCAGCACCACACCAGCGACATCGGCTTCTTCGGCGCCGAGCGCCGCGCTCACGGCCGCTCCGCACCGGGGTACCAGATGCTGCTCGGCGGGTACGTCGGTCAGGAGCAGGTGCACTTCGGTGAGAAGGCGTTGCGGCTGCCCGCCAAGGCCGCGCCCGAGGCTGCGGTGCGGGTCATCCGCCGGTTCGCCGACGAGCGCGGCGCGGGCGAGTCGTTCCGCGGGTGGATGGATCGTGCCGGCGGCGCCACGGCGATCGCCGAGACGTTGAAGGATCTCGACTTCTTCCCGTCACCCGAGGATGCCCCCGAGTACTACGCCGACTTCGACGAGACGGGCCCGTTCGTCGCCGAGATCGGCGAGTCGGAGTGCGCGACCTGAGCCCTCGGTACGACGCGGCGGTCGCGGCCATCGATCAGGCCAACGCCGCGGACCCGAATCGTGTCGAGGTGCGCGGGCATCGGGTCGCCCTCGCGTTGGCCCACGGCAGGTTGGCCGCCGAGTGGATCGAGCAGCTGGTCGACGAACCCGACGAGGCACTGCTGCTGGCCGCACGCGCTCACCACCTGCGTCGCTGGGAGTTGCGCCGAGACAGCTATCCGGCGGGCCGCCCCGGCTACCTGCGATGGCGGCGTGACCAGAAGGCTCGACATGCCAACGACGTCGCCGGCATCCTGACCCCGTGCGGCTACGAGAGCGCCGAGATCGAGCGGGTGCAGCGGCTGATCAAGCGGGAGTCCGTCGAGGGCTCCCAGGCCGTGGAGGATGCCGCCTGCCTGGTGTTCATCGAGACGCAGTTGGGCGCGTTCGCGGCTCGGACGGATCACGATCTGACGATCGAGGTCATCCGCAAGACCGCCCGCAAGATGACCCGGTTGGGCCTGCAACTGGTGTCGCGGATTCCACTAGGAGACGCCGAACAGCGGCTGCTGGCCGAGGCGCTGAGCAACGCAGGGTCACCCTCCGAGGCGACAGAATAGGTCGAATGGCCTACCTCGCAGCCATTGACACTGAGCGTGGTTGCTTGGCAGTCTTACCGGGCACCTCGGCTCCCTCCGCGGTGTGGTTCGGGGACAAACAGTGGCTATACATCGCAGGGTCGAACACGACGATGGCGAGGCTGGTCGATGACCACCACGCTTGCTTTCGCACTCCGGGCGGCTTTGCCGGCCGACATCGACTTCGAGCGATTTCTGTATGCATCGACGCGCGACGATCTCCGGCCACTCGGCCCCGAGGTCTTCGATGGTTTGGTCGGCATGCAGTTCCGCGCGCAGTCGATGTCGCTCCGGCTCGAACATCCTCAGGCCGATCGCCAGATCATCCTCGTCGAGGATGCACCCGCCGGTCGACTGATCATCGACAGCGTCGGTGATCACATCGATGTCATCGACGTCGCGCTCCTTCCGGAATACCGCGGCCACGGCATCGGCACCAGCGTGCTGCGCGGCGTGATCACCCACGCCGATCGCCTCGCTCGCTCGGTCCGCCTCCACGTCGAGAAACAGAGTCGTGCCGTGCGGCTCTACGAGCGCTTGGGGTTCACGATCACGGGCGACGTCGGCATGTACTTGGCCATGTCGCGCCACCTCGTCGCCGGCTGGTAGGCCAGCGCGGTCCTGTGGAGTTCTTGGCGCCCACGTGGGTACCTCGAAACACTCCACGGGGTGTCTAGCCGGCGATAATTGGGTCAAGGGTCAGGTCGGGCTCGTCGTTCTCCAAACGCTGCAATCGATAGCGGTTCTCGAACAGGGCCACCAGCGCGCCGTCGCCGCGGACGAGGATGCGGATGCCGCCGATGCGGCGCAGCCGCTCGCTGGACTCCTTGTCGGTCAGGCGGATCGCCTGGTACGGGGCGGAGAGGATCTCGGTGGGCGCGCCGAACTCGCTACCCAACCGATAGGCGAAGACCTCGAACTGCAACTCGCCGACGGCAGCCAGGATCGTCTCGGAGTCCCCGAAGTCGGGATCGCGCAGCACCTGCACGACGCCCTCCTCATCGAGTTGGGCGAGGCCCTTGCGGAACTGCTTGAAGCGCCCGTTGTCGAGCGGTCGGGCCTTGGCGAAGACCTCGGGCGAGAACCTCGGGATCGGCGGGAACTCGACCGCCAGCCCGGCGTACCCGGCGTCGTACAGCGTGTCGCCGAGTTGCACGCCGCTGGCGTTGACCAGGCCGACGACATCGCCCGGGAAGGCCTCGTCGACGGTCTCGCGGTCGGGCCCGAACGCCGTCGTTGCGTACTTGGTGGTGATGCCGCGGCCCGTGCGGTGGTTGGTCACGCTCATGCCGCGCTCGAACCGGCCGGAGCAGATGCGGGCGAAGGCGATGCGGTCGCGGTGCGACGGATCCATGTTGGCCTGCACCTTGAACACGAACGCCGAGAACGGGCTGGCGAGCGCTCGAGGCGCGTTGTCGCGGTCGAGGCGCGGTGACGGTGATGGAGCGAGATCGATCACCGCGTCGAGCAACAGACGCACACCGAAGTTGGTCAGCGCGGACCCGACGAAGACCGGGGTCGACTCGCCGGCAAGGAACGACGGCAGGTCGACGTCGGCGCCGATCGCGTCGAGCAGCGAGCACTCGTCGAGTGCGGCCTTCCACGCCGAGGCGTATTCGGTGCTGCCGGCGGCGCTGGCGACATCGAGGTCGCTCGTCTCCTCGGCTGCCTCCGATGCTCCTCGGGCGGTTCGGGTGAACTTGGTGTAGCGCCCGGTGCGGCGGTCGATCAACCCCTGGAACGCCTCACCATCGCCCACCGGCCAGGTGACAGGAGTCGGTCGCAGCTGGATCTGCTTCTCGATCTCGTCGAGCAATTCCAGCGGTTCGCGCCCGGGCCGGTCGTACTTGTTGAGAAAGGTGATCACCGGCAGGTTGCGCGAGCGGCAGACCTGGAACAACTTCAGGGTCTGGGCCTCGATGCCTTTGGCGGCGTCGAGCACCATCACGACAGCATCGACGGCCGCCAGGACCCGGTAGGTGTCTTCGGAGAAGTCGCGGTGGCCGGGGGTGTCGAGCAGGTTCATGATGTGATCGCCGTACGGGAACTGCATCACCGTCGAGCTGATCGAGATGCCGCGCTGCTGCTCCAGCTCCATCCAGTCGCTGCGCGCCGATCGCCGGCCTTCGCGGGCATGTACGGCGCCGGCTTCCTGCACTGCGCCGGAGTACAGCAGGAACTTCTCGGTCAGCGTCGTCTTGCCGGCATCGGGATGGCTGATGATCGCAAAGGTGCGGCGGCGCTTGGCCTCGGCGATCTCGTTCATGGCCGTTCGAGGTTATCCAGGCTCACGCAATGTTGCGCCAGGCCGCCAATCGCTCGGCGCTGTCGTCGCCGGGCACCGGGAGCTGGCAGACGACGCGCAACCCCGGCCATTCGCTGGGGGTCAGCTGCTGGTACTCGAACACCAGGTTGCCGGCGCGCGGGTGGGCGTAGCGGCGCAGCCGTGTCTGGAACTGGGCGACGTCGAGTTGCGGCCACCACTCGGCGAATTCGGGGCTGGCAGTCATCAGTCGATCGATGAGGTCGATGAAGTGCGGATCGTTGCGCGCTGCGGCCGTGCCGCTGCGGAACTCGGCCATGATCCGGCGGGCCTGGTCGGCCCAGTCGGCAAGCAGCCGCCGGGCGTTCGGTTCGGCGAACACGACCCACAGCAGGTTGCGCTCCTCGTCGCACAGCCGATCGATCAGCGGGTACAACAGCGATTGCGGCCGATTCCACGCCAGGAAGTCCCAGCACGGGCCGAGCACGTACGCAGGCGCCGGCTCCATCGAGGTGATCAGCCGCACCAGCGCATCGGGCGCGTGCTCGACGGTCTCGATCGGCTCGAGTGGTGCCCTGGCAGCCAAGGCCAGCAGGTGCTGGCGCTCGGCGTCG
>JANMNE010000096.1:0-23156 GCA_031373785.1 Ilumatobacteraceae bacterium
GGGGCCGGTGATCGTGGTGGCCAACCACCGTTCGTTCTTCGACTCCGTGTTGTTGATGTTCGCCCTGCCGCGACCCGTGTCGGTGCTCGGAAAGGCCGAGTACACGGACCAGCGGATCACGAACTGGCTGTTCTGCGGGGCCGGCATGATCCCGATCCGGCGCGAAAATCCCGGCGATCTCGTCCGGGCGTTCGCCCAAATCGATGACGTCCTCGATCGCGGTCAGATCGTCGGGCTGTTCCCCGAGGGAACCCGGTCACGAGATGGGCTGTTGCATCGTGGTCACTGCGGTGCAGCTCATCTTGCGCTGACCACGGGTGTCCCGATCGTGCCGGTTGGCATCATCGGCACCGACCGGATCCTGCCGACCGGCGCCCGGCTGGTGCGCCCGTTCCGGCACGCCACGATCAGCATCGGTGAGCCGATCCTTCCTGCCGACGCTGGGTTCACGTCGAGTACGAACCGTGCTCGCCGCCAAATCACCGACCAGTTCATGAGTGAGATCCGACGACTCTGTCGACAGGAGTACGTCGACCACTACGCACCGCTGCCATCCGCTGACTCGAACGAGCCCGTATCGAGTGGGCTTCACCGAACCCACCGGTAGCACCGAGTCGCCGATCGGCGCTCGTCGGCTTCACGGCGAGTTCGTGGGATCGATATCACGCCACACCTGGCACAAATCGCGCCCGACCAGCCTCGTTGGGATCGATATCACGCCACATCTGGCACAAATCGCGCCCGACCACATCGCGCGACGGTGAGGAGAACGGCACCCGAACCGGTGATATGGGCGCCATTGCTGAACTTCCGCGATCATCAACGGTCGGGCATCCGTCGCCCACGACACCCTGGATGGAACGATCCTCCTGATCAGCACGGTCCGCAGTGCCACGACCGACCCCGCAACGCCGCGCTGTGATTGACAGCGGGAAGATTCCCGTACGTTTTGTCGAGGGTCGTCCTCTACGATTTCTCGAACACCGCCGGGTTAGCTCAGTCGGCAGAGCACTTCACTTGTAATGAAGATGTCGTGAGTTCGATTCTCACACCCGGCTCCGAACACACATTTGTCCAGAACAGAGGTATTCGATAACAAGGCCAGGTCACGAGCTTCTGACCTATCACGAATATGACTGGCAACGGCATAGTTTGTGTCGATCTGAGCCGCCGATCGATGCCCAGCCTATTCTTTGAACAAATTCCACACATCGGGGCAACCTTCAAAGGGCGGCGATCGGAGACCTTTGCGGACACGGGAGCGCCGAACGCCGGTTACCTGGAGCCCGTTTCGGGCGCTGCTCTCCGGCGGTCGAGAACTTTCTGCGTGCGCTGCGATGAACATTCTGCACTGGACGCTCGGTGGGCGCGTTCGCGCCTTCACGATCGACCCGCCATGGTGGCCTTGCCATTGTTGGCCGCCCATGAATTCCTCGGCGGTGTCAACAACTTGGTCAAGCGAGTGAAGCGGGTAGCGCGTTCGGGTTCCGATGTTTCCACCACTGCAGGATCCGATCGCTGCTTGACGCAGGTCGACCGAACTGGGACCTACTCGACACGATCACACTCTGCTGAAATCCAACGTGCTGTTCATCCTCGCAATCGGGTGTTCTCGGGATCGAAAAGCGGCTCGGCCCCGACCGTCGCTGATCGCCGCGAACCAAAGATCTCGATCTCGAGTTTCGTCCCCGGTTCCTCGAACTCGGGACGAACGTACGCGAGTGCGACGCTCTGGCCGAGTGTGAAACTCCAACCACCGGACGTGACGATGCCCACCCGGCGATCACCACTGAACACCGAAGCGCAGAACGGTGCATCGGCGTCGCCCGGATCATCGAGGGTCATCGACACGAAGCGCCAAGTCGGGCCGCTCTCGCGCTCCGCAACCATCGCCGCCTTGCCGACGAAGTCGGGCTTCGAGATGTCGACGAAGCGATCCATCGACGCGTCGAACAGCGAGTACCCGATCTCGAGATCGACCTTCCATCCACGGTACCCCTTGTCGAGGCGGAGACTGTCGACGGCATAGATCCCGAAATCGCGGATGCCGTGCGGTTCGCCGGCCGCCCAGATCGCGTCGTACAGCGCCTCCATCTGCGCGTTGGAAGCGTGCAACTCCCAGCCGAGTTCGCCGACGTAGTTGACCCGCAGGGCGCGGACCGGGCCGACCGCGGTCGAGATCGAGCGCATCGACAGCCACGGGAACGCCGCGTTGTCCAGCGGCGTTTCGGTGATCGAGGCCAGCACGTCTCGCGACCTCGGACCCACGAGGACGAGCGAGCCGTAGTCGGCCGTGACGTTGCTGACCGCGACCGATCCGTCGTCGGGTAAGGCCTGCTCGAGCACGTCGAGGTCGTGCCACTCGGCGCCGGCCGCGCCCACGAGGTAGAAGTGATCGTCAGCGATCCGGGTGATGGTGAACTCGCTGAGCACCTTCCCATCGGGGAGCAGCGCGTAGACGAGCGACACGCGTCCCAGCCTCGGCAGTTTCGTGCACAGCAGACGGTCCAGATAGGACTCGGCGCCGGCACCACGCACCTCGAACTTGGAGAAGCCGGGGAAGTCGAGCAGTCCGACACGGTTGCGCACCGCATCGCATTCCTCGGCGACCAGCGGACGCCAAGCGTTGCGACGGAAGAACGACAGCGAGTGGTCGGTGATCGCAGACGCCGTCCCGTGACCGGTGTCGAACCAGATCGGACGTTCCCAGCCACCCCGGGCGCCGTAGTAGGCACCTTTGGACAGCAGCTTGTCGTAGAGCGGTGACGTGTACGCGGGCCGACCGGCTGGCCGCTCCTCGAACGGGAAGCCCATCGCGTACTCGTTCTGGTACACCTCGATCGCCTTGTCGATCGTGTACCGGGTCGTTGCGTACTCCTTGTAGCGGCGACGATCGATCGACCAGATGTCGAACTCAGGCCGTCCGTCGAGGATCCATTCGGCGATCGCCTTGCCGGCGCCTCCACCTTGTGCGATGCCGAAGCTGAACGTGTTGCAGTGGAAGAAGTTCCGTAGGCCGCGTTCGGGGCCGAGGTAGGGGTTGCCATCGGGTGCGTACGGGATCGGTCCGTTGACCACCCTGGCGATGCCGGCCTCACCCAGCACTGGCACCCGCTCGCCAGCGTCGAGGATCTGCGGCTCGAGTCGCTCGAGGTCATCGCTCCAGAGCATGTTGGCGAACTTGTCGGGGATGCCGTCGAGCCACATCGCCGTGGCCTTCCACTCGTATGGCCCCAGGATGTAGCTGTTGCGCTCCTGGCGCAGGTAGTACGACGCGTCGGGGTCGCGCAGCAGCGGGAGCGGGGTGTCGCGGGCGGCCAGCTCGGCGATCTCCTCGGTCACGTAGTACTGATGCGACATCTGTGCGATCGGATGGTGGCGGCCAATCAGCTCCATCACCTCGCCGGCGCGGTAGCCGGCGGCGTTGACCACGATCTCGCAGTCGATGACGTGATGCTCGCCGTCGGCGGTGCGAGTCGTCACCGTCCAGTGATGGTTCGGATGTTGCACCAGCGCGACAACTCGCTCGAAGCGTCGCACCCGCGCTCCGAGTGCACGCCCGGCGCGTGCCATTGCTTGGGTGACCTGGGACGGGTCGATGTCGCCGTCGAGGGGATCCCACAGTGCGCCCTCCAAGTCGTGGGTCTCGATCAGCGGGTAGCGCTCGACGAGCTGCTCCGGGGTCAGCATGTCGTAGCCCATGCCTTGTGCATTGGCCATCGAGGTGACGTGACGGAACTCGGCGATCCGCTCTGCGCTGTGCGCCAACCGCACGGAACCGGTGACGTGATAGCTGATCGGGAATTCGGGATCCCGAGCCAGCTCGCGGAACAGCGCCGCCGAGTAGGACTGCACCTTCATCACGCTCCAGCTCGTGCTGTACGTGGGGACGTTCCCCGCTGCGTGCCAGGTCGAACCCGACGTGAGCTCGTCGCGTTCGAGCAACAGCACGTCGCTGCATCCCATCTTCGCCAGATGGAACATCGTGCTACAGCCGGCGATGCCACCACCGATCACGACGATCCGTGCTTGCTCAGCAGCCGGTTGGTCGTTCACTGCGTGGTCGCTCATGATCCCGGTTCCTCCCCGATTCGAGTTGTGTAATAGTAGGCACGAATTACACGGCCCGCATCGAGCGGCACTCCACCTCGGAGAATCTCATGACCGATCTACCCACCAACGCTCGCGTCGTCATCGTCGGAGGTGGCATCGTCGGGTGCAGCATCGCCTACCACCTCGCCCTACGCGGCTGCACCGACGTCATCCTGCTCGAGCGCAAGCAGCTCACCTGTGGCACCACCTGGCACGCCGCCGGGCTCGTGGGGCAGCTGCGGGCGACCCACAACTTGACCCGGCTCGCGCAGTACACGACGGATCTGTTCGCGAGGTTGGAGACTGAGACCGGTCAGGCCACGGGGTTCCAGCAGTGCGGCTCGGTGGCGGTGGCGCCCACCGAGGAGCGGTTCGAGGAGCTCAAGCGCGGGGCGTCGATGGCTCGCGTGTTCGGCCTGGAGGTCGACATCATCACGCCGGCCGACGTCGCCGACTTGGTGCCGCTGGCCCGGGTCGACGACCTCGTCGGCGGCGTGCACCTGCCGAACGACGGTGTGACCAACCCGATCGACACCACCCAGGCGATGGCGAAGGGTGCGCGTGCATTGGGCGTGCGGATCGTCGAGAACGTCAAGGTCGATCGGATCGTGGTCGAGCACGGTCGCGCTGTCGGGGTCGTCACCGAAGCCGGCGACATCCGCGCCGACGCGGTCGTGAACGCAGCGGGCATGTGGGGGCGGGAGTTGGGCGATCAGGCCGGCGCGGTCGTGCCACTGCATGCGGCCGAACACTTCTACATCGTGACCGAGGGCGTCGACGGCATCTCGCCAACGATGCCGGTGCTCCGCGACCCCGATGGCTGCGGCTACTTCAAGGCAGATGCCGGCAAGCTGCTCGTCGGGTGGTTCGAGCCGGTGGCGAAGCCATGGGGCATGGCGGGGATCCCCGAGTCGTTCGCGTTCGACTCCCTGCCGGAAGACTTCGACCATATCGCCCCGCTCGTCGAGGCCGCGACGCACCGGATGCCTCTGCTCGCCTCGGCCGGCATCCGACTGTTCTTCAATGGTCCGGAGGCGTTCACCCCGGACGATCGGTATCTCCTGGGTGAGTCGCCCGACGTGAAAGGACTGTTCATGGCGTGCGGGTTCAACTCGATCGGCATCCAGTCGTCGGGTGGGGCCGGGAAGGTTCTGGCCGATTGGATCATCGATGGCCACCCGCCGATGGACCTGTGGGATGTCGACATCCGGCGGGTGATGCCGTTCCAGCGCAACCGGTCGTACCTACACGACCGCACGGTCGAGGCATTGGGACTGCTGTACGCGATGCACTGGCCATTCCGCCAGCCCGAATCCGCCCGCGGTGTGCGGCGTTCGGCACTCCACGCGCGGCTGGCCGAGCGGGGTGCCTGTTTCGGCGAGATGGCTGGTTGGGAGCGTGCCAATTGGTTCGCGCCTGACGGTGTCGAGCCGGTGTACGAGTACACGTACGGCAAACAGAACTGGTTCCCGCACTCCGCCGCCGAGCACGCCGCAGTTCGCACGCAGGTGGGCGTGTTCGACCAGTCGTCGTTCGGCAAGTTCCTCCTCGAGGGCGCCGACGCCGAGCCGGTGCTCAACCAGATCTGCGCCAACGACGTCGCCGTGCCCGTCGGTCGGGTCGTCTACACCCAGTGGCTCAACGAGCGCGGTGGCATCGAAGCCGACCTCACGGTCACCCGCGAGGCACCCGACCGCTACTTGATCGTCACCGCGGCGGCGACACAAGTGCGCGACCTGACATGGCTGAAGGACCACATCCCCCAGGGTGCGCGGGCGGTCGCCACCGACGTCACCTCCGCCCACGCCGTGCTCGGCGTGATGGGTCCCAACTCCCGTGCGCTGCTCGCCACACTGACCCCCGCCGACATGTCCAACGAGGCCTTCCCATTCGGCACGTCACAGATCATCGACCTCGGCTACGCCCGGGTGCGCGCCAGCCGGGTCACGTACGTGGGTGAGCTGGGGTGGGAGCTGTACATCCCGACCGAGTTCGCGACCGGGGTGTACGACGTCCTCGTGGAGGCGGGCTCCGGGTTCGGCATGCGACAAGCGGGGTACCACGCACTCAACTCGTTGCGGATGGAGAAGGGGTACCGCCATTGGGGTCACGACATCTCACCGGACGAGACCCCGCTCGAGGCAGGACTCGGCTTCGCGGTGCGTTGGACGAAGCCAGACGGATTCATTGGCCGCGACGCCCTGCTCGAGCAGAAAGAACATGGAGTACAACAGCGCCTGGCCCAGTTCGCGCTGCACGACCGCGAGCGGCTGCTCTACCACAACGAGCCGATCTGGCGCGATGACGTCCTGGTCGGACGCATCACCTCGGGCATGTACGGTCACACGTTGGACGCATCGCTTGGTATGGGGTACGTGGGCAACGCGAGTGAAGTCGTCGATCGCGAGTACGTCCTGGCAGGTCGCTACGAGATCGAGGTGGCTGGTGAGCGCGTGCCCGCCGATGTGTCACTCGGCCCGCTCTACGACCCCACGAGCCTGCGTGTCAAGAGCTGAGCACGATGGCGATCCGGGCCCTGCGCACTGCGGACGAAGCGACCTCGCCCTCCAACTCTGGTCCGTTCGACGGCGCCCTGATCGGCGGGCGGTTGCGAGAACTGCGCAAGGCCGAGCGGCTCACGCTCAAGGACGTCGCCGCGGGTGCCGGCATCTCGGTGAGCTATCTCAGCCAGATCGAGCGAAACGTGTCCCGGCTCCCGATCGGTGTGCTCAAGCGGATCTCCGACGTGCTCGGCGTACACATGCACTGGTTCTTCCAGCCAGGGGCCGACGGAGCAGCCGAGGAGCGCAAGATCGTGGTGCGCGCCGGCCACCGCCGAAACCTGACCTTCACCGGGCTCGGGATCACCGAGGAGCTGCTCTCTCCTGATCTCTCCGGACCGCTGGAGCTGCTGATCAGCACGATCCATCCGGGCGCGGACAGCGAGTTCTACGAGCACGACGGTTCGGAGGCCGGGCTGGTGATGTCGGGCGACCTGGAGCTGTGGGTCGGCGAGCAGCACTTCCGGCTCCATGCCGGCGACAGCTTCGCGTTCCAGAGCACCGAACCGCACCGCTGCGCCAACAGCGGGCGCGAGCCCACCAAGGTGCTCTGGGTGATCACACCGCCCCATTACTGATCACGCGCTCGGCCCAGCCGGATACATGTCGGGATCGTCGGCGATCTCGGCGTGCAGCCATTCGCGAAAGGCCCGCACCGCGCCGTGGTCGCTGCGGTCGCGGCGGCAGACGAAGTACCACCGTCGTAGCTGGAAGACCTCGATCCGGAATGGTGCCACGAGCCGACCGCTGCGTAGGTCGGCGGCGGCGAGGAAGGTGGGCACGATCGCCACCCCTTGCCCGTCTGTCGCCGCTTCGAGCGCGAGCAGGTACGAGTCGAACCGCGGGGCGAGGAGGCCCTGCACCTCGGGGACGCCGGCGGCGTCGAGCCAGGACGACCATTCGTCGGCCGCGGTGTACAGCTGCAGCAACGAGTGGTTGACGAGGTCGGCCGGTTGGCGCAGTCCGATCCCGCCGTGGACGAGCGCTGGACTGCACACCGGCGTCAGGTGTGCATCGAACAGATGTGTGTAGTCGAGCCCCGGCCGATCCGGATGTTCGGTGCACACGATTGCGACATCACCCGCGGCATCGTCGAACTCCCAGTCAAGGTGGCTGGCGTTGAACCTGACGAGGATCTCCGGATGGGCCGACCAGAACGTGTGCAGGCGCGGGATCAGCCAGCGGGCGGCCACCGTGACGTACACCTGGACGTCGAGCTGATCGGTCCGGCTCGACCCTGCGACGATTGCCGTGCCCTGAGCGATGCGCTCGAGGCCGTCGCTCACGTACGTCTGATACTGGGTTCCCGCGATGGTGAGCTCGACGCGACGGTTGCGGCGATGGAACAGCGGGATCCCGAGCCGTCGCTCGAGATCGGCCACCTGGTGGCTGATCGCCGACTGGGTGACCGTCAGCTCCTCGGCCGCGACCCGGAAGCTGAGGTGGCGGGCGGCGGCTTCGAAGGCGCGCAGCGAGGCCATCGACGGGAGCTCGTCCATGATGGGCAGGCTACATGAGTTCTTCTCATCGATCGATGAGAGATGGTCGCTTGTTGCGAGCGTCGATCCAGGTCAGACTGACGAGGATTGTTCTACTCAGGGGGAATTCGATGAGCAACGCTCAACAGGATGGACGGCGTGGCGGACGCGAGGCGAGGCGGGCGCTGCGCGCCGCGCCGTTGGCGCTGGACGTCCGCCCGGTCAACCCCGGCATGGTGAGCGGACGCTATGCGGCGCTCACCGATGCCGAGGTGATGAAGGTGCACCTGGCCGCGCTCGATGTCCTGGAAAATATCGGACTCGCGGACGCGATCCCGTCGTGCCTCGACGTGCTCCTGCCGAAGGGGTGCACGATCTCCGACGAAGGCCGCCTGTTGTTCCCGCGCGGCCTCATCGAAGACACCGTCGCCATGGCGGGCCGCCACTTCGTCCTGCACGGTCAGGATCCCAAGCACGACATGGAGCCATGGGGCAAGCGGGTGTACTTCGGAACGGCCGGGGCGGCCGTGTACATCATCGATCCGATCACGGGCGAGTATCGCGAGTCGTTATCGCAGGACGCGTACGACATCGCCCGCCTGGTCGACACCATGGAGCACATCCACTTCTACCAGCGCTCCGTCGTCCCGCGGGATCTCTCGGACCCAGCCGAGATGGACATCAACACCTGCTACCTCAGTGTGAGCGGAACGACGAAGCACGTCGGCACCTCGTGGGTGCACCCCGATCACCTGGAGGCGTCGCTCAAGATGCTGCACGAGATCGCCGGCGGCGAGGAGCAATGGCGAGCCCGTCCGTTCGTCAGCCAATCGAACTGCTTCGTGGTTCCCCCGCTCAAGTTCGCGGCCGACGCATGTCGATGCCTGGAGGTGGCGGTACACGGCGGGATGCCCGTCCTGTTGTTGTCGGCCGGCCAGGCGGGCGCCACAGCGCCGGCGGCGCTGGCAGGTGCGCTCGTCCAGGAGGTGGCCGAGGTGCTCGCCGGACTCGCCTACGTGAACGCCATCAAACCGGGCCACCCAGCGATCTTCGGGCTCTGGCCGTTCGTGTCCGACCTGCGCTCCGGAGCGATGTCGGGAGGGAGCCCAGAGCAGGCACTGCTGTCAGCAGCGTGTGGTCAGATGGCCCACTTCTACGATCTCACCGGCGGCACGTCGTCGGGCATCAGCGATTCGAAGATGCCCGACGCGCAGGCCGGCGCCGAGAAGGGCTACAACCACGCGCTCGTCGGCAACGCCGGCGCCAACCTGATCTACGAGGCGGCCGGGATGCACGGCAGCCTGCTCGGGTTTTCGCTCGAGGGCGTCGTGCTCGACAACGACGTCATCGGCGCGGTACAACGCACCATCAAGGGCATCGAGGTCTCCGATAAGACACTCTCGCTCGACACGATCCGCAACGCGGTGATCGGCGGCCCCGGCCACTATCTCGGCTCCCCCCAGACGCTCGAGCTGATGCAGACTGAGTACATCTACCCTGCGATCGGCGACCGACTGAGCCCGAAGGAATGGAACGAGGTCGGCCGTCCGATGATCGTCGATCAAGCGATCGCCAAGGTTCGCGACGTGCTCGGCCGCCACTTCCCCGATCACATCCCGGAGGAGGTCGACGCGAGGATCCGGGCCGAACTGCCGATCCGCTTCCCGCGTGATCGGATGGTCGGCCCGGTTGCAACGTCGTCGGTGGAGTCGCTCGTCGGCTGAGCAGTTCGGGCCGCGCGGGCTCGCGGCGCGTCAAGCTGCCCACCGAAGTCCGAGATCGGCTCACTTCGCACGGCAAGATTGGGTCCCGGCTGCGACGGCTCGAACGCCTCGAACTCACCACGTTGTATCGAGAGACCCGCGGCTACATCGACCGCAAGCTCAGCGTGGGCAAGACCCGACGAGAAGCACCAACCGAGTCGGTGGCGACGAATCCGAAGCTATCAGCGCCAGGATCGACGCCCTCTACGGACAGGCACAAGAGCGGTGCTTCGGATCTGAGGGTGAGGTGACGGTGTTGGTGTAGACCACGCGTAGCGTGCACGGCCATGAACATCGGCTGCATCGGTATCGGCAACATCGGAGGACATCTGGCGGCGAACTTGCTGGCAGCGGGGTTCGAGGTGACGGTGCACGACCTGGATCGCTCCGCTGCGGCGGACCTCATCGCGCGAGGTGCGCATTGGGCCGAGTCGCCGGCCGACGTGGCACGAGCATGCGAGTCGGTGATCACCTGCCTGCCGTCGGTGAAGGCCATCGTCGCGGTCGTCGAGGGCGAGCGCGGACTGGTCGAGGGATTCCGGACCGGTGGCACATGGATCGACATGAGCACGAACGACCGGCACGAACTGCTGCGCCTCGCCCAGCGACTGCACACACTCGGAGTGGTGACGCTCGAGGCGCCCGTCACCGGAGGCGCCCACAACGCGTCCTCGGCCACCATCACCGTGCTCGTGGGCGGCGATGAGGCCATCTACCAGCGCCACCTTCCGGTGTTCCGTGCCGTCGGTGGTCGCGTGTTCTACGTCGGCGCACTCGGCCAGGCCGCCGTCATCAAGGTGATCACGAACATGCTCGCGTTCGTGCACATCGCCGCGTCGGCGGAGGCCTACATGCTCGCCATGAAGGCGGGCATCGACATGCGCCTGGCGTGGGAGATCATCAAGGCCAGCTCCGGCAACAGCTTCATCCACGAGACCGAGAGCACCACCATCCTCAGCGGCAGCTACGACATCGGGTTCTCGCTCGACCTGTCGTGCAAGGACCTCGGCTTCGCGATGGAGCTCGGCCGGTCTTTCGGTGTGCCGCTGGACATCGCATCGATTGTCGATCAGCTCAACATTCGCGCCCGATCTGCGTACGGCGGCGAGGCCGGCTCACCGATGGTGGCGAAACTGCTCGAGGAGGCCTGCCATACCGAACTCCGCGCCCCAGGTTTCCCGGCCACGCTCGACGAGTACCTCGAGTCGATGCCGAGGGCGACGCGGGCGGACTAACTACTTCGTCCTGAAGTAACTCAGCGCGGCGCAGCGTGCGGACGTGATGTGGCGGAGGTCCCTGGCAGGAGAGGACGTTCGGGGGTATTTCTCGGGTCGGCTGACGGACGTCTACCGGTTCTCCTTCTCACACCCGGCTCGTCACACGTCCCGCGGCCAACTTGGATTCAGACTAGTATGACCACTATGACCATTACTGTGAGCGTCGCTGAGGCGAAGGCGACGTTGTCCGACCTACTGCGGCGGGCGGAGGACGGCGAGGACATCCTCGTGGCGCGCAACGGTCATCCGGTCGCCAGGTTGTCGGCGGTCCACCCGCGCGAGGGTGGCTTCATGCGAGGTGAGATCGTCGAGCATGACGCGGACTGGTGGAAGGCCGACGACCAGCTTGCCGACGACTTCGGCACATAAGGGCGCCGTGGACCTGCTGCTCGACTCGCACACCGCTGTGTGGTGGGCCGACGATCCTTCTCAACTCAGCACGGACGCATCGGCGGCGATCTCAGATCCGGGCAACGATGTCTGGGCGTCCGCAGCATCTGCGTGGGAACTCGCCATCAAGTCGACACAGGGCAAGCTTGCCCTCGACGTTCGAGGGCTGTTCCGGCGTCTGGCGGACCAACGAATTCGGCTCCGCGGCATCGGAATCGATGATGGGGTCGACGCGGCCGCGCTGATCTGGAATCACCGCGATCCGTTTGACCGCATGCTTGTCGCTCAGGCCGCAAACTCCGGACTGGTTCTGGTCTCCAGGGACTCGGTCATCTTGGACTTCGTTCCGGGATGTGTGGTCGCCTAGCGATACCGGCGCCGTCGAGGCGCGGCTGATGCTGCCCGAGATGGCCCACGCCTGGGCATCGCACTACATGACGAACGCCCATCGGCAAGCGTTCCGCAACGTACGCCATTGGAAGTACTGGCTCGACGACCAGAAGGCCGAGTCGACGACGTGGCTCCCGACCATCGGTCATGAGTCGCTACGAGGCCAACGAGGGCGTCAGCAGTTCGCGGCGAAGGTGGACGAGTTTCGGTGAGGGTTCCGCGGCGGCCCACGAGTCGGCGTGCACCGCCCGTTCGTAGCTGTCCCACTCGCCGCGCACGCCGGCGAGGTCACCGCGAAGTGCGTGGGCGCGCATGCGCAGCGCGATCAACTCCTCGTGGCCGGCAAGCACCTTCAGGCCTCGTCCGGTCGCCCAGAACACGCCCTCGATGTCGCCGACACTCAAGTAGTGACCCGCCAGTTCTGCCGACGCTGACGTGGCCATCAACACCAAGGCTGACGTGATGCCCTCGGCGTCGGGCCACAGGTACGACGTGCCGGCGAACGGCATCCCCTCGATCAGGGCGACGCCGGGCCGTAGCACCGCGATCGCCGACGCAGCGTCGAGTCCGCGGGCGCCGGCCACACGTTCGGCCAGCAGTTCGACGTCGCTGACGACGAGGTCGTGCAACGGAAGGTCGTCGCTCATCGTCCTGCCCAGCCATTCCTGCCCGGCCGGCGGCGGCAGGATCTTGGCCATCGCCCGCCTGGCATCACTGACGACGTTCGAGAACGTGGCATCCCGAACGGCGACATCCCACAACGCTGTCCTCGCCGATGACCTCGTCGGGCGGTGACGGTGCTGGCTCAACCAGACGACGAGCTCCTGCGACTTCGAGCGGTCGAAGCCGACCGGCTGGCCGTCCAAAGTGTGAACTGCGACATGGCCGAGTACCTGCACCACCAGGACCTGCGGGCGATCGGCGAACTCAGCGCCGACGACCAAGCGAGGTTGCGAGGTCGTGTCGATGATCTCGGCGGGCAGCGGTCGCTCCGCCGCGTCGAGGAGGTTGTCGACAGCCGACACCTCGGCCAGCGACAGGCCGACCGGCGTGACATGGCGGCCGAGCGGCTCGAGCACGAAGTCGCCATCGGCGGCACGGAGCACTGCACCGGCACTGGCGAGCGGACGATCGATCATCACCCCGACGCCGCACCCGCCGTCGCGTGCAAGTGTCGTCAACGAAGCGAGGCCGGCCGGGTCATCGGCTCCGACCGCGAGCAGCAACGACGGCTCCCATGCTTCGCCACCGTGCTCTGTCGAGCGCAGGGCGAACGTCGAGGCACTGCCGCTCGTCGCCGTGGCGATGCTGCCAACGGTCGCGCGGACGGCGTCCACGGCCTCGCCGAGCGAACGATGTGATTCGACGGTCGGGTTCCCGAGGTGCGCGTCGACCTCCAGCCCCACCGTGAAGATTCGGCTGGACTCGGCGAAGGGCGACACCGCCAGCGAGGCCGCGGCACACCGCACGATCGACGCCGCTACGTCTGGCGCAGCTTCGATGGCGAGGGTGCCCACGGCCTCGAGATCGACGAACAACTGCCCACCGGCGGACTCACCAATGTGGATGAGTGCGGGGCACGGCTGATTGACTCGGCGAGCGTCGTCGGCCAGGTCGACGAGCGGAACATTCGCCGGCAGTCGCCACGCACCGGCCTCGACGTCGAACAGCCAGGGTGGGGCAACGATCGGCGCCGGACGATCGGAGTACACGCGGACTTCCCCATCATCAGCGATCTCGATCGCCATGGCGCGAGCCTGCTGTCGCACCAGGCCGGGGGCTGCGGAGCGCAAAGCCAGATCGACCCGCGCCAGTTGCTCGGCACGGTTCAGCGAGCGCAGCAGCAGTTCGGTCTCCATCGCCTGCGGGGTCGGTGGCAGCAGTCGTGCACCGATTCGTGCCGATCGCAGCTGCTGACGACGACGAGCATCGAGCACGACGATCGCGCCGCCCGAGAGCAGGAGCGCCGCGGGAAGACCGCTCTGCATTGGGATGCCGTTTGATTCGCTCTCGAAGAACGACGCGACCGCGGGCGCGATCGAGTCGGCCGGCGATGGGTCCGGAGCAATTGATGGAGGGGCGAGGCTCGGCGCGAGTTCTATCGCAACGCTGCTCGACGAGAGGACAACCGGCGGCGGGAACCCAGCGACCGCCGGCGGCACCGGGTCGGTGATGGCTGGCACTACATCGACGGCGGGCACCTCGGGCGAGGCGAGGACCGGCGGGAACCCAGCGACCACCGTTGGCTCTGGCATGGCGAGCTGCACGACGTCGCCTGGCCGAATCAGGCGGCGATCCGCGTAGCCGAACAGCGGCGCGTTCCGCTCCATCAACACGTCGGTGTAGACAGCGATCTCCGGCGCACTGGCGAGGGGACCGAGGTGATTCTCGGCGATCCGCCAATACGAATCACCGGCGACCACGACATAGTCGTCCCGGAACACCAGCAGGTCAGGAATGGTGTCGTCCACGGGCATCGCGTCCACGGGAACGTTCAGCATCCAACCCGACTCGATCAGTGCCGGTGTGGAGAACCGGTGCCCGTCGTTCATGATCGACCCGAGGTTGGCAGCGACGATCTGCCTGGCGATGGCCGCGATGTCACGACCGTCACCGATGCGCTCGGCGATCGCCCAGATCGAGTCGCCACGCTTCACTTCCACCATCGACCATCCGCTTCCGAGCCCCGAGACCCCGGTCGCCGGGGCGACAGCAACGGGGAGGGTCACCGCCGTGTCCATCGGCGCATCCAGATCGGCGACTCGGCGATGCACCACACCGACCGCGGCCCGTGCCGGGCCCGCGCCGGCGAGGGTCGGCGTGACAGAGATCGCCAGCGGCAGGACGGCGACCAACGCGGTCGCCACCTTGCGGCCGAGCAAGCCGAGGCCGCCGAAGTGACGAGGACGCGCTGACGGCATGCCTCGGCGAAGTTGGAAGGCGAGCTCGTCGACGACCGTGTAGATCAAGATCGCCACGCATACCCAACCGATCACCAACGCGACGCGGAAGAACAGATCGACCAACGCTGCGGACGAGTCGAGGCCGTGTGTCAGCCGCCTCGCCCACGAGCGCAGGTCGTCGGTCGACCATCGCCATGGGGCGTTCAAGCCATGAAGCGGCGAGGCGTGGCCGAACCGCGCACCGGCCACGACGGCGAGGAAGGCAGGCAGCCCGACGACGACCCCGAGGCCCGACCCGGTGGCCGCAGCGAGCACCGCAAGTCGTGCCCCGCGTCGGGGAGTAGTGGAAGTGGACATCGCGATCTCCTCAGGGCAGCGGTGCGTCGACACCAACGACCGCTGCTGCCGACGCGGTGCCGGTGGCCGCACGACCTGTCGTGGTGATGGTCACCGAAACGGTGACCCTGTTGGTCTCGATCGACACGGCGGCCAGCGAGCCGACGTCGCCGTTGACGGCAAGGAGGCGAGCGGTCGTCTCGGCAACCACCATGCGTGCTGCGACGGGGTCGACGATCACCTGGCCGGCGCGGAGTGCAGTCGGGTCGATCGCCTGCGCACCAGCGCGGGCCGCCTGGAACGCGATCGAGGCAGCATTGGTGCGATCGTCGAGCGACTGGTCGACGCTGCGCGAGAGCCACACCAGTGAGCCGGCGAGGAAGGTGAAGCACAAGGTGATCATCAACACCGTCGCCGACCCGCGGTCACGCCGACGACGGCCGCGGCTCACGGCAAGCCCACCGATCGGTAGGCATCGACGGACGCCGTCGAGGTGGCGACGAACGTGGCCGAACGCGGATCGGACAGCCCGAGGTCGGATCGTTCCGGCGAGCACGCCACGACGACCGTCACGGCTCCGCCGGCCCTGAACTGCGATGCGTCGATCGAGATCGCCGGGCCGCCGGAGCACTCCTTCACATCAGTGAGCATCAACGCGGCTGTCGACTGTGCCGCGGCGACTGCCGCAGCGGGAGTGCGCTGGTGAGCCGCAGACTGCGCGGCGGCCGAGCTCGCGGCCTGCACCTGAGCATCCGTATCGACTCGTCGCCCGATCCACAGGACCAGGAGCGCCAGGGCGATGGCCACCGGCGCGATCAAGACCAGCCCGAGTGCGTTTGCTTCGCCGCGATCGTTCCCGGTTCTCACAGTGCCACCCATCCTTCGAGGGAGAGGGCGACCGTGACTCGTACCGATGCCGATGTGCCCCGCAACATCCCGGGGGCGTCACCCGTGATCGTGACGGTCACGACGCTTGCCGTCGTATCGACCGCAACGTTGACAGCACTCAGCACACTGTCGCTGGCGAGCGACGCGACCGCCGCAGCGACTGCCTGCGGCGCGGGCAGGTGATCACGAGCAACCAGTGCTGCGGTCTCGCGCGCGATCACCCTGGCCTCGGTCCGCGCGTGGTTCCACATCGCCGCCTGGAAACCGGCGAACATCAGCACCAACAACATCGGAGCCAACAAGACGATTGTCAGCGACGCCGCGCCGCGATCGCGGTCCCTCACGGCGCGGTCGGTGCCTGGATCGGCTTGTCGGCCTCGGTCTTGACCTTGCCCCACAGCACGCCCGCGATCACCGCGACCGCCACACCGGCGGCGACGAACCACAACACCTGTTCGAGCGATACCGCACCGCGGTCGTGCTCGGCGCTGGCGTCCGGCGTGAAACGACGGAGCTGGCCGTAGACCAGGTGGGTGATTGCTGACAGCATCAGATCGATGTTCATTCGTGCTCCTATCGAGAGAAGTTGAGGGCTGGGTAGACGACCACGGCCATGATCAGGATCGACATGCCGACCAGGGGGATCGTGATCTTGCCGGTGCGGACCCGAGCGTCGGTCTCTTGTTCCGCCGACAGCGCTCCCCGCAACGTCGCGCACTTGGCCGCCAGGCTCTTGGCGACCGGCGCACCCGCCGAGGCAGCGAGCGACGCGGACGCCGACACTTGTTGCAACTCGACGAGGTCGAGGTCGTCGCCGAGATGCGCGAGCGCAGACACCAACGAGCGGTTCGATGTCTCGGCAATCAGGATCCTGCGCCGCAACTCGACGAACAGGCGACCATCGCCGGCTTGCGCGGCCTGACGCAACGCGCCTTCGTTGCCGACGTTGCCCGCCAGCAACATCGTGACGACATCGAGGTAGGAAGAGAGTTGGTAGCGAAGATCGTGGCGTTGCGCAGCCGCAGCAGCACGCATCGACGTGTGCACCACCAGTGGAGCGACGACTGCGCCGATCACGGCGACTGCCAGCGGCATGGCGATCCCAATCGAGATCACGCGCATCGCCTGAGCGATCACGAGCAGCAACGAAGGGCCGAACAAGCCGGCGATTGCGGCAGCAGTGAGATACGTCGCATGGACGTCCTGCGACCTGCATACGAGGCGCAGGTCGGCGACGACGTCGGGGCGGAGTCGCATCCGTCGAGCCAACATCTGCCCGAGGCGGCCCGAGGCGCCAACGGAACCGACGGCAACCAACGTCGGGGCTCGTCGGAGGTGCGCCGACATCTTTGCCAGCGTGGGCCGTCGCTGCGCACTGCCGCTCACGACGAGCCAGGCACCCGTCGCGCCGAGGAGTGTGGCGGCCACCAGACGCGCCACGGCGGTCACGATTCGACCTGACGAAGGGTGAGGAACCTCGACGGTTGCGGGAAGGTGGCGAGCCTGCCGACCCAGATCAACAGCGCTCCGTACGCGACCAGGATCAGCGCGAGGAAGACCTGCCCGGACACGTCGTCGTAGGCGTTGAGGTACGAGCTGCGCGCGAACACGAACACTCCGGCGAGCAACGCACACATCACCAACGACACCATCAGCACCTCGCGCCGCATCGGAGCCCGCTCGGCCTCGACGATGCGCCGCCGATCCGCTTGATGGCGGGCCTGCGTGGCCAGGGCCGAGAGCACATCCTCGGTCTCGGCTCCGCGGGACACGGCGATGAGGAGGCCGACGGCAACGAGGTCGGCCAGCGGTTCATCCATATCGTCGGCGAAACGACGGAACGCGATCTCGGCCGGTTGACCCGCCGAGAGCCGGGCGAACAGCGAGCGCACGTGCGGGCGAATCGACGGAGGGCACGTCTCTGTCGTCGCCCCGATCGCGCCGACCGGCTGATTGCCCGACCGCAACACGTCTCGGACGTTCTCGACCCAGGATGCAAGCGCCTCGGTCCGTTCCACGCCGGCGTCGACACCCGTGCGGCGGCCGCGCCCCACGTTCGCCAACCAACCCACGATCACACCCACGACGACCGATGGGATGATCCATCCCGAGATCGCCACGACGAACATCGCACTGGCGGTCGCCGCCATGACGGGACGTCGGAGCGCCGACCGCCGCCGAGGACGGCTAGGGCCGTCGTGAAGGCCCGACCAGATGGCTCCGCCACCAACGACCATCAACACCGCAGCGATCGCCAACAGGAGCTCATCGCGATTCATCGCGACACCATCCCGGTCACCGGCAACCCGTGGATGGGCAAGTCGTCGTTCGGCACGAACACGCCGTCGGGGATGCCCGCCAAGCGCAGCCTGCGGATGTGTCGCTCCGACAACGGATTGCGCTGCACGAACTGGTTGCGTTCGTTCATCCCCCACGTCTCGGTGGAACGAACACCGCCGTGTTCGCCCCGCCCGCCGTACTCGACGATCGATGTGACGCACCGCTGCGGCGCACCGACATCGGTGTTGCGGACGAGGTCGATGTGAATGACGAAGTCGATGGTTTCGGCGATGAGGCTCCACACCGCGTACTCGGGCAACTTGGTGTTGCTCTTGGCCACGTAGAACGCCAGGCGGCTGAGCACCGCCTCCACGGTGTGAGCGTGGATGGTCGCCATGGAACCGCGCTTGCACATCGACGCAACGTCGAGCATCTCCAGTGCCTCGTCCTCCACGAGCTCACCGACGATCACCCGATCCGGGTTCAGACGGCGGGTCAGTTCCACGAGCTCGCGAGCCGTCACCGCACCGCGGCCCTCGGTGTTGGCCTGGCGGGTATACAGCGCCGGCGCGTCGGGATGACGCGGGTCATCCTCGAGGCGGAGCTCCAGCAGACCCTTCTCCACGGTGAGGATTCGCTCCAGTGGAGAGACCGCCCCGAGCAGCTCCTTCAGCAGCGTCGTCTTGCCCGCACCGGGACCGCCGGAGATCAGGATCGTCATCCCCGACTGCACCAGGGCCTCCAACTGCGGCACGAGCCAGCGCGGGAACAGGCCGCGCTGCGCCAAGCCGTCGAGACCGACCCGATGGATCGTGAAGCGTCGGATGGCGATTCGCGGCTCCGACGAGACACCGCTGCGCCCCGGACCACCGAGCACCATGACGACACGCGAGCCATCGGGAGCCTGCAGCGTGACCATCGGAGACTGCTCGTCGAGCCGCGACTCGGCGACTCCCATCGACAAGGTCAGCCGACGCTGGAAGGCGTAGAGGTCGTCAGCTGAATCCCAGAGCTGGCCAAGGGCCTCCTTGCGGCCGTCGGAATACGAGACCCAGGTGACCCGGTGCGAGTTGACATCGATCTCTTCGACCTCGGGATCGTGCATGTACGGCTCGAGTGGGCCGGCGCCGACCGTCTCGGCGTATGCCGCGGCCCGCAACTCGCGCTCGGTGTACTCATCGAGCAAACCATCGCCGCGCTGCAGCCGCGCCTGATTGATGCCGGCGATCTCGTCTGCCATCCATCGGCCCATCAAGAGCTCGAGGCGAGCCCGGTCTTCGCGGAGCCCGACTCGACGTTGCATCTCGACCGCGGCGAACCCGCCGGTGTTGGTGGACGCGGTGTCGCTCTCGATCGCCTCGACCAATCGGCTGGAGAGCCGAGCCGTCAGGTCGCGAACCATCGTCCGGTCGACGTTCACGACCGTTCGCCGATCGGACGCTGGTCGAAGGGCTGTGCCCAGACCTCTGTGGGGTTGACACGAGGCAGCCAGTGCGAAACGACGCCCGCCAACTCGATGATCGAACGCATCAAGGGCGAGCGGCGCAGGCGGGTGCCGGAGCCCGCACGACCGGCCAACACCGCCGCGGCCCATGGATCGTCGGCGAGCGCGACCACGGCGTCGGCGCGGATGAACTGCGCTACCTCATCGGCCCCGTACGGCATGGCACCGACGAGGGCGACGACTGCCGGGATCGAGCGCGCCGCCAACTGCGAGGCGATCTCGGCAACACGTTCCAAGCCCAGGGCAGCCGCTGCGGCAGAGCCACGATGCTGGCGGTGGGCGATGACGACGACGCCGGCCCGCAGCACCAACGCCGACATCGACCCGCGCAGCCGTCCACCGTCGGCGATGACGACGGGCAGATCGAGCCCGCAAAGCAGCGGCAGCACGGCGGTGGTCGCCGCCAGCACCACGGCCGTCGCCTCGACCGACCTCGTCGGGGCAACGAGCACGTCGATGCCGGATTGCGAGCGCTGCGACATCGCCCGAACGGTCGCCCACGAGCCGGGCGATGCCGAGGCGACGACATCGGCAAGGCCGGGCGATCGCGGCAGGTCGAGCCACGCGGCCAGGCATCCGCCGGCCGGATCGAACTCGGCGAGCATGCACGGCTCGCCCACCGGCCACGCTGCGGCGAGACCGAGCGCGGTCGTGGTGCACCCGTCGCCGACCACCGCGACCAGGCTCATGGCGCTATTCCTGACGGGTCGACACCCGGGTCGAGCAGCACGACCCTGACCCTGGCGGCGCCGGCCACCACAACCGCATCAGCCGCGGCGACCTCGAACGAGATCGACAGCTGCCCTGTGACGGCGTCGGGCGAATCGGGTAGACCGACGACGCGGCCGATCACGGGAAGCGCCGGAGTGTCGTCGCTGCTCGTCGGGATGACGATCTGCACCTGTGACCGCTCACGCAGACCGGCGGGGAGCTCTCCCGACGGAATTGTCACGGCGACAACCGCCGAGCCCGGCGCCACCAACGCCTCGGGCTGCAGCAAGCCGGCAGCGAGCAACCCTCCGGTGACGATGCGTACCTTCGTGTACTGCCCGACCACGCCGGCGATGTCTGTGGCCTTGATGACAGCGAGTGACGGATCGGTCGACAACTCGATCGCGCGCACATCGGCCGCACCGATCTGGGCGCCCGCCGGAAGATCGCGCACCACCTGCAGCACCGCGACCCGCTTGTCGACCGTCGAAAAGACGAGCAGAACGACACCGACGGCGACCAACGCCAGCACGGTGCCGACCGCGATCCGAGCCCGCGATCTCGACGATGGTCTGAAGCCGGCCCGCGTTGAAGCAGCCATCGGCCGAAACGCCTCCGCGCGCGTTGTATTCACAATCTCCGCCACCCTTACCTACTAGCACCCAAGGAGGAGCATGACCTCCGGCCGGCCTCGCCGTCAAATGCCCTCTCGCGCCGCTCGGTGTTCATCACGTCCTCCTGTTACTCCACAGATGCACAGCCCTGCTCGCAAAGCGGAATGTGCGGACGCGGCAGCCCGCGAATTCGCAGTGGGGACGCCGCCGATCGCTGCGATAGCCTCAGCAGTCGCTAGGAGAGGTGCCAGAGCCAGGTCGAATGGACCGCACTGCTAATGCGGGGACTGCCTTCAAGTAGTCCGTGGGTTCAAATCCCACCCTCTCCGCCATGACGGGCCGGTGGGTCAACCACCGGCCCGTAGCAGGTCCCGGGGTGGATTGCTACGCGCCTCCAATGTTGCATTTGTGTGACGACCGGAGTAGACAGAACCTCATCTGAACAGCTTCAGGGTCCACGGCGGCGCCCCGGAGAGGTGATTTCCCACGATGCAGCACGACAACTCCGACGATCCATTTGGGTTCTGGAAAGACGAACCCACTCGGCAGTTGAAACGTACGCAGGCCGGAACGCGTGCCCACGCCGACACCCGCAGCGACACCCGGCCCATCACTCGAATGGTCCCGGTGGTACGAACCGAGCGGGCCAACTCCGTCCCGGGGCTGCACCCGCCGCGCAACCCGCTGATCGTGCGCATCGGCGTGATGGCCGGAATCACCCTGTTGCTGGTGCCCTTCGCCCTCAGCATGCGCGACGACCAGCCGAAGGTACGAGCCTCGAATCTGCAAGGCATCGACACCGTCTTGGTCGGCAAGATGCCGGCCCCGGCGCCGACTGCCATCGCCCTCGACACCGACGCCCCCACGAGCCTCGCGCCCACCCCCGTGCCATCGCCACCGACCACCGAGGCCATCGCCGTGACGATCGCCGTCACCGCCGCGCCGACCGACCCGCCGACCACTGCACCGAAGGCGAAGAAGGCGGCGGCGAAAGCCACCACGACCGTCGCTGCGGTTGCCAAGCCGATCGCGGCGCAATCCGCCGACCAGGCCTGCACCGCGCAGTACACCGTGGCCAGCGGCGATGCTTGGTCGACGATCGCCGGCCGGGCCGGGATCTCGATGAAGGCGCTGCTGGCGGCCAACAACGCGACGATCAAGACCGTGCTGCTGGCGGGCAAGAGCGTCTGCCTGCCCGCGGGCGCCTCCACCCCGGCGCCGCCCTCCACGAAGGCGCCGTCCACGACGCAGCCGGCGACCACACAGCCCAAGCCGGCCACGACCCAGCCGGCGACGCCTCCGGTCACCTCCCCGCCGGCCACCACCCAGCCGCCCCCGCCGGCCAACAACTACACCAAGGCCCAAGTCGCCCAGATCATCCGTGACGTGTGGCCCGACGACCTCGAAGACGAGGCCATCCGCATCGCCACCCGGGAGAGCAACCTGATCCCCACGGTGCGCAACTACTGCTGCTACGGCCTGTTCCAGATCTACTACGCCGCGCACCGCACATGGTTGGCCAGCATGGGCATCACCAGCGCCGCCCAGTTGTACGACCCGCTCACCAACACCACCGCCGCCTACGCCCTGTACCGCAACTCCGGCTGGGCACCCTGGGCCACCTCCACCCCGACCACGACCACCTGACCGCTCTGGTCGGGCCGTCGCGCCGTCGGTGTCAGGCGCGACACGCACCCGCAGTACCGGTATCGCGCCCGACCGACCTCCGGAGGGAGGGACGTGAATTGGCCCGGGTGGGAGTCACGAGTCAGGGACTACACTCATCTCCCGACATAGGCGCTCGTAGCTCAATGGATAGAGCATTTGACTACGGATCAAAAGGTTGAGTGTTCGAGTCACTCCGAGCGCGCTTCCCAGCAGTGATCGATGATCGAGCTGGCGCGACGACCACCGGCCGAGCCGTTGCTGCGGGCAATCGACGCGACCCTCTGTAGGAAGTGCGTACTTT
>JANMNE010000160.1:0-21836 GCA_031373785.1 Ilumatobacteraceae bacterium
GGCACGTTCCAGGCCGATCGTCGCGTCGACCGAATGATCGCCGCTGATGTCGAGGTCGCCCACGAACTCGTCGAGGAACAGGCGCCGCAAGCTCTTGGAGCTGCGGCTGTAGCGCGCGAAGAGCGCTCCCTTGACCACTTCGGGCAGGTTGACCAGGGCAAATACCGGACCGTCGAGATTGGTGAAGTACCGACGCAATGTGTCGGCCTCGGCGGGCGTGTACTCCTCGGGGACGTAGACCGTCACAGCTGGAAATCCTACGGGTTGGCGCTCGCCAGCCGCCGCATTACGCGACGGGCCTGACCAGCGGTTAGAGGACCTCGACCGACAACGGCCGTTCGGCGAACGCCGCGGTCGTCGCTTCGCGGAGCTCAGCCGATGTCCACAGGTCGACGATCGTCATCGCCATCGCCTTGGCGCCGTCGAGCACCGCCTTGTCGCCATCGGGCGACCTGGCCCACTCGGCGAACTCCAGTGTGTGGATCGCCACACCGTCGCCGGCAACCTTGATCATCGGGTGGATCGACGGCACCAGATAGCTGATGTTGCCCATGTCGGTGCTGCCCACGACACGTCGCCCGACGGACGCAGGATCGACCACGGTGCGCCCGACGCGCGCCGCGTTGGTGACGTAGGCGGCGACCATGGGGCCGTTGTCGATCATGTCGGCGTAGGTGTGGTCGTGCCATTCGTGGTCGATCGTGCATGCGCACGCGCTCGCCGCGGCCTCCAGCGACGTCAGCACCCGCTGCTTCAATGGTTGCAGCGATTCAATGGTGGCCGACCGCACGATCCACTCCATCGCCGTCTCGGCCGGCACGATGTTGGCCTTGTCGCCGCCCTTGGTGATGATCCCGTGGATGCGCTCCGTCGGCCGGATGTGCTGGCGCATGGCCGCGACGTTCATGTAGCCGAGCACCGCAGCGTCGAGGGCGTTGCGGCCCTCCCACGGCGCCGCAGCGGCATGTGCCGCCTTCCCGTGGATCTGCACGTGCAGCTCCTGCAACGCGATGCAGTCCATCGAGATCAGGTCAGCGTCGGCCGGGTGCACCATCATCGCTGCGCCCACCTGCTCGAACGCTCCGCGCCGGGCCATCGCGATCTTGCCACCGCCGCCTTCTTCTGCCGGGGTGCCCATGATCCGCAACCTGCCGCCCGCTTGCTCGGCGACTGCCGCCGCCGCCAACCCTGCGCCGAGACCTGCCGTGGCTATCACGTTGTGACCGCAGGCGTGCCCGATACCGGGCAAGGCGTCGTACTCGCACAGCACGGCAACGGTGAAGCCCTGATGGCCGGCCGTTGCCTCGAACGCCGTGTCGACGCCGTAGGCGTGGGCCGTGGTGTCGAGACCGGCAGAGCGGAGCTGGTCGACGAGCAGATCGTGGGCGAAGTGCTCCTCGAAGTTCAGTTCAGGATGCGCGTGGATCTCATGACTGGCGTGGAGCAGTCGGTCAGCGTGCCGATCGACCTCGGCGCACACGGCGACCTTCAGCGCTTCGGTGTCCATGTCAGCTCCCTTCGTGGGTCAGCACGATCTTGCCCAGTTGCTCGCCATGCTCGAGACGAGCCAACGCGTCCTGGTATTCCGCCAGCGAGTACGACCGATCGATCGTGATCGGCAGTCCGCGGTCGACCAGGGCGAGGACCTCATCGAATTCCTGATAGCTGCCCATCGTCGAGCCGATGATCTCGAACTGCTTGAAGAACAGCCTGGGCAGCGTGAGCTCGACCTTGGGCCCCGACGTACTGCCGCACACCACCATGCGCCCACCCGGCTTCAGTGCCCGCACCGATTGGTCCCACGTGGCGGGGCCGACGCTCTCGACCACCACGTCGGCTTCGACCGCCCACTTCGCAGCGGCGCTGTCGTGTGCCGCCGCGGCGCCCATCTCGATGGCCTGAGCCTGCTTCTGCTCGCTGCGGCTGGTGACCTCGACGCGGGCACCCATCATCGTTCCCAAGGCCAGCGCGGCGCACGACACGCCTGAGCCGATTCCGACCACCAACAAGGTGTCGCCCGACTGCAGGCGGGCGCGGCGCAGCATGCGGTATGCGGTGAGGTATGCGAGCGGGAAGGCCGCACATTCCTCCCACGTTCGTGTCGACGGCCGCTTGCGGACGTTGCGCTCAGGAGCGATCGCCGTCTCGGCATGGCCACCCCAACAGTGCTCGCCGTAGATCATGAAGCTCGATCCCATGGGGCTGTCGTTGCCCCACGCCTCGATGTCGGCAACCGACGAGACACCGGGATTGACGACCACTTCGTCACCAACCGCCACCGTGGTGACGGCCGAGCCGATGGCCGAGACGACCCCGGCGACATCGCAACCGGGCACGTGTGGCAGCGGTGGCTTGGGCGCACCACGGGTGACCCACAGGTCCATGTGATTGAGCGCGCTCGCAACGACACGTATAGCGACGTCGTCTGCGGCCAACTCCGGCAGGTCGATCGGCCCCCATCGGTAGGCGCCGGGCGATTCGTCGAGGATCCATGACTGCATGGCGTTCGACCATAGTCCCGGCGCGCGCGACGGGCACCCCCGACTCAGACGTAGGCGGTGTAGGCGTCGGGCTCGGCGTTGATGCGCACGCGGCTGGCAATGCCACAGCGCACCCCGTCGATCCACACGACCATCGGGCGTTCGAACGTCAGGTCGACCTCGGCGAGCGATCGCGATCCGATGTGGGGGTGGGGAAGGTGTGTGCCCGTGCGAGCCCGCTGTCGCGCCTGCAGGCGTTCGCGCAGGCTCATCGCTGCGTCGACGCGCACGACATCGAGCTTGCCGTCATTGGGGTGCGAACGCGGCGCCACGTCGTACGGTCCGTAGAACTGGGCATTCATCACCATGGCGATATCGCCCCGCCACCACTCGCGACGCGCGGTCACGTGGGCGACTCCCCACGTCGGTGCGCCGTCGTCGAGGGTCACGCGCATCGCGTCGACCACCACCTTCACCGACAGCAGATGCGTGCCGCTCGCCCCGCCACATGTGCGCGCCATGTCTCCGCCGCACACTCCGATCGGACGGATGGGTTGGTCGCGAGTGCGGTGCCAGATCACCCAGTCGCGCAGGTCACGATCGGTCGAGACGACCTTGACGTCGGGCGGGCATTCCGCCGGTTCACCCCATGGTTCACCCTTGCGGATCGTCATCGCCGTGTTCGCCGATGGTGGTGGAAGCGGGCTCCTCGTCTGGTGTCTCCACTGCGCTGGAGGCCGACACCACCCCGCGGAAGAGTTGGTCGGCCGCCTGCTCGGCGCAGTGCCGGGTCGCCCGCTCTGGTGCGACGAGCGCCATTTGCCGCAACACGTCGATCAGCTGCTTCATCGTGCGCACGAAGTCGCCACCGGAGAGTTCTTCGGCCTCGACGACCTCGGCGAATCCCTCCCCCGCCGCCCACGCGAATGCCACCGCGACGAAGGTGGCATCGGGTGGCCGGTGCACCGACAACCCCGCCTCTTCCTCGATCTCTTCGAGTTCGTAGCTGATCTCGGCGATCCGCTGCCACCGCTTGCGGACCGTCGGCGATGGGAACCACGCCATCGGCGGCGGCTCGGGGCTGCGGTGCTCGTACACGAAGACCGAGACCAGACCGGCCAGCGACGCAGGGTCGAGATCGTCGAGCAGCCCCTGTCGCAGGCACTCCACGATCAGCAGATCGCACTCGTGGAACGTTCTGGCCAGGATCTTTCCTGCATCTGTCAAGGCCCACCCGTCGACGTAGCCCCAGTTCTCCAGCACCCGCAGCACGCGGTCGAAGTCGCGGGCGACTGATTGACTGCGTGTGCGCACGCGTGTGCGCAACTCCTCGACCTCGCGCGCCACTCGTTCGGCCTGTGCAGCCGCCTTGAGGCGCTCGTCGAGCTCCGGGTCGGCCTCCACCGGGTGCGAGCCATCGCCCGACACCTCGACGGCGCGACGTGCCCGCTTGGAGTGCGGCGCCATGGTGGCAAGCTCGAGCCGGTGCACGACCTCCTTCTGGAAATCGTGCCGGTTCGGCGCGTAGTCGGCGGGCAACTCGATCTTGCCGAGCGCTCGCGGTGGCTCGTCGAAGTCGACCGCTGTCAACATCACCAGATCGCGGCGAGCAGTCAAGCCGGTCAGGCGCATGCCACCCTTGCGGTGCGCGCTGGTCAGCACGGCCACGCGACCGGCGTAGCGAGCCTTCTCGGCGTAGATCACGTCGCCCGGACGCAGCTTCATCATCGCCAGCGTCACCAGATCGTCGCGGCCGACGGCACCGCCGGGCACCGGCGGCGTGAACCCCTTCATCTCCCTGCGGTACTCGTCGATGTCGCCGAAGGGGCTGCGCGCTCGCTCGAGCAGATCGGCCAGGTGGGTCTGCCGACGGTCGAGACGCGCCTCGATGCGCACGACGTCGCCGTCCGCCTGATACTGGGCGAACGACAAGTTGAGCAGGTGGTGGGCACGCTCGCTGGTGTACGAGCGCACGAGATTGGCGGCCATGTTGTAGGTCGGGCGAAATGCGGAGGTGAGATGGAACGTGCGGCTGCTGGCCAGTGCGGCGACTTGGTCGAACGGCACGAACGGGCTCCACAGCACGACGGCATAGCCGAGATCGTCCATGCCCCTGCGCCCGGCCCGCCCGGTCAGTTGGGTGTACTCCCCCGGCGTCAGGAACGCGTGATGGTCGCCGGTGAACTTGGTCAGCTTCTCGATGACCACGGTCTTGGCCGGCATGTTGATGCCGACCGCCAGGGTCTCGGTGGCGAAGACGACCTTGACCAGTCCTTCGATGAAGCAGGCCTCGACCACTTCCTTGAACGGGGGCACCATGCCCGCGTGGTGTGCCGCGACACCGGCTTCGAGCTGACCGAGGAAGGTGCTGTACCCCAGCACGGCGAGATCAGCCGGGTCGATGGCACCCAACCGGGCGTCGACGATCTCGCGGATCCGATCCCGTTCCGCGCCGGTGGTCAACCGGGTCCCGGCAGCCATCACCGCCTTGGCCGCTTCGTCGCACTGGTTCCGGCTGAAGATGAACTGGATCGCCGGCAGCATCCGATGCTGTTCGAGCAGATCGACGACCTCCAGTCGCGATGGCGTGAACAAACGCCTCCTCGCCTGCGCCGCGCCCTTGCGGGGTCGACTGCCCTTGGCACTCCGTGCCGCCTCATCATCGAGTCGCGCCGCGTCGCCGTTCATCCGACCGTTCACCAACGTGGGCAACAGGTGCATTCGATCGTGCGTCTTGTCGCCGATCAGATACAGGTTGTCGAGCTTCACCGGGCGCCGGTCCTCGACGATCGCGGTGGTCGGTCCGCGGACGGTGGAGATCCACTCGGCCAGCTCAGCCGCATTGCTGACGGTCGCCGACAGGCACACCAGGCGGACTCGCGTGGGCAGGTGAATGATCACTTCCTCCCACACCGGCCCCCGGTAGGTGTCTTGCAGGAAATGCACCTCGTCGAGCACGACGACCGCCAACCTGTCGAGCGAAGCGCTGCGCGCGTAGATCATGTTGCGCAGCACTTCTGTCGTCATCACGACCACGGGCGCATCGCCATTGATCGTGTTGTCGCCGGTCAGCAATCCGACGTTCTGCGGGCCGAGGCGGGCCACGAGATCGTGGTACTTCTGGTTCGACAGCGCCTTGATCGGCGCGGTGTAGAACGCCCGGTGGCCGTCGCCGATGGCAACGTCGATGGCGTACTCGGCAACGACGGTCTTGCCGCTGCCGGTCGGCGCGGCGACCAGTACGGATTGGCCGGCGTCGAGGGCGTCGAGGGCACGGAGTTGGAAGTCGTCCAGTGGGAAGCCGTAGTGGGCAACCAGGTCGGCCCGACGCGCGTTCACGACCTCATCGTGTCAGTTGGCGGCCGCTTGGTTGGCGCGCTTGCGTCGCTGCACGACCACGCCGATCACGATCGACACGACGTAGAACAGCACCATCGGCAAGGCCAGGGCCATCATCGAATACGGATCGCCACTGGGCGTGATGACGGCCGCGATCACAAAGATGATCACCGTGGAATAGCGCCACTGCTTCATCAACGTTTGCGGCGTGAGCACGCCGACCAGTTGCAAGAAGACGAGCAGGACCGGGAACTCGAACGTGATGCCGAACACCGCGATCATCAGACCGACCAGGCTGACGTACTTGCTGACCTGGAAGTTGGCTTTGACCCCGCTGCCCGACCATGAGATCAAGAAGTCGAGCGCCGGAGTCAGCGTCCAGTAGGCGACGGCGGCACCCATCGCGAACAGCACGACCGACGACAGGATGAACGGGATCGCGTACTTCTTCTCCTTGGTGTGCAGCGCCGGGACGATGAACCGCCAGATCTGCCACATGATGATCGGCAGCGCCAGCACGATCCCGCCGTACGTGCAGATCGAGAGCCTCGTGGTGAAGCCCTCCAGCGGACCGATGAACTGCAGGTCGCAGGTCAGCTTGGGCTTGCGGTCGCACAGCGCTTCGTAGGGTCGACGCAGGAAGTCGAGCACCTGGTCATAGAACGCCAGCATCACGATGATGCCGATCACGACGGCCAACAGCGAGCGGATGATGCGCGAGCGCAACTCGGCAAGATGCTCGGTGAGCGTCATCCGATCTTCGGGGGACGCGACCTTCGTCCGTCCATCTCGCTTCAACGGCAGCTTCATTCGGAAGCGGTCTCCTCGACAGCCTCGACGACCTTGGGCTGCGGAGCTGCGGAGTGAAACGTCGGGCCGGGTGGGCGCACGAGCGGCGGTTCGTTGCCGGCCGGTGCCGGCTCCGCCGGCTCTGGATCAGCCGGTTCGGCCGGTGCCGGCTCGGTCGATTCCGTGCCGGCCGCGTCGTCGACAGCTGAAACTTCCGCGACGGGCTCGTCGGCGGTGGCTTCGTCGGCGGCAGGCGTCGCTGCATCAGGCGTGGAGTCGTGGAAGATCGCCGCACCGTTGTCGTCGAACTCGAAGGTGACCGCCTTCTTGAACGCATCTGCGGTCTCGCGCATCTCGCGCATCGGCTCGTCGAGCGCCGATTTCAGCTCGCTCTGGAACCCGCTCGACATCTTCTTGATCTCGGCGTACGCCTTCCCGAACTTGCGGACAGCTTCCGGCAACTTCTCGGGTCCGAGCACGATGAGCGCGATCAGCAGCAGGAAAACGATTTCGCTGCCGCTGAGATTGAACATCGCCGGGGAGTCTACGAGCTGGACCTGCGATCGGAACCGCGCCGTGCCATCATTCAGTGGTGCAGCAACGCCTTCCGTCGCTCCTCGACGAGCCCATTGCGTTCGGACACCGCGGTGCCCGTGCCCATGCCCCCGAGAACACGCTCGCCGGCTTCGAGCTGGCGCTGAAGCTGGGCGCCAACGGGCTGGAGAGCGACGTGTGGGTCACCGCCGACGGCGTCCCGGTGCTCGACCACGATGGTGTGGTCAAGCGGTCATTCGGGCGCACGCGCACGATCGGCGAGATGCCTCGGGCGGCGCTACCCGATCACATTCCGTCGCTCACCGAGCTGATCGATCACTGCGGCAGCAACTACCAGCTGTCGCTCGACCTCAAGGATGCCGCCAGTGGCCAGGTCGTGATCGACGTCGTCGCCGAGGCCGCTCCGGCGATGGTCGAACGATTGTGGCTCTGTGTGCCGAGATGGGAAACGTTGCTCCCGCTGCGCGGCCACGGTGCCAAGCTGGTCGACTCGACGCGCCTCTCGAGCATGAAGGAAGGGCCAGAGCGCCGCGCCGCGACGTTGCGTCAGCAGGGGATCGATGCCGTCAACCTGCACCACTCCGACTGGAACGGCGGGATGGTGGCGCTGTTCCACCGCTTCGAGCGGGCGACATTCGGCTGGGACATGCAAGAGCCGCACATCCTCCAGGCCGGACTGCGGATGGGTCTCGACGGCGTGTACAGCGACTGGGTCGACCGCATGATCGACATCTACCACACCGAGATCGGCCCCCTTCCGAGATAGTCGGAGCGATCAATGGAACTGTGTACGTTCGATGCAGGGTGTGTGCATCGAACGTACACATTTCGCCCAAGTGTCGAGCGACGGCTCGGCTTGTCGGCGCTACAGCCAGCGCCAGTCGGCGGTCGGCCAGACGACCACGAAGGCTCGACCGATCAGATGGTCGTACGGGATCTGGCCGATCGCCGGCATTCGGCTGTCGAGCGACGCGGCTCGATTGTCGCCCATCACGAACACGTGCCCGGGTTCGACCTCGACCGGGGCTTGCGACTGGCCACAATGCCCGGCACCGACCAGCACTGGGTCAAGGTATGGCTCGGTGATTCGCTCACCGTCGATGAACAGCTGGCAGTCGCGGTACTCGATGGTCTCGCCGGGCAGGGCGATCACTCGCTTGATCAGATCGCGGACCTCGATGCTCGCCTTCACATCTTTCAGCACCACGACGTCGCCGTGGCGGGGATCATGCATGTCGTAGCTCAACTTGTTGACGATGACCCGGTCGCCGGAATGCAGCGTGCCGAGCATCGACTGACCGTCGACGGCGAACTGCTGGACCACGAACGCTCGCAGCAGGAACGCCGCAGCCAGGGCGACCGCAGCGATGACCAGCCAGTCGATGGCGACGTGCCGGTGGCGACGCGCTGATGTGGTGACTGTGGGAGTTGTGACCGTGGCGTCCGTGGTGTCCCCAACCGATGGGGGCACGTCGTTCGCAGGTTCGACGAGCTCATCGAGGCCGAACTGATCTACCGCTTGCGTCCACCACTCATCGCCGGTCATGCAGGACCCGGTGCCGCGTTACAACCACTGCCAGTCGGCGAAGGGCCACATGACCACGAAGGCGCGGCCGATCAGATTGCTGTACGCGATCTGACCGACACTGGCGTCGCGGCTGTCGAGCGATCCGCCGCGGTTGTCGCCCATCACGAACACGTGCTTGGGCTCGACCTGCACTGCCGGTTGGTCAGCGCCACACCGGTTGGGCGCAACGATCTGCGGGTCGAGATAGGGCTCTTTGACCAACGAGCCGTCGATGAACAGCTGGCAGTCGCGATACTCGATCGTCTCACCGGGCAGGCCGACAACTCGCTTGATGAGGTCACGCTCTTGGGCGTTGGTCTCGATGCGCTTCAGCACCACGACGTCTCCCCGGCGCGGATCGTGCAAGTGGTAGCTCAGCTTGTTGACCAGCACCCGATCGCTGGGGTGCAAGGTGTTGAGCATCGAGGTGCCCTCGACCGCGAACTGCTGCAGCACGTAGGCGCGGACCAGAAGGGCCGAACTGATCGCCACGACGACGACGATGATCCACTCCGCCAGGCCTGACCGCTTGCGCTTGCCGTCTTCAACTCGATGGGTCGGCGAGTCGGGGTCGGTGACATCGTCGTATTCGTCCGCGACCGACAGGTCGGGATCCGGGTCAACGACGGTTCCCCGTGGGTCCTCAGTGGCCATCGAGATCCACGCTAGCGGGCGGTTCGGTCGTTGCGAGGGCAGGTGTCACAGAGAGGCGATCAGCTTCTCGACCCGCTCGTCCCGGCTCTTGAACGGGTCTTTGCACAAGACGGTGCGCTGCGCCTGGTCGTTGAGTTTGAGATGCACCCAGTCGACCGTGTAGTCGCGCTTGCGTTCCTTGGCGCGCTTGATGAACTCGCCGCGCAGCCGGGCTCGTGTGGTCTGCGGGGGAATATCGACTGCGGCGTCGATGTCGGCATCGACGCACATCCGCTCGATCATGCCCCGGTCCTGCAACTTGTAAAACGGGCTGCGCTCGCGCGAGATGTCGTGGTACTGGAGATCCAGCAGTTGCACGCGAGGGTGGCCGAGTGGCAGTTCGTGGCGGGTGCGGAAGGCGTCGAGCAATCGGTACTTGATCACCCAGTCGACCTCGCGATCGAGTTTCAATGGATCGTTCTCGATCGTGGTGACACAGTGCTCCCACATCTCCAGCGCACGCTGCTCGAGTGGCGGGAAACCCTTGGTGTCGGCATAGCGCAGCGCCCGGTCGAGGTACTCGCGCTGGATGTCGAGAGCGCTGACCTCGCGGCCGTTGGCCAGGCGAACCTTGCGCCGGCATGTCATGTCGTGGCTGATGTCGCGGATGGCCCGGATCGGGTTCTCCAGCGTCATGTCACGCAGCACGACCGACGGGTCCTCGAGCATGCGCAGCATGCACGCGGCCGAGCCGACCTTGACGAAGGTCGAGTACTCGCTCATGTTGGAGTCGCCGACGATGACGTGCAGCCGCCGGTAGCGCTCGGCGTCGGCGTGGGGCTCGTCTCGGGTGTTGATGATCGGTCGACTGCGGGTGGTGGCAGAGCTGACACCTTCCCAGATGTGCTCGGCGCGTTGGGCAATGGAGTACATCGGCCCGCGCGCCGTCTGCAGGACCTTGCCCGAGCCGGTGAAGATCTGCCGGCTGACGAGAAACGGGATCAGCACCTCGGCGTAATGACCGAGGTCGTCGGCGCGCCTGGTGAGGTAGTTCTCGTGGCACCCATAGCTGTTGCCCGCCGAATCGGTGTTGTTCTTGAAGAGGTAGATCGTGCCGCGGATGCCCTCCTCGCGGAGCCGCTGCTCGGCCGACACCAGCAGGCTCTCGAGAATCCGCTCGCCGGCCTTGTCGTGCACGACGAGGTCGTACAGCGAGTCACATTCTGGGGTGGCGTACTCGGGGTGCGAACCGACGTCGAGGTACAGCCGGGCACCGTTCTGCAGGAACACATTGCTGCTGCGCCCCCACGACACGACCCGGCGGAAGAGATAGCGGGCGACCTCGTCAGGACTCAACCGCCGTTGACCGCGCAGCGTACACGTGACGCCGTATTCGTTCTCGAGGCCGTAGATGCGGCGCTCCATGTGCGCAACGTAGCGCGATGCGGCGCAGATTGCTCGCCTATCCGGCCCCGTGACGAAATCGCAACGCAGTGCCCGGACGGGCTTGGGCGACCGAGGGCACGTGATACGACGCCACGACGGCGATCACGGGGTAACCACCGGTCACCGGATGATCGGCGAGCATCACGATCGGCTGACCGTCGGGCGGCACCTGGATCGCCCCTTCGACCAGCCCTTCGCTGAGCAGTTCACGGATCGCCACCCGCTCCAGTGGCGTGCCAGTGAGGCGGGCGCCCACCCGATTCCCCGACGGGCTCACGAGGAACGGCTGGCTGGTCAAGATGCTCCATGCCTCTGATGTGAACCAGTCACGACGTGGCCCCTCGGAAAGGTGGATCTCGGTCGTCTGGGGCGGGCGCACACCGAGATCGGTGGTGATCGGCGTCTTCGGATCGGGGCCGACGGCGATTCGGAGACCCGATGTCAACTGCGGCCCGAGACCGGCCAACGTATCGAAGCTCCGCGAACCCAGCACCGGCGCGATCTCGAGACCACCGCGTACGGCGAGGTAGTACCGCAGACCCACCTCGGGTGCCCGCAGCGTGATCTCGGCGCCGGCCGGAAGGTGCTCCACGCCGTTGACCGCCATCGGCCGGCCATGACGCACATCGATCACGCCGTGGGCACCGGTCACGGCGACGACCGCCGCCTGATGCAACCGCACGCTGAGACCGCCGCAACTCTCGATGGTCGCCTCGGACTCCTCGTTGCCCACCAGGCGGTTGGCCAAGGTGTGCGATGGATGGTCTGCGGCACCGCTGCGACCGACGCCGAGGTGCGACAACCCGAGCCGGCCGAGGTCCTGGAACGAGCTGCCGATTCCCGGGTTGACGATCTCGATCATGTGCGCACGAACCGCACGCGGTCGCCGGCCAACACCAGCGCCGGCTTGTCGCGGTTCACGTCGAACATCCGCTCGTCGGTGTGGCCGAGGAGATGCCATCCGCCGGGGCTGACCGTGGGGTAGACCCCGGTGAACTCGTTGGCGATTGCGACCGATCCGGCAGTGACCGATGTACGCGGCGTCGATCGACGAGGCAGCCGCAGCGAGGGTGCGAGGCCCACCAGATATGCCCACCCCGGCGTGAACCCCAAGAACGCCGCGGAGTACGTCTGCGACGAATGGATCTCGATGACCTCATCGGTCGTCAGGCCGGTCGCCTCGGCGACCTCATCGAGGTCGGCGCCGTCGTACACCACTGGAATCTCGACAATCGGCCCCTGCGGGCGCGGCTCGCGTACGGTCGGCACGAGGAGCGCGTCGAGGGCTACCCGGTCGACCTGCCGGAACGTGACCATCACGGTCCGTGCCGCCGGCACGATGTCGTCGACTCCGGCGAGACCCGACGAACGCAACGCGTCGTCGACCGCCATGACCTCCGCCAAGGAGTCGTATTCGGCAAGTAACGCGCCCGGCCCGAACGGGAGCACCCTCATCGGGCGAATGGCCGCAATTCGTAGCCCGCCTGGAGCAAACCCACGGCGACAGCGGCGCCAAGTGTGGCCGCACCCGGCGTGTCGCTGTGAAGGCAGATCGACACGATCCCCCGGTCGGCCACTTCGACTGCCTGCGCGGCAGCGGCATCCTCGTCGGTCAACAGCGCGCCGGGCTGACCGCGCGGGATCAGCGTGCCGTCGGGTGCATACCCGCGATCGGCAAAGCCTTCGAACAAGAACGTCAGGCCGTGTGCGGCCGCGGCGCGCTCGATCGCACTGTCGGTTCCGGGCAAGCCGAGCAACGGCAGCTTCGCGTCGTACTGCTTCACCGCGACGGCGACGGCATCGGCCTGGGCTTGATGGCGGACGATGGTGTTGTACAGCGCGCCGTGCGGCTTCACGTACGTGATCGACGACCCGGCTACTCGTGCACACGCTTCGAGCGCGCCGAGTTGGTAGACGACCGCGTCTGCCAGCTCATCGGGTTTCATGTCGATGAATCGGCGACCGAAGCCGGCGAGGTCGGGGTAACTGACATGAGCGCCGATCGCGACGTTGTTCTCGACCGCCATGTCGCACGTGCGTCGCATGATCGACGGATCACCGGCGTGGAATCCGCACGCGATGTTGGCCGAGGTGATGATCTTCATCAGTTCCCGGTCGGGCCCGCCTGGCCACGCCCCGTAGCCCTCGCCGACATCGCTGTTGAGATCGACGGACTTGGCCATGGTGTTCTAGCTCCCCAGGATCTCGGCGACCTCGGCGTCGGTCATCCGCTGGAAGCATCGACGCCCGTTCGAGCGGGCCAGCACCGCGACCTCGAGGTCGTCGGCACCCAACGTTCGATCGGCACCGCGCAATGCTGCGGTTCCGGCGGTGACGGCTTGCGCAAGTGTCAAGGTGTCGACATACGACTCGTTGAGGCGACTGGCGATGGCTTCGGCGTCGCCGCCGAGCACGCTGAAGCGTCGCTCGTCCATCACCGTGCCGTCGTAGAGGATGTGGAACAGCTGATAGTCGTCGTCACCATGGCCGACTTCGGCGACGAGGATCTCAACTTCCATCGGCTTCATCTCGTGGGTGAACACCTGCCCGAGAATCTGGGCGTACTGATTGGCGAGACCGCGGGCGTCGACGTCGTCACGCGAATACTGGTAGCCCTTGAGATCGGCAGCGCGCACCCCGGCGACGCGGAGCTGGTCGAACTCGTTGTACTTGCCGACACCGGCGAACGCGATGCGGTCGTAGATCTCGCTGATCTTGCGCAGCGTGTTCGAAGGGTTCTCGGCGACCAACGCGATGCCGTCGGCGTAGCGCACGGCGACCATTGCCCGACCACGGGCAATCCCCTTGCGGGCATAGTCGGCGCGGTCTTTCATGATCTGTTCGGGTGCGACGTAGTACGGCATCGTCATCGTGCTCTCACCTCCGTCGCGATCTCCTCGAAGACCGTCGCCAGATGATCGTCGGTGACCCGCTCCCAACCCTGCGCCGTGATCGTGGCGACGATCGGGTAGATGCCGCGCAGCGCGTCGGGACCACCGGTGGCGGAGTCCGCGTCGGCGGCCTCCCACAGCCCCTTGCAGGCCAACGCAATGGCATCGCCGGATGACATCGCCTCGCGAAATCCGATCTTGATCACTGTGCCGGCGTGAAGGCTGCCCGATCCCGTGGCGACGTAGTCCTGCTCTTCGTAGCGGCCACCGGTGACGTCGTAGGTGAACAACCGACCGGTGCGTCGCCGCACGTCGTAGCCGGCGAAGATCGGCACCACGACCATGCCCTGCATGGCCGCGGGCAGGTTGCCACGCACCATCATCGACAGCTGGTTGGCTTTGCCCTCCAGGCTCAGGAACGAGCCTTCGACCTTCTCGTAGTGCTCGAGCTGCAACTGGAACAGCTTGATCATCTCCATCGCCGGGCCTGCTGCCCCGGCGATCGCGACACCGCTGAAGTGGTCGGCCTGGACGACCTTCTCCATGCCGCGATGGCTGATCAAGTTGCCGCTGGTCGCCCGTCGGTCTCCGGCCATGACCACACCGTCGGCATATCGCATGGCGATGCACGTTGTTGCGTGGGGCACGACCTGATCACCGACGCTCACGGCGTCGTTGCCCATGCCAATGCGGCGCAGCAGCTCAGGGAAGTTCGAGCCGGGATCGTCTCCCGGCGTGAAGAACGGCATCGCCATGGTGGTTACTGGCCACCCTTTTGCACGTACGACTTGACGAAGTCTTCCGCGTTGGTCTCGAGCACGCCGTCGATCTCGTCGAGCAGATCGTCGAGCTCTGCCTTCAATTTGTCACCGGACGCTGTCGTCGCGGGAGCTTCCTCGACGGTCTCCTCGGTGCGACTGGGTACTGGTTTTTGCTTCTGGGTGCGTTCAGCCATGATCTCCTCCGTTCGAACCCTATGCCCCTAACCGGGCGAGCAGCTCGGCAGGGGTGTTGCTCTCGTCGATCAACCTAGCGACATGCTCGGCCGTCCCACGCAATGGTTCCATCATCGGGACCCGGCGCAGCGGATCCCGACCGATGTCGAAGACCAGACTGTCCCAGTTTGCGGCCACGATGTCGCCCGGCCACTTGGCCAGGCATCTGCCTCGAAAGTAGGCCCGGGTGGTGGTCGGCGGTTCGGTCTTGGCGGTGGCAATGTCAGCATCGCTGATCAGCGTCTGGAGGCCCACGCGCTGCGCCAGGCACTTGTCGGGGCGCAGATCGTGGTACTGCAGGTCGAGCGCCTTCAGCCGTGCATCGGTGACCTTCAAGCTGTGCCGCTCGGCGTAGCCCTCGACCAATCGCTGCTTGGCGACCCAGTCGACGACATCGGCGACGGTCGAGCGATCACCCTCCAACCCGGACAGCACCGCCTCCCACCGCGCCAACACGTCGGTGCCGACCGATTCGCCGATCACTGCCAGGCCGTGCGAGCGCTCGTACTTGCGGGCTCGCTCGAGCATGCCCCACTGCACCTCGACGGCCGTGGCGCGTCGGCCGTTGCGCAACAGCACCGTTCGCTGCAACGTGGGGTCGTGGCTGACCTGTCGAATCGCAGCAACGGGGTTGGCCAGCAGCCAATCGTCGCCCAGCGCATCATCTTCGATCATCGCCAGCACGATCGCCGTGGTGCCGACCTTGAGATAGGTCGCCACTTCGCTCATGTTGGCGTCGCCGACGATCACGTGCAGGCGTCGGTACTTGCTGGCGTCGCAGTGTGGCTCGTCGCGGGTGTTGACGATCGGCCGCTTCAACGTGGTCTCCAAACCCACTTCTTCTTCGAAGAAGTCGGCCCGTTGGCTGATCTGATACGGCACATCGTCAGCAGACATGCCCGGCAGTTCGCAACCGACCTTGCCGGCACCGATCACGATCTGACGAGTGACGAAGTGAGGTGTCACCTGCGAGACGATCCGACCGAACGGCACGGACCGGGCCAACAGGTAGTTCTCGTGGCAGCCGTAGCTGTTGCCCTTGCCGTCGGAGTTGTTCTTGTGGCACAAGATCTCGGCGCCTTCGGGGAGGTGGCTCTTCGCCGTGACCATGCTCTCGCGAATGATCTCCTCCGCGGCCCGGTCGTAGCGCACCACCTCGAGCGCGGTCAGGCACTCGGGCGTGCTGATCTCGGGATGGGCGTGATCCACGTAATAGCGGGCGCCATTGGTCAGCACCGAATTGACGAGGTTGGTCTCGATGTCGGGCGCCAGCAGATCGTCGACGGCGAAGCCGCGCGCGTCGTGACCGGGGTGCTCGTCCTCGAAGTCCCACCCGACCTTGCGGTAGTTGACCGCGAGATACGAATTGATCAGCAGGGACGACGCCGTCACCGGGTTGCTATCGGCCCCGCGGACCATGATCCCGTACTCGGTCTCGATCCCGCAGACCTTTGGGATTGCCATGTCAGCACCCTAACGAACGAGCGACTCGCTCACACGAAAATGACCCGTCGTCGCCGAGCGTCAACACCTGCGCACCGACGATGCCATCGCTGACAAGTTGGTACTCGCCGCCGGTGTGGGTGATGGCGTAGTACGACGATGGGCTGCCCCACAGCTGCACCCCGTCCTCGTACCGCTCGAATGCCTCGTGCAGGTGACCGCTGACCACGGCGCGTACATTCGGGCGATCTCGCAGGGCGGCCAGCATCTCGTCGGCACCGATCAACTGGAACATGGGGTTGGTGCTCGGCGACCGCGGAGGATGGTGAATCGCGAGGAGAGTCGGTCGGGGATCGAGGTGGTCCAGCCGTCGAATCAGGCTCGCTACATCGACCGACCCGTGGTCCTCGCCGGGGATCACCGACTCGACGCCCAGCACCCGCCAGCGGCCGAGTTCAACGGTGTCATGCGTCCCGAACACGGCGCGCACGTTGTTCGGATCATCGTGATTGCCTGCGACCGCCATGACCCGTGTCGACAGCTGGCCGACGACGTCTCGGAGGCGTTCGAGTGCCGGCAGCGATCCATCGTCGGAGAGGTCGCCGGTCAGCAGCACGAGATCGGCCGACACGCTGCGGACCGCGTCGATCGTCGCCAACAGCGCGACATCGGGATCCCTGTGCGCCGGCGTGTGTGGCTCGGCGCGCAGGTGTGTATCACTGATTTGCAGGACGATGGCCACGAGTTCCTACAGGTACTGTCCGGTACCGACTCGCTCGATCGCTCGACCACCCTCGCGGTCCTCGGCTGCACGGCCCTTGACCAGCGTGCGGATGAAGACGATGCGCTCGCCCTTCTTGCCGCTGATCTTGGCCCAGTCGTCCGGGTTGGTGGTGTTGGGCAGGTCCTCGTGCTCTTTGTACTCCTGCTTGATCGAGTCGAGCATGTCCTGTGTCGACACGCCGCGTGCTCCCCCGGCGATGACCCGCTTGATCGCCAGCTTCTTGGCGCGGCGCACGATGTTCTCGATCATGGCGCCCGAGGAGAAGTCCTTGTAGTAGAGGATCTCCTTGTCGCCGTTCTGATAGGTGACTTCGAGGAACTGGTTGGCCTCGTCGCTGCGGTACATCTCCTCGACCGTCTTGACGATCATGTCAGGGACCTTCTCGTCGGCGGCGATCGGGATCTCGTCGGTGAGGTACTGGGCGAAGATCTGGCGAGCGGCGACGTCGTTGGGGCGCTCGATCTTGATCTTCACGTCGAGACGACCTGGCCGCAGGATGGCCGGGTCGATGAGATCTTCGCGGTTGGTCGCGCCGATCACGATCACGTTGCGCAAGCCTTCGACACCGTCGATCTCGGCGAGCAACTGCGGCACGATCGTGGACTCCATGTCGCTGCTGATCCCCGAGCCACGGGTACGGAACATCGAATCCATCTCGTCGAAGAAGACGATGACCGGCCAGCCTTCCTCGCTCTTTTCGCGAGCACGTTGGAAGACCAGTCGGATCTGACGTTCGGTCTCACCCACGTACTTGTTGAGCAGCTCCGGGCCTTTGATGTTGATGAAGTAGCTGCGACCCTTCTCACCACCGGTCTTGTCGGCGACCTTTTGAGCCAACGAGTTGGCGACGGCCTTGGCGATCAGCGTCTTGCCACAACCCGGCGGGCCGTACAGCAAGATGCCCTTCGGCGCAGGGAGCTGGTGTTCTGCGAACAGGTCGTGATAGAGGAACGGGAGCTCGACAGCGTCGGCGATCTGCTCGATTTGGCTGTCGAGGCCGCCGATGTCGCTGTACGAGATGTCGGGCACCTCCTCCAACAGCAGGTCTTCGACCTCCGGTCGCGGCAGCTTCTCCAGCAGCATGTTGGTGCGCGGGTCGAGTCGCATCGTGTCGCCGCTGCGAAGGTGCACTCCACGCAACGAGTCGGCGAGCTCGCAGACCCGCTCCTCGTCGGCGCGGCCAACGATCAGTGCCCGAACGCCGTCGTCGAGCAGTTCCTTGATCGAGACGACCTCACCGGTCACCTCGGGCTGACGCGCCTGCACCACGTTGAAGCTCTCGTTGAGCACGACCTCGGATCCACGTGGCAACTGCTCGTGATCGATGTCGGGGTGCAGACCGACGCGCATCTTGCGACCACTCGTCAGCACATCGACCGTGCCGTCGTCGTTCTTGCCGACGATCACGCCGTATGCCGAGGGCGGCTGGGTCAACTTGTCGACCTCGTCGCGTAGTGACGAGATGTGCTCGCGGGCTTCGCGCAGTGTGTAGCTCAACTTCTCGTTCTGTGACACCGCCTGGGCGAGTTGTCCCTTGGTCTCCAACAGGCGCTCCTCGAGCGCGCGTTGGCGCTTGGGGGCATCAGCGAGACGGCGGCGCAGTTGATCGATCTCCTGTTCGAGCACGACGACTTGCGCCTGCAACACCGCATCGGTGGGGTCAGAATCATCTGCCATGGTCGGAACCTACTCGCGCGCGGTACCCAGTGACGCGCACTGACCGGCGACCGGCCCCCGCCGGCCCAGCGTGACCCCTATCACCTGGAACGCAGTAACCAGTGTTTGCAGGTGACCGGCCTGTATGCTCAGCCACGTCTGACCCTTCGAATGAGGAGACGTTACGTATGAAGGTCTGGATCGACCAGGATCTGTGCACCGGTGACGGGCTGTGCGAGGAGATCGCGCCCGACGTTTTCACGCTGCTCGACGATGGCCTTGCCTACGTCAGAGAAGGCGACAAGATCTACGCCACGGCCAAGGGCAATCCTCAAGGCGCCGAGGGTATGGCCAGCTTCCCCGACAGCAAGCTCGACGCCGTGATCGAGAGCGCCGAGGAATGCCCCGGCGAGTGCATCTTCATCGAGGCGTAGTCCTCACCTGTTAGTAGAAGAAAGGGCGCCGCCAGGCGCCCTTTCTTCGCGTTTCAGCCCAAGAATCTCGCGGTGGTCAAGAAGCCGGTGTGGGCGACCATGCGGTGGTCGGGGCGCACCGCTTGGCCCTCGACGTACCAACCGCGGTGGAGCACCTCGAGGCTCCTGGTGCCGTTCCATGCCTTCGAGGCCAAGGCGTTGCGCAGCTGCGAGACCTGGAGGATGGATGGCGTGTAGGCGATGAGGATGCCCCCGGGCCGCAGCGCTTCCATCGCGTGCGGCACGACCTGCCACGGCTCGGGCAGGTCGAGCACGACGCGGTCGATGCCTCGCTCGTCGATGCCGTCATAGCAGTCGCGTAACTCGACGTGATAACGCTCCATCGCCCCTTCGCCGAGGAAGCTGCGCACATTGGCCTTGGCCCGATTGGCGAAGTCCTCACGCAACTCGTAGCCGACGATCTCGGCGCCCCATCGCAGCATGGTCATGCTGAGCGCACCCGACCCGACACCGCTCTCCAACACTCGGACCCCGGGACCGATGTCGGCGAGCATGCACATCGGCGCCAGATCCTTCGGATAGATCACCTGCGCGCCTCGGGGCATCTCGACGACGAAGTCCTCGAGCGTCGGTCGCAGCGCGGTGTACGGAGAGCCCTTCGTGCTCTTCACCACCACACCCTCCAGTTGCCCGACGAGATCGATGTGGGCGAAGAAGCCGTTGTGGCTGTGGAACTCGGAGCCTTCGGCAAGGGTGATCAGATACCTGCGCTGCTTCAGGTCGAGCAGCAACACCTTCTCGCCATAGGCGAACGGTGTGTTCATCGTGGGCCTCTCCCCTTCTTCATGACCAGTTCGACCGGCACGGGGGCGTGGGCGGAAGCCGTCTCCACCAGACGGCAGAAGGCGCACACGCTACCGGTCGTCGGAGCGCCACAGTTCGAGCACGACCCGAGCGCCTGACCGTCGGCCACGGCACGCCCGGCCAGCAGCGGGGCCATGTTCTCGATGAAGTTGAAGTAGAACCCTGCCTTGGTACCGGGCGATGTCTCCTCGATCGTGTTGAGCGCCGCCTTGTAGGCCAAGTGCTTGTTGCCCGCGGCCATCGGGCACTCATCGACGAGGTAGTCGATCCCACGCACGATGCACCACGCCGCGGTCTCCCGCTCGGTGAGCCGCACCAACGGCTTGACCTTCTTGGGAAAGCCGGGGCGAGCTTCGAGCACCGGCAGCTGACGAGCCAGGTACTCGACGTCCCAATGCAGCGCGTTCCCGAACAACACTGCCGCTTCGTCGTCGAGGTTGTGGCCGGTGACCAGCACCGTGTAGCCACCGTCCAGCGCGGCCTTGTCGAACACATGCCGCTTGCTCATGCCGCACGCAGAACACGGGACTCGGCGTGTGGCCTTGGCGGCGGTGGGCACGTCGTAGCCGTACTCGTCGCGTAGCTTGACCTCGATCAGGTTCAGGTTGCGATCCGCGGCGAAGGCTCGGGCGTACTCTGCTGACGTCTCGCTGTAGTCGCCGATCCCCAACCCCACGTAGAGGCCGTCGGCGTGGTAGCCGAGCTCGACCAGCAGATCCCACACCGCGAGGCTGTCCTTGCCTCCCGAGACGGCGACCAAGACCTTGTCGTCGTGGGTCATCATGGCGAAGTGGTCGATGGCCTTGGTGACCTGGCGACGGCACAGCTCCAAGAAGTGCTCCGCGCAGAAGTTGGCGTTGTGTCGGGGCAGATCGATGATCGCCGGCCCTCGACAGGTTCGGCACTTCGAGCCGACTGCCACCATCACGCGCCCCCGGAGATCACCGGGCGAATCTCGACGAGGTCATCGTCGAACAACTCGGCATCGCCCGGAACGAGGGTTCCGTTGCAGATCACCAAGTGCGACTCGCGATTCAGGTCGAGCTTGGCCAGCAGGGCATGGACCCGGTGGACGCCGGCCACCTCGATCTCACGGCGCGGGTTGCGCAGCAGGACCTTCATCGAGCGCGGCGACGAGCGCGATCCTCAGCACGTGTCGGGGGTTTGATCGCTTCGATTCGCAGTACCTGGCCGGGCTCGAGCCGTTCGGTGGCGACGACCTGCTCGGTGCGGCCGAGGGCCTTCTTCAACAGCCGCGGCGCCCACACGACAGCGCCGATCGCCAGCCAGCCGCGCTGGCCGCCGAGTAGACCCTTGTAGAGCGCGTTGCGACGGAGTGCAACTGTCGGCGACAGCAGTCGGGAACGTGCCATGCGTCAGACCCGGCGGATCTCGACCAGCGTGGTCTTCTTCTTGCCGCGGCGGCTGCCGAGCATGAAGAAGATCAGCAGCAGCAGGACTCCTCCCACGACGCCGACGGTTGCCAGGGTGCGCTTCTTGTCGTCGACGCGACCTTGGACGTTGTCTTGGAGTTGACGAAATCGCGATTCGAGGTCGTCGCGGGTGATGCGTTGCTGCGCCATCATCGTGTCTCTTTCTGCAAGGTCTTCTTCTTCGAGATCCGCCAAGCGGCCACACCGATCACGGCCAGGCTGGCGACAAACGCGAACAGGTATGGCAGCACCGTGACCCAACTGCCCCGAAACGATCGGCCGAACTCGTTCTGCACCATGCGCAATACGCCGAGCACCAAGAACACGCAGCCGGTGCCCAACAGCACGGCGCCGGCAGCGCCGGCGGCCAGCCATCTCCCGGCGCCCTTGATAGGCCCGAGTGTCTCCTGCCGGGCGTACTCCTTGACGAGGTCGATGACCTGACCGATCTGGCCTGAGTCGCCTTTCGAGGCGGATTTGTCCTTGTCGGGCACGGCCATATGTGTAGCACGCCGAGGTGCCGAACC
>JANMNE010000176.1:0-7324 GCA_031373785.1 Ilumatobacteraceae bacterium
CGCCACACGCGGCGTCCCGATGGTGCCGTTCTACACGTTCTATTCGATGTTCGGCTTCCAGCGTGTCGGCGACCTCATCTGGCAAGCCGCTGATGCACGCACGCGCGGGTTCCTGTTGGGCGCCACCGCCGGTCGAACGACGCTGATGGGCGAAGGGCTGCAGCACCAGGACGGCCACTCGTTGGTGCATGCCTCGACCGTGCCGCCGTGCCAGGCGTACGACCCTGCCTTTGCGTATGAGGTCACTTCGATCGTGCAAGAGGGCCTGCACCGCATGTACGGCGGTGGCAGTGAAGACCCCGACGTCTTCTACTACATCACCCTCTACAACGAGAACTACCCGATGCCGACGATGCCCGAGGGCGACCCGGCCGAGCTCCGCGCCGCGATCATGCGCGGCCTCTACCGCTGGGCACCGGCGCCAGAGGGGCCCACGCGTCGCGCCACGTTGCTGTTCTCCGGATCGGCGCACGGCGCGGCGCGCGAAGCGGCGGCCGAGTTGGCCGAGCACTTCGACATCGGTGTCGAGCTGTGGTCGGCGACCTCGTACAAGCGCCTGCGCGAGAACGCCCTCGAGGTCGAGCGCTGGAACCGTCTCCATCCCAGCCAGGAGGCACGCACACCCGACGTCGCCAGCCTGCTGGCCGACGCTCCCGGGCCGATCGTCGCCGTCACCGACTTCATGAAGATCGTTCCCGAGCAGGTGGCACGCTTCTTGCCCGGTCGCACGTTCCTGCCGCTCGGTACCGACGGGATGGGCAGATCCGACACGCGTGAGTCGCTGCGCCGGTTCTTCGAGATCGACCTCGGTCACGTCGTGGTCGGGGTGCTGTCAGCGCTCCACGCCACCGGCGAGGTCAGCGCCGGCGAGATCGAGGCAGCCCTCGCGCGGTACGAAATCGACGCCGAGGCCCACGACCCCTACGTGGTCTGACCCACCCAGCTCACAAACGCTGAGCCACCTCGGCTGGGCTCAGCTCCACCAACCGTTGATGTCGATGATCACCTGTGCGGAGCTCGACGAGTAGATGCAGATGGCCCCGCTCGACGACAGCGGCAGCTCGGCTGCGTTGGCGACGGCTGCGGACACTTCGTAGTTCACGTTCGATGCAGTGGGCAGGTCGCCGCAGGGCCACGCCGTGACGAAGCCCCGGTCGGTTGCCTCGACAACGGTGAGGTTGGCCGAGATCGCCCGAGCGGCGGCCGGGACGTTCCGCACGCCGGCGATCTGCACAACCATGGTCTGGCCGGCCGCCAGAGCCATACCGTTCTGGCCGGCGTTGACCTCGGTGCGGAAGTTGTCGCGTGTGTCGGTGAAGCGGAATGGAGCGCTCGGGGTGAACCGGTTCGTGGCCGACGACGAGACGTAGCCGACCACGTCGACGACGAGGTCGATGTCGGTGTTGGTGAAGAAGCACACCGTGCCCCTCGCCGAGACCTGGGCCATGACGAGGTTTGGTGTGATCTTGCCGGCCGCCGGGTTGAGGCTCGACGTCGATGGAATTGTGCCGCAGGGGAACGTGGTGATGAAGGCGTTGAGTGAGGGCGACACGCCCGTCACGTTGAGGGCAACCGCTGTGGCGTTGGTGGGGATGCCGTTGCCGCCGACAACCGCCAGTTCGACGATCTGTCCACCGGCAAGCCGTGCCGGTGCGCCGACGCCGTTTCGACTGTCCATCAGCCGCACAGGCGAGACCGGCGCGTATCGACCGCTGGCCGATGCCGAGTAGTAGCCGCCCACGTCGACGACGATGTCGGACGACACAGTGCTGAACGCACACAGGCCACCACTGCTATCGAGCGGAATGGTCGCGGTGTTGGCCACCGTCTCGCCGATCGAGAAGTTCACCGTCGACACCTCGGGGCGTGCCGAGCAGTTCCACATGGTGAGGAAGCCGGACCCGGCGGGATTCGTGACGGTCACGTTGGCCAGCACGGCCTTTGCATCGGCCGGGACGTTGCCCTGGCCGGTCACCTGGATGCGAGAGACGGTGCCTGCAGCGAGGCGAGACGTGCCCTGGGCCTCGCGAGTATCGACGATGCGTGCGGGGGCCAGCGGTGCGAAACCGGTGGGCGATGATGTGGGCTGGGCGACCCCCACCGGCGTGATGCCGGCAACCGCAGCCTGATCGACCGTGAAGCTCCAGTTGACGCCGTTCGAGGCGGTACCGACAGCGACGCTGTAGGTCCCGTCGGCGAGCACCGTGCGGGGCACGACGATGACGCCGTTGTCGCCCTGCAGGATCTGCATGGCGACGCCGCTGGTGTTGGCGGCCGACAGGACGCAGACCTCGATGGGCTGACCGTTGGGACCGATCAGTGAAGCGGTCGGGTTGGTTGCAGCTTCAGGCATCATCGCGATCAGCGGCAGCCCGGCCGAGCCGGTCCACCCGCAGTAGGTCATCGGGCTCGGTGACTCCGTGACGAAGCGGTTGAGACTGGTCGTGGTGCCGTTCCCGGGGAACACGATCGGGGTGGCGGGGCGAGGTGCGGAGGCCAGGCCGCGGATCACGTCGAGGGTGGCACCGGAGTGCCACACCGGCGTGGAGCTCAAGTCGCACTTGCCGAAACCGGTCGACTGCAGGTTGGGACGCAGCACGCCGATCGCGTGGAAGGGCCCGCTCATCCACAGTTCGATGTGGCTGCGGGCGCTGGTGCCGATCTGGCTCGAGACGGCCACGTTGCCGCTGTTACCCGCAACATCACCCTCGGGTGTGTAGCCGGGCTGGCCGGGTGTCTCGTCGTGGCTGATGCCGTTGTACAGCATGTAGCAGGAGTGTTGGACCGCACCGGCCGACATCGAGGCATCTTCGACCACGGGGCCGACGCCTGCCATCGCCCGGAAGTAGTTGACGGTCGTCAACCAGCTTGCGGTCGGGGGGATGAAACTGGGTTGGGGATTGGCTGCGACGACGCTGGATGAGATGAGAGTCGCAGCGGCGATGCCGATCCCGATTCCCAGGACTGCGATTCGCTTCCTGCTCTTCTTCTTGTGCATCTCGCTTGCCTTCCTCAGCCCCTTCTCCCCTGACGCACCGGTCAACCCTTCGATATAGGAGTCGGCCAGTGGGGAGATGGACTTGAGGGCACTACGTCCTGATTGCGGACGCAGCGTCGGACAACAGACGAACTCTTGACACAGGGGTCACCTACCGCGACCCCTTCCGCAGCTCAGACGGCAAAAGGAGGTGTCAGCGAGCGCGGCGGCGAGCGCGGATTGCGGCCGGGGCCAGGCCTATGCCGGCCAACAGGGCTCGGGCATGGGTGCGTCGCGGGCTCCACCGCAAACGCCGGATCGACAGCCACAGCGCACGGGTGACCGTGCCGACGTCGCCGAACCGGAGCGCGAAACGCAACCGGTTGCGCTCCTGCAAATACCGCGCGGTATCACCGAGCTGCGATGTGGACGCACTGACTCGGTGCCACACCGTGCTCGCCGGCACGCAGCGGTAGGTCCAACCCGATTCGGCGCCCCGGTAGGCGAGATCGACATCCTCGTAGTACAAGAAGTACGACTCGTCGAACCCGGCGGTTGCCTGTAGGAACTGGGCGCGGAACAACACGGCGCCGCCGGTGAATGCATCGATCGGGCGATCGGTCGCGAACGGTGGTCCGTCGACCTCGTTGTACCCGATGTCGGTTCCCGCGCCATCGCCTCCGATGGCGACGCCCAGGCTGTTGATGCGCGGCGGGTCGGTGCCGGCCAGCAACAACTTGGGTTGCACCGCCCCGCACGCCGGGTCGTTGTCCAACGCTGCAACGAGCGGCCGCAGCCACCCCGCGTCGACCTCGATGTCGTCGTTGAGCAAAGCGATGTACGTGGCCCCGAGTTCCGAGGCGCGCCGGAAGCCGGCGTTGGCACCGCCTCCGAATCCGAGGTTCCGGGCCGGGCGCACCAGGTCGACGTTCGAGTCGACGATCGCCCCGCCCCCGTTGTCGACGACGATCACCCGATCGGCGCCACCAGCGGCCAGCACGGAGTCCACGCAGGCGTCGAGCATTGCCACCTCTGCCGAGAACGTGACGATGACGACGGCGATCACCTGGCCATCAGATCACACGACGCGTTCACTAGCGTTCGTTGCATGACCGGAACCATGTTCATCACGGGCAACGCCGCCGCCGATCAGCTCCTCAACACCGATGGCACAGCCGTGCTGATCGGCATGTTGCTCGACCAGCAGGTACCAATGGAGTGGGCGTTCACCGGCCCGGCAACGTTGCACGATCGACTCGGTCATCTCGACGCCTCGAAGATCGCCGCGATGGATCAAGAGGCGTTCGTTGCCGTGTGCTGCGCGAAGCCGGCGATTCACCGCTTCCCTGCGTCGATGGGCCGCCGCATCCACGACGTCTGCACGGCGCTGGTCGAGCACTACGACGGCCGCGGCGAAGGGGTGTGGGTGGGAGTGAAGAGCGGCGAGGAGTTGTACGACCGGTTGCGCACGCTGCCCGGCTATGGCGACGAGAAGGCCAAGATCTTCGTGGCGATCCTCGGCAAGCGATTCAGGGTTCGGCCGAAGGGTTGGCAAGAAGCAGCCGGCAAGTTCGGCGACGACTCGCCGCGCAGCGTTGCCGACATCACCGACCCGGCGTCGCTCGGCAAGGTCCGCGAGTGGAAGAAGGCGGCCAAGGCTGCCAAGAAGGACAAGCAGGATCGACCGGTCGGCTGAGCCCTACGGCACCACGATGTCGCTCGACACCGGCGGAAACGCAACGTCCGCGGTGCCTGCCGGGACCAACGGCAGGTCGGCCGTGACCGGAGCGGAGCCGGGCGGGACGGCAGGACCTTGCGTCGTCGCCACCTGCGCTGGTGCCTGGATGACCCCGATCGTCGGCGGCGTGTTCGAGTCGCGGTCGTCGTCCGAGCGCGAGAACCCATATGCCACCAACGCACCAGCCACGACCACGCCGGCCGTCACGGCGATCAGCGTCGTGCGCGAGCGCCGCTTCGCCTCGGGTGACTCGGGCGACTCGGGTGACTCGGTCGGTTCGGTCGGTTCCACCACGACCACGACCTTACCGAGGTGAGTCGCCCGGGCGACGAAAGTCGGTCGCTGATCTGGCTCGCGGCGACGACTGCCTTCGCAATCATCGGGTGCACGTGGGCCTTTTCGATCGCCCGCTACGGCGGGCCCGACGAACCGGCCCATGTCATCCGCGCCGCCGCGGCTGCACACGGCGACCTTTTGGGCCAGCCGGTCGAGGGGCTCGAGCCCGGGTACCGGCAGGTCTCGGTGCCGATCGCGCTCGCATCGGGAGACCCGGCCTGCTTCCGGCATGCGGAGTTCACCGACGCCTCGTGTGCCGTCGCCGCGCGCAGCACGACACTGGTCGCCGCGGCGACATCGGCTGGTGGTTCTCCGCCCTGGTACTACGTGATGGTCGGCGCCACCGCCCGCCTGCTGTCGAACGGTCGACGCGTGCTGGCGTACCGGATGGCCGCGGTCCTGCTGTGCGCGGGAGTCCTCGGGTATGCGTTGGCGCGGGCTCGGCGGTATGCCGGCGCGGCGTGGCTGCTCGCCTCGATCATGCCGTCGGCGTGGTTCCTGATCGGTGTGGTCGGCACCAGCGGCATCGAGATCGCGCTCGTCGCACTCGCGCTCGTCGAGGCGGTCGGTCGGTTCCACGGTGACGATCGTCAGGCGTCGTTGGCACGCGTCGCCGTTCCGCTCGGGATCTGTCTGTTGTTGCGCCCGGCCGCGTTCGTCGACCTGGCCGTCGTGGCCTTGGTCGTCGCGTCGACGGTGCCGCGACCGATTCGCCGCCGGCACGTGGCGACGGTCGCCTGGCCGCTCGCCATCGCCGGTGTCGCCACGCTCGCGTGGAGTCGGTGGGCCGATCTCGTGGTCAGCGACCGTCGCACCGCGGACTCCGACACACTGATCACTGCCGTTCGCCGCTCGGTGGAGGGGATCCCGTTGACCGCGCACCAGACCGTCGGTGCGTTGGGATGGAACGAGTTCTTCGCGCCACCTGCCGCGCAACTCGTCTGGATCGTCGGACTGGCGTTTGCCGTTTACTGGATCGCAACCCGTTCGACCGACCGTTGGTGGCACGCACGATGGATCGTCGCCGCGCTGCTGCTACCGACGCTGGTCGAGGTCATCGGCCACCGCCGCATCGGCGAGATCTGGCAGGGTCGCTATTCGATCCCGTTCGCGATGGGCGGCGTGCTGATCGCCGCGGCGTGCACCGCGCCGCGGCGTTCGGTGATGCGGGCGATCGTGATCGCTGCCTCGGCCGCGGAGGTGCTGACGTTGTGGCACACCCTCCGCCGGTACATGGTGGGCCTCGACGGCTCGCTCACCCTGCGCCATGCGGCGTGGCATCCACCGTTGAACCCGTGGCTGCTGCTGGTTGTGAACGCCGCCGCCATCACCTGGCTCGCCGTCATCGCGCTCGGCTCAGGCGTCGCCGCATCGCCCGTGCGTTGAGTCGATCAGAGGTGCTTGACCACTGCCTTCAGCTTGAGCGATCGAGCTGCCGGCCACTTGCGGTCGGTGATCACGAGTTGGTCGGCGGCTTGCTCGATCGCTGTCGCGATAACGAGCGCATCGGGAAGACGGAGCGTGCGATGGGCTGCGCGCAGTCGTGCGGCAACGACTGCGGTTTCGAGGTCCAGTTCGATGACGGCGATCGGGAGGCGGTCGAACAACGCTCGCACGGTTTCGATCTCGGCGTTGCCACGGCGAGCTGGGCCCACGAGACACTCGGCGAACGCCGCGGATGCCATTGCGAGGCGGTCGCCGTCGCGCAGCGCGGCGGCCAGCATCGTGTGTGCCGCCCGGTGGTGCACGTCGTTGCCGTCGAGGAAGCCGATGACGACGCCGGCGTCGAGGTGGATCAGTGCCACTCGGCGCGCAACTCGTCGAGTTCGTTAGTCGAGTAGACGCCTGTCATTGCGCCGGCGAACTCGGCGAGCACGTCGTGTTCGCGCTCGAGCACGACTCGTCCTGGCCCATCGGCGTGGGCAACGACGCGTTCACCGATCTCGAGCCCCGCCGCTCGCAGGGCGTCGGCGGGGATCGTGATCTGGTTCTTGGAACTGATACGAGTGGCCCCTCGCCTACGATTCTTTACATTCACCACGAATGTAAAGGTAGTAGATCACAGCAGCCGACACAACCCCCATCATGTTGTGATTGAGAGGTCAGTCCTTTGCGCAGATTGACCTGCCTAGGCCAAATCGGCCTTTCACGGTCGTGCTTTCCCGTCTGTGTCAGCTCACAGAACGACTGGGCCATTCAGTGAGCTGACACAGAACTCGAACGCGACAGAACTGCCTGGCTGGCTCGTTGCTCCGGTGGCACCGTCAGGCTGT
>JANMNE010000238.1:0-5892 GCA_031373785.1 Ilumatobacteraceae bacterium
AAAAGGAAAGTGCGTTCGAAACGGCCCTCGAATCGCCCGCCTCTTGATGCCAGCCGAGACGAGATCGTCGCTCAGAAGCGAACACAGAGGCCGGCCGATCTGGCAGCCGCGGAGCGGAGCGAGTTTTTCAGCAGCCTGCTAAACGCGGTCGAGGACGATGTCGAAGGTCGTCGCCAACTCGCCGGCCTCGTCGGGGTTGAACTCGCGGATCAGGCTGCGCTGCACCCCGAACACGGCGTCGCCATCAAGGAAGTCGCTCTCGACATCGAAGACGTGCGTGATCAAGTCCTTGTAGTCGGGGTGCCGGGCCCAGATGTGGAGGTGGCCGGGGCGCCACCAGTTGCGGCCGTTCTTCTTCAACAGGTCACCAGCCGGGCCATCGCTGGGGATCGGGTACGGCACGGGGCGGATGCTGCGGATCTCGAACGTTCCATCCGGTTGCGAGTGGTAGATACCGCGCAGGTTGAACTCGCTCTGGATGCCCGGCTGTTGCACCGCGTAGAACATGTTGCTGGCGTTCTGCCAGCAGTCGAGGACCACTCCCTCGACGGGCTTGCCGCCGACATCGCTGATCTTGCCGCGCACGACCACGCGATCGCCGTCGTCGGGATCGTCGAGCATCGACTCGCCGAAGGCTCGATCCGGTGCGCCGGCTGCGTGGAACGGACCGAGCACGGTGTTGTCGGTGAGGCTGGACGCGCTGGCGTCGTACGCCATCATCTCGACCAGCGTCGAGACGCCGGTGGTGTCGGACAACAAGATGAACTCCTGACGCACCTCGTCACTGATCTTCCCGCATTGGGTCAGGAACATGATCCCCGCGAACCATTCCTCGCGGGTCAGGTTGACTTCGCGGGCAAAGGCGTGCAGGTGACGAATGGCCGCGGTCGTCACTTCCTTCAGACGCGGGTTCGGGGAGTTGTCGTAGCGTGACATCACCTCGGCCAACAGTTCGTCGAGTGCGCCTTCTTTGGCCATCGTGATCCCCCAGGGTGTGTTGACGACAACGTGCGACGCGTTGCTATCACAGGCGCCACCGCGCCGACCAGATCAACGTTCCTCCGTACAGAACGACCGACTATCCTTCGTTCCCGAACTATCGCTAGAGTCCAGTTACTGATCGCTAGGAGGTTGCACATGTCAGAGCAGGCAGGTGGCCCAGTCCGACCGTCGAGTGGCGCGTACATTCAACACCTCGTGCTGCGCGTCCGCGACCTCGAAGTCGCCCACGACTTCTACACCCGCATTCTCGGGTTCGAGCAGTGTGCCGAGCTCGAACGCGACAAGTTCCCGGACTACAAGATGCGGTTCTACCGCGGTAGCGCGGAGCGCCATCACGACCTGGCGTTGGCCGAGCTGCAAGACCCGGCCAGTGCTCCCCCACCGGAGACCCCGTGGCAGATGTTCGGCTCGACCCCCGGTGTCGACCACATCGCCGTCTGCTACCCGAGCCGCGAGTCGTGGCTCGACCAGATCGCCTACATGAAGTCACAGGGCGTGGAGTTTCGCGTTCGCGGCAACCATGGCATGACCCACAGCGCGTACATCGAAGATCCCGACGGCAACGGCATCGAGTGCTTGTACAACCTGCCCGACGAGGTGTGGTCGGGCGATGTCAACGCAGCGCTCAACCACTTCGAGAACCTGCCGCTGGACGGACCAGAAGCATTGGTCGACGACACCAACTACGTGGCGTTCGCCCCAGCCGGCAACCGACCCAGCATCGTCTCGACCAGCGCCGTGGCCGTCTCGCGGTCGGAGTACAGGAGCGTGTGATGCGTGCGGGTCGTCTTCGCCGACCCGAGGTAGTTGCGCTCGTACAGCTCGTTGCGTGAGCCCAGCGCCGAGCCGATGAAGTCCCATGCCAGCCGGTAGATGCTGGCCCGACGCTCGGCATCCATGCCGTTGGCACCGTGCACGAATTCCTCGATCAGCGGGCGCAGCCGGACGTCGTTGAACATCGCTTGGCTGGGCGTCGCCAACAGGTTGTGGCTGCCGATCAGCATCAGGATCTCACGCACCCGTGGGTACCACGCCGCAAGCAGCGCACGCATGGGGTGCATCGGGCGGCCGTCGGGGAAGATCACCCCGTCACCCCGGTCATAGGCGTGTTCCTCCGACAGCAAGATCGCGCTGCGGGTGACCTCGACGTAGCACGACAGTTCGCCCAGCATCTCGATCGTCGGAGCCGAGTTGTCGTTGACCGCCTCGGCCATTCGCAGCGCCAGGCCGTAGGCGAACTCCAACTTGGTGAGCGCCCGAATCGTGGTCTGCTGCATGATGTTGGCCCACCACGCCGTCGGCCCCATCACCGAGTTGTACACATCGATGTCTCCGTTGATGAAGACCCGATCGAACGGCACCTCGACATCGTCGAAGATCGTGAACGCGTCCTGCTCGTCGAACCTCGATGACAACGGATGGTCGAACGAGTTCGACCGCACTGTCGCCGCACTGTCACGGCACATGAAGATGAGCCCTGGCGTGTCCATCGGCAGTGCGAAGCTCAACGCGTAGTCGCTCGACGCGTCAGCGGGCAGCGGAAGCCCCGGATAGATCGCAGTCTCGTCGGCGAACGGGGCCAGCGTTGCGAGGATTCGCGCGCCCCGTACGATGATGCCGGTGGAGGTCTCGCCGACCTTGTGCAACGGGACCGGATTGCCGGCGAACGATGCGTCTTTCACGCGGTCGATCGTCGGATGCACGATCGTGTGGGTCAGCGACAGGTCCTCGCGGGCAATCATCTTCTGGTAGTTGCGAAGGTTGTCGTGACCTTGCTCGTTCTTGCCCTCCGGGCCGAGCCATGCCCCACGCTCGCCGGCGAACCCCGCGAACGTGACGTTCATGTAGTCGGGCGTGCGGCCCATGATCCCGACCGTCGATTCGGCGATGCGTCGCAGCCCGCGATGGCGACGCTTCAGGTCATCGATCGAACGCGGGATCATGTGACTGACGTTGATTGCCTCGCCGGTCTCGGGATCGGGCATCAGGCACTCGTCGGCGAACTCTTGCTGGATGTCGAAGACCCTGGCCAAGCTGTGGGCTGCACCCTCGAGTTGGGGATGCGTCGTGACGTCGTCGACGCGTTCGTCGCCGAGCCACACCTCACGGTTGCGGGCGCGAAGCCCCTTCAGGAACTGTTCCCCAGATCGAGCCGGCATGTGTACCCCCAGTACAGAGTCGTTCCAACGCACGCTAGACGGCACCGCCGCCTACGATCGTGTCGATGCCCACTTCAGCTCCTCCCGACATCGTTCGATCTGCGTATGCAGAACTGATCGTCACCGATCTCGGCGCCAGCAAGCATTTTTGGGTCGATCGACTCGGATTCGTGATCAGTTCCGAAGACGACGACGCGGTCTACCTCCGTGGCCACGAAGAGTTCGTGCACCACAGCCTCATCCTGCGGCTCGGCACCGAGCCGGCGTGCTCGCGGTTCGCCTTTCGCGTGCGCACACCCGACGACCTCGACGCGGCAGCGTTGTTCCACACCGATCGCGGTTGCGAGGTCCGCCGTTATCCGGCCGGCGCAACTCGCGGCGTGGGCCCGACGGTGCGTGTGCAGGATCCGTTCGGCTTCGTCGTCGAGTACTTCCACGAGATCGAGTGGACCGGTCACCACCACCAGCGTTACGACCTTCGCCACTCTCCGAGCATCAACCGTCTCGACCACATCAACCTGGTCACCGACGATGTGCGGGCCTTCTACGAGTGGTACACCGCGCTGGGGTTCGGGCTGTCGGAGACCATCGAGGACGACGACGGCACGCTGTATGCGACGTGGATGTTCCGCAAGCAGACGGTGCACGACATCGCCTCGACGCAGGGCTCGTCGCCGAGGTTGCACCACCTGGCATTTGCGTGCCCGGAGGCCCATCACATACTCAGCCTCGCCGACACCCTGGGTGCGACGAACGAGTTCCACCACATCGAGCGCGGGCCGGGCCGGCATGGTGTGTCGAACGCGTTCTACCTCTACCTGCGTGACCCCGATGGGCACCGGGTCGAGATCTACACGACCGACTACTTCACCGGCGATCCTGGTCACCAACCGCTGCGGTGGAGCGTCAACGATCAGCGACGTCGCGACTTCTGGGCCAACCCAATCGTGCCGCGGTGGTACGAAGAAGCCAGCCGCGTGCTCGACCTCGATGGCAACCTACAACCGATTCGGGAGCGCAAGAGCGACGAGCAGCGCATCACCGTCGGAGCGGATGGGCATGGCGTGACCCGATGATCACGCCCGAGCTCGCACTCGACCTCGCCCAGCGACACGAGCGCGCCCGACGCGAGGTGGCGTCGATCGACCCGATCACGGTCGAATACCCCGACCTCACCATCGACGATGCCTACGCCGTGCAGCAAGCATGGGTCGACCTGCAGATCGCCGACGGGTCCAAGCTCGTCGGCCGCAAGATCGGCCTTACCTCGCGTGCGATGCAACAGCAGATGCAGATCGACGAGCCCGACTTCGGGGCGCTGCTCGACTACATGGTCATGCCGAGTGGCGTGGAACTGCGTCACGCCGACTTCGTCGATCCCAAGCTCGAGGTCGAGGTGGCCTTCGTCATCGGGCAGCGGCTCAGCGGCGACACCGTCACCGTCGACGAGGTCATGGCGGCGACCGACTACATCCAGCCGGCGCTCGAGCTGATCGACGCACGCAGCTATCGCGTCCATCCGGTCACCAAGCGGGCCCGAACGATTGTCGACACCATTGCCGACAATGCGGCCGACGCGGGCGTCATCCTCGGTGGCGAGCGAGTCAAGCCCGCCGACGTCGACATGCGGTGGATCGGCGCGATCTTCTCCTGCAACGGCGTGGTCGAAGAGACCGGCCTGGCCGCCGGGGTGTTGGATCACCCGGCGAACGGCATCGCCTGGGTCGCCCGGCGGATCGCTCCCTACGGGCTGTCGATCGAGGCCGGTCAGATCATCCTGGCCGGGTCGTTCACGAGAGCGGTCGCCGCGCGTCCGGGTGATCATTTCCTGGCCGACTACGGCCCACTCGGCTCGGTGTCCTGCAACTTCGTCTAGTGCTCGCAGCACTTCGCCAAAGTGCTAGAACATGCTGCAGAATCGCTGACGGAAGGAGTGCATTGTGCAATACGCTCTCGTGAACGGGGTCCGCAACCATCCGGATGCCGCATACGCCTTGCAAGACGTGTATGCCGACTACATCAGCGATGCCGTGCTCGCCGAGGAGCTCGGGTTCACGTCGACGTGGTACGGCGAACATCACTTCCGTGAGTGCCAGTGGACGGGCTCGCCGATGATGGTGGCCACCGCGGTTGCGGCACGGACGGAGAAGATCCGCGTCGGCACATCCGTGGTGCTACTGCCCTTCCATGACCCCATACGCGTCGCCGAGGATGCCGCGATCGCTGACATCTTGTCGAACGGGCGCTTCGACCTCGGCGTGGGCCCCGGCTCGCAGTACGAGGAGTTCATCAGCTTCGGCAAGGATCCGGCGGAGATGAACCAACGCTCGTGGGAGATGGTCGATTGGATCCAGCGGGCATTCGCCGAGACCGGCATGTTCAGTCACACCGGCCGCTTCTACGACATCCCCGACATGACCTTCACGACCAAGCCGGTGCAGCAACCGCTCCCGATGTGGTGGGGCGGCATGGGGCCGAAGAACCTGGCGCGCGCCGCCGAGCGCGGAATGCACCTGATCGCCCCATTCAACGCCGGCTATGACGCGGCGCTGCAGGCGTGCGGTCGCAAACCTGCCGACTACCAGATCTCGGTGATGGTCCCGGTCTGCGTGGCCGACACGACCGACAAGGCCTGGGAGATCGCCGGAGCCGGCATCGAGTATTTCGTCAACTTCTACCAGATGCGCAAGAACCTGCAAGGTGAGCCGGCCCCCGCCGAGGCCCGGATCAC
>JANMNE010000258.1:0-9471 GCA_031373785.1 Ilumatobacteraceae bacterium
GCTCGATTCGGTCCGGTTCGAGCAGCTCACCGACGCCGCACGAACGATGGGGCTGCAGGACCGTCGTGACGCGTTGAGTCGCGCTCTCGACTTGTGGCGGGGTGAGGCGTTTGCCGAGTTCGCCGATGAGCCGTGGGCGCAAGGAGTGGCGACACGGCTGGACGAGCTGCGTGCATTGGCCACCGAGGATCTTGCCGAGACGTTGATCGAGTTGGGTCGCTTCGAGCAGGCGGTGTCGCTCGTCGAGCCACAGCTCGCCGGAATGCGCTATCGCGAGCGTCCGGGTGGATTGCTGATGAGGGCCTTGGCGGCCGATGGGCGGGTGACCGAAGCGTTGCGTGCCTTCCAGCGGTTTCGGACACATTTGCGCGAAGACGTGGGAGTTGAACCGACGTCGGAGCTTCGCGAACTGGAGGCGAGCATTCTTGGAGGCTTGGACCCCGAGCGTGACGTCGAAAGCAAGAAACCGGTCGATTTGCCGACGGGCACGGTGACGTTCTTGTTCACCGATGTCGAGGGTTCGACCGAGCGGTGGCAGCGCGACACGGTGGCGATGTCGGCAGCGCTGGCGGCACATGATCAGGTGATCCGCGACGCAGTCGAGTCGTGCGATGGATGGGTGTTCAAACACACCGGCGACGGCATCTGCGCAGTGTTCACCTCGGCGAGCAAGGCGGTAGTTGCCGCTCGGAAGTCCCAGCAACTCTTGGAACTGCCGGTGCGGATGGGGGTGCACTCCGGGGAAGCGGAGTTGCGCCATGGCGACTACTTCGGGCCGACCCTGAACCGGGCGGCGCGGGTGATGGACGCCGGCCACGGTGGCCAGGTCCTGCTGTCAGGAGCCAGTGCCGAATTGGCTGCCGAACTCGAGATGACTGACCTCGGCGAGTATCGCCTGAAGGGCATCGCTTCTTCGGTTCGATTGTTCCAACTCGGTAGCGGAGAGTTCCCGGCGCTGCGGGCAGAGCGGGAGCGGGCTGGGAACATCCCGACGGAGGTCAACGAGTTCGTCGGACGCCAGGACGAGATCGCCGGTCTGCTGACCGAGTTCGGTGGTCATCGGGTGGTGACGCTCCTCGGAGCGGGTGGTGCGGGCAAGACGAGGCTGTCCATCGAAGCTGCCGCCGCGGCTGCACCGATCTTTCCCGACGGCTGCTGGTTCGTCGAGTTGGCAACGGTGGCCGTCGGTGGTGCTGTCGAGTTCGCTTTTGCGGCCGGTCTGGGTCTGAGGGCGGCGAGCGAAGGTACCGTGATCGGCGGAATTGTTTCGGCACTGAAGCGAAAGCGGCTGTTGGTGGTCGTCGACAACTGTGAACACGTGCTGACCGCCGCCGGGGAAGCGATCGAAATGATCGTACGGGCGTGCCCAACCGTCACGATCCTGGCGACCAGTCGCGAACCGTTGATGGTGACCGGGGAACGATTGGTTCCGGTGCCGACGCTACCGCTCGCCGACGCCGAGCGGTTGTTCATGGAACGGGCCAGGTCCGAGGCTCCCGATCTGATCATCGACGCCGTGCAGTCGGCTGCGATCAGCGAATTGTGCGAACGACTCGACCGGCTTCCGCTAGCGATCGAACTGGCGGCATCGCGGGTCCGGGCAATCAGCCCGGTCGAGCTCGCCGCCGACCTCGACCAACGCTTCCGTCTGCTCGTCGGCGGTCGGCGAGCACGAATCGAACGTCACCAGACAATGCGCGGCACCGTCGACTGGTCGTATGAGTTGTGCACGGCGACAGAACGAACCGTCTTCGATCGGCTCTCCGTCTTCCCGGCCGGATTCGATCTCGTCGCGGCAAGAGCCGTGGCAGGCGGCCATCCCGTCTCCGACCTCGATGTTGTCGACGTCGTACCCCGCCTCGTCGATCGGTCACTGGTCCAGCGCACCACCCGACCCGACGGCACGTCCCGCTACCACCTGCTCGAGACGATGCGAGCCTACGGACGCGAACATCTGGAACACGATGGCTTCGCCGACGACACACGAGAGCGGCACGCACGCCACATTGCCAGCAGGATCAATGCACTGTCACTCGCCACCATGGGACCCACCGAGATCGCAGCGCGGCAGCACATTGCACTGCTGGTGCCGGATTGCCTGGTCGCGTGTACATGGTTCATCGATCACCACGATCTGGGCGGCGCCCTCAGTGTTGCCTCGTTCGGGTTGTCGGACTGCGAGCGAGAACAAGAGGAGTTGGGGAAATTGATCGCTGACGCTGTCCGTGCCGGCGATGACGAACCGGAGTCTCTCGACGAGCTGTCATTTCTCATCGATACAGAGGGGGACCTATCGGTCAGCGACCAGAACCGCAGAGCGTGGGAGATGATCGATTCGGGCTGGCGCGCTCCCGCCCACTTCTTCTTCTATGCCCCTCATATCTTCATCGAGGGTGACGCCGAGTCCGGCACGCGCCCTGAGGACCTTCTCGCCAGCCTGCAGCAGCTGCGGGGAGCTCCGGTCGCGACGCGATGCCATACCGAGTGGGCCGTCATGTGCAACCTCGCCATAGCACGACCGGATCTGGCCGCCGAGCACTTACCGTCGTTCGAGGCATTGATCAAGGACTCGCAGAGCCGTACCGGACTGGCGATGGCGGCGGAGGTCCGCGGACACATTGCCTGGAGCGCTCACGACTGGGCTGCGGCGGCGAGATGGTACACCGAGGCCCTCACCGTTGATCCAAGAGAACCCAAGCGCTGGTTCGAAACGATGGTGTCCTGGTATCGACTCGTGGCCCTCGCATTGTCAGGCCACGAGATCAGCTCCTCAGACTTGACCGCTCCGTGGCGCTGGCTACGCGACGCCAACCTCACGACGTTGCGGTGGTGGGGTGCGTCTGCAACAGCTGTCGTTCTCGAACGATTGTCCAACCCAGACCTGGCGAACCGGTTCCGCCGATCGGTGGTCCAAACAGATAGCGGAGGGACAGCAGAAATGATGGAGAACAGACTCGCCGGAGTTGGCTTCCTGCTCGATCGAGAACCGTCCGACCCCGTCGACCTCGACGAGCTGGTCGATGAACTCTTCGAGTTCGCCCGCCAACTCCCAAACGACCCAACGAGCCACGCTGGTTCAGCCCCGTGAGGTCCTCACCGAAGCCGGGATTGCGCAAAGTTCACCGGTAGGACGCCGCGTCCTCTTGGACGAGTTTGAGAGACATGCATCCAGACAATCGTGCATGCACGCCATTCGATCCATGTGTTCTGTCAAGTCGCTACCGCCGAGGGTGCACCCAACTCATACTTTGAGCCCAGCATTTCGCCTCCAGCACGTAGATCACTTGACGAACTCGGAAGCGGCAGCTTCTCCACCGGCTCGGAGCCGCATTCTCGCGCAAGGCGATCGACGTATCCGTCGCACACGAGCATCACCGGCGGCCGGGTCGACGGGACTCAACGTCGCTACGCCGACCTAGTCGACCCCGCGCAACCACTTCCATCAACATTGCGGCGGGCATACCGCATAAGACCGATCGATCATCGTCGGCGTGCCCTCGCCCGAAAATGCCGGCTGGGACGCATAAGAACGACGCAGAACTTCGCTCCGTCTCGGGCGTCGAGGCGCATCCGAACGGCGCTTCTGGTTCCAAACACGGCCGGGCGGGGCAGCCGTTCGGCTTGAAGGTGGCAACCTGGGCCTCGGCGGCGATGCCCAAGCGCACCAGGAGTGCGCTGGCGGCGACCTCACTCATGTCGGCTGATACACACGCGCAAACGCTGTCTGGACGATATCTTCGGCGACCTCGCGGTCATCGACGAGAACGAACGCCAAGCGGACCATCCCGGTTCGCTGCTGCCGGTAGAACGCGTCGAACCAGTCGTCGGTCTCGACCGCCACGAGCTCGTCGACCGGAGCGACAGCATCATCCCATCTCGGGTGTGGTCGGGATCACTTCGCCAGCCTCGATCCGGTGGCGGAGCGACTCGAGGTGGGCAGCGGCGTCCGCCGGTTTGGTGAACGAGGCGCGATGGATCGTGTCGAAGCCGCGCCAGGGGCCGCGCTGGCGCTGCACGACGACGATCCACTGCTCGTTGTCGGTCTTCGGGGACCAGTCTCGAACGAAGAGTGCGCCGAGATACCCGAGGATGATGAACGGGTACTCGCGGTCTCCCGTTGGTTCACCGGGACCGATGAGACAGAGCCGAAGGCTGGCTCCGTCAGGTGCGGTCGGCGTCGAGACCGCCGGGACTGGAGGCGGCCAGTCAACGGTGCCCTGGCGGGCTATGCGGTCGGCTCTGACTTGGCTGCGCGCATATCTGGCGGCCCACCGCTCGTCTCGGCGGTTCGCCCACCAACCGGTCACGAGCCGAGTTTCTCACGCGACACGACGAGGTCTGCCACGGTGTCGACCAACTTCGGCAACGCAGCGTCGACCACCGACGACAGGTGCTCGCCGATCTCCAACGAGTGCACCCCGCAGCTCACGATGAACACGTCAGCGGCGCGGCCGTACAGCTCGCGAGACAGCGCGACGAGGGTCGCTGGGGTGAGGTGATGCGACCCGCCTGGCCTCTCATTCACCGCTGGTTCGACGCGCTCGACACTGATCTCGCCCGGCCGCAGCCGGCTGCTCGCATCGATGAGAACGACCAGGCTTGCGGCACTGATGTCGAGGGCCAGCTCGGGCGCCAGTTGGTGGCGTTGGAGCACCTCGACTCCGTCCATGCGCGGATCGTCGGCAAGACCCTCGGCGGCGTGCCAACCGAGGCCGTCATCGCAACGCAAGGCATTGCCGTAGCCGACCACGACGACGTGGCCGGTCACCGCACGAGCTCGTCCAGCACCGCTCCCGACGGGGCGAGGAGCTGGACGTGGAGCGCCATCGCGCCGAGTGCGTGCGTCGAGCACGACAGACACGGGTCGTAGCAGCGAATGACCGCCTCGACGCGATTCAGCATCGGCTCGGTCAGCTGTGCGCTCTTGACGTACCGCTTGGCGACCTGCAGCACGCTGCGGTTCATCGCCAGGTTGTTGTGGCCGGTGGCGATCACCAGGTTCGCCCACTCGACGATCCCGTCGGAGTCGACGCGGTAGTGGTGCAACAGCGTGCCGCGAGGCGCCTCCGACACCCCGATCCCCTCGTTGCTGTTGATCCCGGCAAACGAGCGAACGCGCGGCGCCAAGATGTCGGGACCACGGAGCAACTCCTCGATCCGCTCCGCCGCGTACAGGGCGTCGATCAGCCGGGCGTAGTGGTAGTGGAACGAGCTACTCGGAACGCGCCCCAGTCGCTGGCGGAACTCGTCGAGCTCGGCGTCGGCGCGCGGCGTTCCCATCTGGTCGGCGACGATCACCCGCGCCAACGGGCCCACCCGATAGACGCCATCGGGATAGCCGAGGGCCTTCCAGTAGGTCGACTTCAGGTAGGTCCACGGCTCGGCAGCCTCGCCGAGGTAGTCGGTGTACGTGGTCGGATCGATGCGGTCGGCCAGCAGGTTGCCGTCGGCATCCATGACTCGCAGTGACCCGCCGTAGTGATCGACGTTGCCGTCGTCGTCGACCAGCCCCATGTACGCGGACCTGAAGTCGCCGAACGATGCTGCCTCGTCGGCCCACTGCAGGATCGACGACTTGTACCACGCCAGCGCCCGCTCGATCGCGGCGATCGCCTCGGGGATCGTCGACAGGATTCGGTCGCGCGTCTCCTCGAGCAGCGGCGCGTCGACACCACCCGGCACGATCCACGACGGATGGATCCGTTTACCGCCGAGCCACTCGATGATCTGCTGGCCGAAGCGACGGATCCCAACACCGTCGCGAGCCAGCTGCGGGTTGGCCTGTGCGACACCGATGATGTTGCGGTGCGCCGGATCGGCATCGAAGCCGAACAAGAGGTCCGGCGACGACAGGTGGAAGAAGCTCAAGGCATTCGACTGGACGATCTGGGCCAGGTTCATCACCCGCCGCAAGTCGGCCCCGGTCGGTGGTGGTTCCACGGCGAGGATCTGATCGCACGCCTTCGACGAGGCGATCAGGTGGCTGACCGGGCAGATCCCACAGATACGCGCCATGATCGACGGCATCTCGTGAACCGGACGGCCTTGCACGATCCGCTCGAAGCCGCGGAACTGGGTGACATGGAACTGTGCGTCGGCCACCTCGCCCTGGTCGTCGAGATGGATCGTGATCTTCGAATGCCCTTCGATCCGGGTGACGGGGTCGATGACGATCGTCTTGGTCATGCGGGGTCCTCAGCGGCCGAATCGTGCGGCGTGCGTGTCGGGGGTACGCCCCTCGAGCAGATCGACGAGCGACTGATAGATGAGATCGGCGGACGGTGGGCACCCGGGGAGGTAGACATCGACCTTGACGACTCGATTCACTGGTCTGGCGGTTGGCAACAGGCGCGGCACGACCTGGTTCGGGATGCCCGGCTGCACGGTCACGTTCTCGATGTACGCACGGTGGTAGAGCGCCTCGGGCCCGATCGGGTTGCGCATCGAGGGCACGTTGGCGTTGACCGCGCAATCGCCGAACGAGATCAGCGTCCGCGTTCGTTCTCGTACGAGGAGGATCTTGTGCAGATCGTCCTCACTCGATACGGCTCCCTCCACGAGGCAGAAGTCGACGTCGAGCGGGTACTCCTTGGCGTCGATCAGAGGGCTGTAGACGATGTCGGCACGGTCGGTGATGTCGAACAGGCGCTCGTCCATGTCGAGGAACGACATGTGGCAGCCGGAGCATCCATCGAGCCAGACTGTTGCGAGCGTCGGCTTCGTCATGGCTGCTCGACATCCTCGCCGAAGCGCTTCACGAACGGCAAGAAGGGGCGACGCGTCTTGCTGCCCTCGGCGATCGAACGGCCATTCTCGAAGAGCGCGCCGGTCGGGCAAACCTGAACGCACTTCCCGCAACTCGTGCACGTCGTCGACTCGCCCCACGGGGTGCCCATGTCGGTCACCACCCGCTCGTCGATGCCGGAGCCCATGACACCCCATGTGAAGGCACCCTCGATCTCGGCGCAGACCCGAACACAGCGCACGCACATGATGCAACGGTTGTGGTCGATCGAGAACAGGGGATGACTGGCGTCGATGCCGACGGACGGATTGATCGCCGGCAACTCGAAGTGGTCGACCTGCAACTCCTCGGCGAGATCCTGCAACTCGCAGTGGTTGTTGGCGACGCAGACCGAGCAGATGTGGTTGCGCTCCAGGAACAGCATCTCGGTGATCGTCCGCCGGTACTCGGTGAGTTGGTCCGAGGTGGTCGTCACCTCCATCCCTTCGGTGACCAGCGTTGTGCACGCCGGCGTGAGCTTGTTCGAGCCGGCGATCTCGACGATGCACAGCCGGCACGAACCGGTGTCGGACAGCCCGTCGAGGTGGCACATCGTGGGAATGTCGATGTTGTTCTCCGAGGCCACGTCGAGGATCGACTGGCCGTCGGATGCGGCGACTTCCGCACCATTGATGCGGAGCGTGTGGACCGTGGTCATGCGGGCACCGATACCGGTTCGATCGTGCACACCCCGGCGGGACACACCCGATCCACGATGTGGGCGATGTACTCGTGGCGGAAGTAGCGCAGGGTGCTGAAGATGGGGTTCGGCGCGCCCTGGCCGAGACCGCACAGGCTCGTTCGCTGGACCATGTGGCCGAGACGCTCCATCTGATCGAGGTCGTCCATCGTTGCTTCCCCGTGCGTGATCTTGTCGAGGAGCATGAACAGTTGCGTCGTCCCGACCCGGCAGGGAACGCACTTGCCGCAGGACTCCTCACGACAGAAGTCCATGAAGTACCGCGCCACATCGACCATGCACGAGGTGTCGTCCATCACGATCATCCCGCCCGATCCCATGAACGATCCGACGCCGATCAGCGACTCGTAGTCGACGCCCATGTCGAGGAACTCGGCAGGGATGCAGCCGCCGGACGGACCGCCGGTCTGCACTGCCTTGAAGGCTCGACCGTCGACGATCCCGCCTCCGATGTCGAACACGATCTCGCGCAGGGTCGTGCCCATCGGTACTTCGATCAGCCCGGTGTTGACCACTCGTCCAGCGAGCGCGAAGACCTTGGTGCCGTTGCTCGTCGCCGTACCGATGTCGGCGAACCAGGCGCCGCCGTTGCGGATGATCGGAGCGACGTTGGCGAACGTCTCGACGTTGTTGATCAGCGTTGGCTGTGCCCACAGGCCCGAGACGGCGGGGTATGGCGGCCGTGTTCGAGGCGTGCCTCGGCCACCCTCGAGCGAAGCGATGAGCGCGGTCTCCTCACCACACACGAAGGCACCGGCACCCTGGCGCACGTCGACCTCGAAGCCGAAGTCGGTGTCGTGAATCGCTGCACCGAGGTAGCCGGCATTGCTCGCCGCTCGGATCGCCTTTCGCAGCCTGCTGACCGCGAGCGGGTACTCCGCCCGGCAGTAGACGTAGCCCTCGCCGGCGCCGACGGCGTATGCGGCGATCGCCATTCCCTCGAGCACGCGGTACGGGTCGCTCTCCAGGACGCTGCGGTCCATGAATGCTCCCGGGTCACCCTCGTCGGCGTTGCAGATCACGTACTTGGTCGAACCGTTGGCCTTGGCGACGGTGTGCCACTTGAGTCCGGTCGGATAGCCGGCGCCGCCGCGACCACGCAGCCCGCTCTTGGTGATCTCGTCTCGCACCTCGGCCGGCGTCATCGACGTCAGCACGGTGTGCAGCGCATCGAACCCACCGCGCTCGACGTAGTCGTCGAGACTCTCGGGATCGACTCGACCGGAGTTCTCCGTGACGATGCGCAGCTGGCGGCTGAAGAAGGGTGCCTCCTCCACGCGAGCGGAGCCTGGTGTGACGGCAGCGAGTGCCTCGACGATTCCGCCGAGATCGTCGGAGCGCACATGAGCGAACATCTGACCGGTCTCGGGGATCTGTACCAGCGGCCCCGCCGCACACATCCCCAGACAACCGACTCGCTTCACCGCGACATCGGTGAAGCCGGCGCCGACGACCTGCTCGCCCAGGCCGATCAAGACATCGTGCGACTGTATGGACAGGCAGCTGACGGCCTCGCACACATACGCCGACGCGCGAGCGGGGCCCTCGGCGCTGTCCACGTTGACGACGCGCCGGCGGCGGAGCCGTTCGAGCGCCGCTTCGGAGGACGTGTCACTCATAGTTGCTCCAGCCTGGCCACGAACTCGTGGGGGCTGACCCGCCCTTCCACCACGCCGTCGACGACGGCGACCGGGGCGAGACTGCATGCGCCCAGGCAACGGGCGGTCAACAACGAGACCTTGCCGTCAGCGGTGGTCTCGCGCGCCTTCACACCAAGGCCGGCCTGGATCGACTTCAGGATCTCACCGGCGCCATTGATGTAGCAAGCGGTCCCGGTGCACACGACGCACGTGTGCTGGCCGTGGGGCTTGAGCGTGAAGTAGTGATAGAAGGTGGCGACCCCGAAGACCTTCGACGGTGGTACGAGCAGGCTCTCGCCGATGAATCGGAGTGCGTCGTCGTCGAGGAAGCCGAACGCCTCCTGTGC
>JANMNE010000310.1:0-3327 GCA_031373785.1 Ilumatobacteraceae bacterium
AGTTGCTGGACGGCCAGCAAGATGCCGTAGTCACCACAACCCGGGCACCAACGCACCTCCTGGTCGCTGGTCCAGTCCTTCTTGGTCGTGATCGGCACGATGGTGTCGCTCATTTCAACGCTCCTTCGATGGCGTCTTCGAGTTCTCGTGACGTGAACGGCAAGCCCTGCACCTTGGAGATCGACTTGGCGTCGATGAGGTAGTTGGCCCGCACGATCCGGCACATCTGGCCGAGGTTGAGCTCGGGCACGAGGACACGCGGGTACTGCTTCAGCACCTCACCCAGGTTCGGTGGCAGCGGGTTGACGTGGGTGAGATGCACCCAGGCGACCTTCAGGCCACGGCGCCGCGTGCGCTGCACCGCAGCGTCGATCGCGGCCCACGTCGAACCCCAACCGAGCACGCAGATGTCGGCATCTTCCACATCGCCGACGGCAACTGCCGGCGGGATGTCGTTGGCAATGCCGGCGATCTTGGCGGCGCGCAGGGTGACCATCCGCTGATGGTTCTCCGGCGTGTAGTTGATGTCGCCGCGGCCGTCTTCCTTCTCCAGGCCACCGACGCGGTGCATGAGGTTCGGCGTGCCGGGAATGGCCCACGGCCTGGCGAGCGTCTCCGGGTCGCGCAGGTACGGCCAGAACTCTTTCGTGCCATCGTCGTTGGTGTGGTTCAACTCGGTGGCGAAGGGCACGGAGATGTCGGGCAACGAGGCCACGTCGGGAAGCATCCACGGCTCGCTGCCGTTGGCGATGTACCCGTCACTGAGCACGATGACCGGCGTGCGGTACTTCAAGGCGATGCGCGCTGCCTCGATCGCCACCTCGAAACAATGGGCCGGGCTGTACGCAGCAATGACCGGGAGCGGGGCTTCGCCGTGGCGGCCATAGATCGCAATGTTGAGGTCGGCAGCCTCGGTCTTGGTCGGCAAACCGGTCGAAGGTCCGCCGCGCTGCACATCGATGATCAGCAGCGGCAGTTCCAACGAAACGGCCAGGCTGGTGGTCTCGCTCTTCAGCGCCACCCCTGGTCCACTGGTCGTGGTGACACCGAGGTGACCGGCGAAGGCCGCGCCCAATGCCATGCCGATCGCGGCGATCTCGTCTTCTGCCTGCACCGTGCGCACACCGAAGTGCTTGTGCTTGGAGAGCTCGTGGAGGATGTCGCTGGCCGGCGTGATCGGGTAGCTACCGAGGAAGACGGGCAGCTTGGCCAACTGGCCGGCGGCAACCAGGCCCCAAGCGAGCGCAACGTTGCCACTGATGTTGGTGTACTCGCCGGCCGGCATGTGGGCCGGCTTGACCACGAAGCGATGCTCGAACTGCTCGGTGGTCTCGCCAAAGTTGAAACCGGCTGTGAACGCGGTGGCGTTGCTGATCCGGACGAGGTCGTCTTTGAACCGCCCGGCGATCCAATCGATCGTCGGCTGCGTGGGCCGCGAGTACAGCCACGAGACCAGACCCAGGGCGAAGAAGTTCTTGGAACGCTCGGCGTCGCGGGGTTTCACGCCCAGCGGCTCGGTGGCCTTCTGCGTCAGCGAGGTCATCGGCACCTCGACGACGCGGTAGCCGACCAGAGAATCATCGGTCAACGGGTTGGCGGTGTAGCCGGCCTTGGCCAGGTCGCGCTCGCCGAAGGCATCGCTGTTGACGATCAGGAGGCCGTGTGGTTCGAGCCTGCCGAGATCGGCCTTCAGTGCCGCCGGGTTCATGGCGATCAACACGCTGGGCTCGTCGCCCGGTGTGGTGATGTCGTGATCGCTGATCTGGATCTGGAAGCTCGACACGCCGTTGACCGTGCCCGCTGGGGCGCGGATCTCGGCCGGGTACTCGGGCAACGTCGACAGGTCGTTTCCGAACATCGCACTGACCGATGTGAACCGGTCTCCGGTCAATTGCATGCCATCGCCTGAATCGCCGGCGAACCTCACGACGACGCGCGTGATGGTTTCGGCCTCACGCCCTGCAGGGCGTTCTGCGGTGTCCGTCATGGCCACCTCCTCCCGCATGCGGGGGGCCTCGTTGCCAGCCCGCTCTGCAGAGACGTTATATCGCCTTGCGAGTGACAAAGGCGACACCGAGCAATGAAATCAGGAGCCCGACAAGTGCCAGGGCACCCAGTCGCTCGCCGAACAACACGGCGCCCTCGACTGCGCTCAGCGCCGGGGTCAGGAAGAACAGGCTGGTGACCTGCGACGCCGCCCTGCGCTGCAAGAGCCACAGCATCAAGAGCACCGCAGCGATCGACAAGATCACGACCGCCCAGAGCAGCGCGAACAGCGACCGGCCGGTGACGCGGAAATCGACGTGCTCCCACGTCACGGCCAGTACAGACAGCACCACGGCGGCGCTGGTGTACTGCACCACGGTGCCCCACAGCAACGGCATCGTCGAGCACTTCTTGCGCTGCACCAAGGTGCCGCCGGCCATGCCCAACACGCTCAGCGCAGACGCACCCATCGTCATCACGGTGACGCCGGTCGAGTGCGTCAGCAAGCGATCCACGACCACGGCGATCACTCCGGCGAAGCCGAGCCCGACGCCGATCCACTGCAAACGCACCAGCCGTTCTCCGAGCACGCGACGCGAGGCCAGGGCGGTCAGCACCGGGTGCAACCCGGCGATCAACGCGCTGACGCCCGATGGCAGCCCGCGATCGATGGCCACGAAGACCCCACCGAGGTACAACACGTGCATGCCGAGGCCGGCCAGCACGACCCACGGGATCAGGTGGCGGTCGACTCGCGGCGCTGCCCGGATCGTCGCGAAGACGGCCAGTGCGGCGGCGGCCAGCACCATGCGTACCGCGAGAAACGTGAGCGGACCGGTGTCGGTCGTCGCATAGCGCGCGGCGACGAAGCCGGTGCTCCAGAGACCGACGAAGATCCACGGCGTCCACGGCACCACGCGAGAAGGGCGGGCCGCCGAGGCGACCCGCCCTTCAACGCTCGAGCCCGAAACTCGGGTCAGGCGCCACCCTCAGTCAGGGTGACCGTCGCCGGCGTGAAGCCCGCACCGTTGATGTCGACACCCAGCGTGCCGAGCAACGTGTGGGCGTTCTTGACGATGTCGTTGGTGAAGGCTTCCGCATCGGGAGCCTTGGTCAACACCGTGCCGCCTTCGAGGTTCTTGGTCTCCTGCGACAGCTTCGCGGTGCGATCCCAAGCAGCGGTGTCGATCGTGCCGACGCCGCCCGTTGCCGGCCAGATGAGCTTGTTGATCTCGTTCATCTGCCACTTCTGATGGGTCAGCCCGAGGATGGAGTTCTTGCTCGTGACCAACTGGGCACACGCATCGCCGTTGTCGCGGCAATACGCCCAACCTTGCAGCG
>JANMNE010000314.1:0-20834 GCA_031373785.1 Ilumatobacteraceae bacterium
TACTGGGGGGAACCGTTCCCGATCGTGTACGACACCGACGGCAATCCGCACGGTCTTCCCGACGGCGAGCTGCCGCTGGTACTACCGGAGACCGACAGCTTCTCGCCGCGCACCTTCGACCCCAACGACGAATTCTCGAACCCGGAGAGCCCGCTCGATCGACTGGAGTGGTGGACCCACGTCGAGCTCGATCTGGGTGATGGGCCGCAGCAGTACCGGCGCGACACCAACGTCATGCCGCAATGGGCCGGCAGTTGCTGGTACGAGCTGCGCTACCTCGACCCGACCAACGAGCAGCAACTCGTCGACCCCGAGGTCGAGCGGTACTGGATGGGCCCACAGCCCGAGGGCCACGACGGCCACGAGCATCCCGGTGGCGTCGACCTGTACGTCGGTGGCGTCGAGCACGCCGTGCTGCACCTGTTGTACTCACGGTTCTGGCACAAGGTGCTGTTCGACCTGGGTCACGTCTCGTCGAAGGAGCCCTACTACCGGCTGTTCAACCAGGGATACATCCTGGCCGCCGCGTTCAAGGACGAGCGCGAGATCTACGTCGAGGCCACCGACGTCGTCGAGCGCGACGGCAACTACTTCTATGGCGACCTGCCGGTCACGCGCGAGTGGGGCAAGATGGGCAAGAGCCTCAAGAACGCGGTCACGCCCGACGACATCTGCCAGAGCTTCGGCGCCGACACCCTGCGCCTCTACGAGATGGCCATGGGTCCACTCGATGCGTCTCGCCCGTGGGAGACGCGCGACGTCGTTGGCATGTACCGCTTCTTGCAGCGGCTGTGGCGCAATGTCGTCGACGAGGAAACAGGCGACCTGGCGCTGCTCGACACCGACGCCACGATCGACACCCAACGGCTGCTGCACCGCACGATCAGCGGAGTGCGTGACGACATGGAGGCGTTGCGGTTCAACACCGCGATCGCCAAACTGATCGAGCTCAACAACCACCTGACCAAGCTCGGTGGCTGCCCCCGCGACATCGCCGAGCCCTTGGTGCTGATGGTCGCCCCGTTGGCGGCGCATCTCGCCGAGGAGCTGTGGGCCAAGCTGGGTCACACCGAGTCGGTGGCGTATCAACCGTTCCCCACCGCCGACCCGGCCCTGCTCGTTGCCGAAACGGTCGAGTACCCGGTGCAGATCAACGGCAAGGTTCGCGGACGCGTCACCGTTGCCGCGGGTACCGAGCCGTCAGGTGTCGAGGCTGCCGCGCTGGCTGACGACAAGGTCATCGCCTCACTCGCCGGCGTAACACCGAAGAAGGTGATCGTCATCCCGGGTCGGATGGTCAACATCGTCGCCTGAGTCTCTCGGCAATACTTCCTCGATGCCCGAGCTGCCGTACCTGACCGCACACCAAACGCTGGAGCTGTTCCGTCGCGGCGAGCTCTCGCCGATCGAGCACCTCGAGTGCATGATCGAACAGATCGAGACGCACGACTCGACTGTGAACGCGGTGGTCGATCGCCGGTACGACGAGGCACGCGCCGAGGCGCGCGCTGCCGAGCAGCGATACCTCGGCAAGGGTGATCCACCGCGCCCGCTCGAGGGACTGACCGTCGCCGCCAAGGAGGAGCAACCCATGGCGGGGCGGTCGTGGAAACAGGGCTCGCTGGCATTCGTCGACGAGGTCGCCAAGTACGACCATCCGATCATCGAACGAATCCAGGGCGCCGGCGGCATCATCCATGTGCGAACCGCGACACCCGAGTTCAGTTGCGCCGGTTTCTGCCACAGCACGCTTTGGGGGGTGACACGCAACCCGTGGAACACCGAGTTCTCGCCGGGCGGCTCGTCGGGAGGATCCGCCGCGGCACTCGCGGCCGGCTACGCGCCGCTGGCCACCGGCAGCGACATCGGCGGATCGATCCGCATCCCGGCGTCGTTCTCCGGGGTCGTCGGTTTCAAGCCGCCGTTCGGTCGGGTTCCCGGACTCGCTCCGTACCACCTCGACCAGTACTGCCACGACGGACCACTGGCTCGGACGGTCGCCGATTGCGCACTTCTGGAGAACGTGATCGCCGGACCGCACTGGCGCGACAACGTCTCGCTGCGCAACCCTCCGCAGATCCCGACCGGGCCGAGTGGGTCCGGCCTGTTCGATGGCGTCGACGGCATGCGGATCGGCCTGTGCATGTCGCTGGGCGATTGGCCCGTCGATCCCGAGGTCGTCGCCAACACGCATCTCGTCGCCGCGGCACTCCGGCGCGCTGGCACGGCCGTCGACGAGGTCACGCTGCCGTGGACGACCGACCGCGTGTGGCAGGCGGCGCGTGCCCACTTCGCGGCGATCTTGGGACAGGGGATCGGCGAGATCGAGACCGAGTTCGGCGACGTGCTCAACGACTACACCCGCGACTTCGTGACGACGATGCATCCGGCGCTGACCTTCTACGAAGGCCTGGTCGAAGAGACCGCTCTGTGGGACCCACTCGGGCGGATGTTCGAAGACATCGAGGTGCTGCTGTGCCCGACGATCGCGACGACCGGCTTGCAGGCCGGCCGCTCGTACGCCGGCGAACCACTCGTCATAGACGGACGCGACGTGCCGCATCACATCATGGCGATGATGACACTCCCCTTCAACCTGTTCAGCCGGTGCCCGGTGCTGGCGATGCCGTCGGGGCTCGCCGGCAACGGCGTGCCGACCGGTGTGCAGGTCGTCGGCCGCACGTACGAAGACATCAGCGTCTTCCGCGTCGGCGCGGCGATCGAAGCCGCGGGGTTCGGCTTCGGATCGCCGGAGTGGCGACCACCGCTCAGCCCTTGAACGGAATCTCTTCGCGGGCCAGATCGCCGATGTGCCGGAACGTGGCGACCTTGCCATCCCCGTCGAACGTCCACAGGTGGACCCACAGGTCCTCCTCGATCGGGTTGCCGTTGCTGAGGATCGACCCGGCGATGCGGATCACCGCGACCACAGTGTTGCCGTCACCGAGCACCAACTGCGGTTCGAACGTGGTCAACGTCATGCCCTGGGCAAGGACGCCGAAGAACTCGCCGACCTGCTGCTTGCCGGTGCGTGGTTGGAACCATGCGAGCTCGGTTTCACGCAAGCCGTGGTCCCAGGTGATCGCCTCGCTGAGGTGATCGATGATGAGCGGCACGTCGCCGCGGCCGAACGCTGCATAGAGGTCGGCGACGGTACCTGCGTGGGTGGAAGTGGTTGTTGTGGACATAGGTGTCCTCCTTTCCTCGACGTTCATTCATCGCACCGAAGGCCGGTGGATCACCGTGTTCCGCGGCACATCCGCCCCAACTGGCCAGTTCAGCGATAGTCTGTCCGACGGCGGTGCTACGAAGACGTGGCCCGCGGTCGAGTGCAGCGCTTCCAGCGCACAGTGATTCCAGCGAGTTTGTTGGTTTGCATCCACGACCAACAACCCATAAAGGAATCCCCCACATGACCACATCCACCTCCAGTTCGCGCGGCGCGCGCCGTCGTAACGGCGGCCGACGCCCCGGTGCCGAGCGCACCGTGCGCATCGCCGAACCGAACGTGTCGACGCCTCCGAACGCCCGACCGGTCCCCGCGCCGGTCGCACCGATCGACTACATCACCGACTTCGCCGCACTCGGAGTGCCGGCACCGTTGATCAAGGTCCTCGCTGACCGCGATGTCCTCACCGCCTTTCCGATCCAGTCGGCAACACTGCCCGACTCCCTCGCCGGCAGCGACGTGCTCGGCCGCGGCAAGACCGGCAGTGGCAAGACCATCGCCTTCGCCCTGCCCATCGTCGCTCGCCTCGCAGCGAGCGGCCGCCACCGCCAGTCGGGCAAGCCACGGGCCCTCGTGCTCGTGCCCACCCGCGAGCTCGCCAACCAGGTCATGACGTCGTTGAGCCCGTTCGCCGCGGCCATGGGCCTGCGCGTCGCGACGGTGTACGGCGGGGTCGGGCAAGGCCCGCAGGTCTCCGCAATGCGCCAGGGCGTCGACATCGTCGTCGCCTGCCCGGGCCGCCTCGAGGATCTGATCGGCCAGCGGCACTGCCGCCTCGACGCCGTCGAGATCACCGTGCTCGACGAGGCCGACCACATGGCCGACCTCGGTTTCTTGCCCGGTGTCAAGCGAATCCTCGATGCCACGCCGTCCGGTGGCCAGCGATTGCTCTTTTCGGCCACGCTCGACAAGGCCATCGACGGGCTCGTGCGAACGTACCTCGTCAACCCGATCGTTCATTCGGTCGATCCGGAAGTGTCGTCGATCAACACGATGACCCATCACGTGCTTGCCGTGAGCTCGGGCGACAAGGCCGCTGTCGTCAGCGCGTTGGCCTCCGGGCTCGACCGGTCGCTGCTCTTCATGCGCACCAAGCACGGTGCGAAGAAGCTCGCCAAGCAGTTGTGCGCCGCCGGTATCCCTGCCGTCGAACTGCACGGCAACCTGTCCCAGAGCGCACGCGAGCGCAATCTCGCCGACTTCACGAGTGGCCAGGTCCGCGTGCTTGTCGCCACCGACATCGCCGCCCGCGGCATTCACGTCGACGAAATCGCCCTGGTCATCCACGTCGATCCTCCTGCCGAGCACAAGGCCTTCCTGCACCGCTCGGGCCGTACCGCACGGGCCGGCGCAGAAGGCGTCGTCGCCACGGTGATGACGCCCGACCAGGCCGGCGATGTGCGCTCCTTGGCCCGCGCCGCCGGCATCTCGCCGACGGTCACCAATGTCAACCCGACGCACCCCTTGCTGACCGAGCTGTCCGGCCCAGTCGCTCCCAAGGTCGCACCGCGTCCGCCACGGCCCGAAGACCTCGCCGCCGCCCGGCAACGCCCCGGCCAGCCCGGTCGCCGTCGTGGCCAAGCCGCCGGTCAACCGCGCAGCGGTGGTCGCCCCGGTGCCACGAGTCATACGCGCTCCGGCGCGCCGGCCGGCCCTCGCGGTGCCGGTGGCCGCAACTCCGGCGGGCGTCGCTCGGCCCGCTAAGCCAGTCCGCATCGCCTCGGTGACGCGGTGCTGGCCTCCTTCCAGGAGCGTCAGTACTCGTCGCCGAAGCAGATGCCAATGTCGCGGGCTGCCACCAACGTGTCGCAGTCCAACGGAACACTGCGCATCGCACCGATCGCCTCGACCAGGGGCACATAGTCAACGCGCGGCTCGTTGAGGGCCACCATCACACCGTCGAGACCTTCGTCCAAGGCACGCACCGCAGCGGCCCCGAATCTGGTGCCCAGCAGGCGGTCCTGTGCGGTCGGTGTGCCGCCACGCAACAGATGTCCCAGCACCACGGTCCGCGCCTCTTTCCCCGTCAGGGTCGTCAGCTCACGGGCAACTTGGTGGCCGATGCCACCCAGCCGCTCGGCCTGGTCGAACGATTGGCCGATCACGGATCGATGACCGTCCTTCGGCATCGCCCCCTCGGCCACCACGACCATGGCAAACCCGGCACCGCGGCCTTCGCGCCGCGTGATCATGTCGGCCACCGGCTGGAGGCTGTAGGGAACCTCCGGGATCAAGATGGCGTGCACACCCGCAGCGACGCCGGCGTTGAGCGCGATCCACCCGGCGTACCTCCCCATGACCTCGACGACGAACACCCGGCTGTGCGACGTGGCTGTCGTGAAGATGCGATCGATCGACTCCGTGGCGACCTCGACGGCAGTGTCGAAGCCGAACGTGACCATCGTCTTGTCGAGATCGTTGTCGATCGTCTTCGGCACACCGATCACGCGCAGCCCGGCCTCGAACAGCCGCTGGCCGATGGAGAGCGAACCGTCACCGCCGATGGTGATCAACGCGTCGATGCCTGCGTCGCGGAACAGCGACACGAGGTGATCGGTGCGGTCCTCGTACACGAACGTTCCGTCGGGCTGCTCCACGGGGAAGTGGCAAGGGTTGCCGCGGTTGGTGCTGCCCAACACCGTGCCGCCGAGATAGCCGATGCCACGCACCGTGTGCCGTTCGAGCAGGGAGGTGCCACTGACGCCGTCGTGATAGAGCTCGGGGAACATCAAGCCGTTGAAACCGTCGCGGATGCCGACGACCTCCCACCCCCGACGCAGCGCGCACAGCGTTGCCGAACGGATGACGGCGTTGAGGCCAGGGGCGTCGCCGCCACCGGTGCTGAGGGCGACTCGCATGGTCGCCCTGTCTAGCACGGTCTCAATTCCGACCGTGACCGCAGCAGAGCGCTGCGGTCCGGCCGGACGATTCGCCTCGAATTGATCAGGCGCCGCTCACCGCAAACCATGCACCGGCGGCGTTGCCATTGGCAACGAACACGATCGGCGCATAGCACGGGCTGGGAAGGGCGACATGTACTCGCGCCTCGCCGTTACCGGCCGCGTCAACCGGGAACGTCTCACTCTCGACGTTGACCGTCGTCGCTGCACCCGCTGCGTCGGTCGACAAGCAGCTCACTCTGACCTTCATGTTGGGTGCCGGGTTGGTACCGACGACGGCAGCCGGCCCACCCGGGCCGATCACGAGGCCCTCGACCTCGACGTCGACCCGACCGCTCGTGCGGACCCGGATCTCGGAATCGGCGATCACCCACGGCGCACCGCCGCCATTGATCCCGCGAATCGGATTTGCCGCACCCGTATAAGGAGGTGTCACGCCGGCCATGACGTCGGCCCGGTACAGCGTGTGATCATTGTCGCGGGCGAGTGTGATCCCTGCGGTTCCACCGATGACTGCGAGGGCGAGCACTGCGCCCGCGATGACTCGAACACGTGATTTCACTGGTTCCCCTTCTTCGGCGCACGGACGGGTGCGCCTCCTACCCAACGGTAACCCTGCCTACCTGGTCGGGCAATTGCGCCGATGGTCCTAGGACGCAGAGCGCGAAGCGTCCTGTGAATCGCGCGGTGTGTCGTCGCCAGTGGTTTCGCCGTGAGCCGAATTGCCCGGGGCCGTCGCATCGCCGCGTTCATCGCGCAGACCCTGCAACACGTCGGAATCCTGCGCGGTCGCCATCGGACCGAACCCGAGCACCGCCGTGCCCCGGGCACTGCAGGCCGGGCAGGTGATTGCGACAACTGCAACCATGTCGTCAGGATCCGAGGCGCCCTCCAAGCGCCGGAGCGAGCTCATCGACACGCTCGCCGACGGCGACATCGTGCCGCACTCGACACATTCCACCTGGGAATCGTCGGTCGCGACGAACGACGAGCCAAACCCACCCTGGGCGTAGGCCTCCAAGACGTCGACCATCGTCGACTCGTCGCTACTCGTGTCGTCCCCCGGCGCTTCGACAACATGGTTCTCCTCGGGTGTGTTGGCCATGCCGCGGTGTACCCAGATCGCGGACCGCCAAAACTCGGTCAAGGCGCGTACGCTCGTGCGGTGGCAACTGCAACCCCGTCCGCGACACCGAACCCAGATGCGATGAAGTTCACGCTCGACACGCGTCTCGAGGCGATGTTCAACGCGATGAACGCCGCCGACGCCGCATCGATCCCCTTTGCTGCCGACGTGTTCGCGGCAGGCGGGGTGTCCTCGGTGTTCGGCGTCAACGATTTCGTCACCGTCACGCGCCAACCAGGCGCAGAGTGGGAGCCGATCATCGCCGCGGTGCAGACGGCAGCTCAGACCTACCTCTAGGAGTCGTGCGCTGCCAATCCGGTGAGAAGGGGTACTACGGCTCTGTTGTCGCGGGCTGCGGACCCCGATGATGGACCCCGTGACCACCGTCGTGCATCGCGGCGTCGTGCCGCAGATCCGTGAAGTCGCCGGACCGACACCCGATCGACCCGACCACCACTTCCCCACCCATCTCAATGCGTCCGACACATTGATGTGGACCATCGAACGCGATCCGTGCCTACGCAGCACGATCGTCGCCGTGTCGTTGATGGACCGCAGTCCAGACTGGGATCGACTCCGGGCCCGCATCGTCAGCGCGTGCGATCTCATCCCGCGGTTGCGCCAACACGTCGAGATGGTCCCGTTCCGTCTCGGGCTGCCCCGTTGGGAGGTCGACGAATTCTTCGACGTCGACTACCACCTGCGGCGCACTCTGGCGCCGGCGCCCGGCGACCTTCGATCGGTGTTGGACATCGCCGCGTTGATGGCGATGACCGCCTTCGACAAGGATCGGCCGCTCTGGGAGTTCACCCTCGTCGAGGGGTTGGACGGTGGCCGAGCCGCGTTCATCCAGAAGGTGCACCACTCGGTCACCGACGGCGTCGGAGGCGTGAAGCTGGCGAAGGTCCTGCTCGACGAGACCCGGCGCACGCCCGCGGTCAGCGCCACGCCACGCGTTGCCGGTCATACGCCTCGAGGTGGGTTGGCCGCTGTCGCCGAATCGTTGGCAGATGACGCTCGTGCACTCCTCGAGATCTCGGCCCGTGGCGCTCGTTCGCTGCCCGGCATTTCCGGCCGAGCAATCATGAACCCCGGCAGGCAGGCGATGTCGTTGTCTCGACAGATGCGCTCCATCGCCAAGCTGCTCGCGCCGGTGACGAAGGCGCGATCGCCGATCATGACGCAACGCGGCTTGTCGCGGCGGTTCGACTCGTTCGACGTGCGGATCGAGGAAATGATGGCGGCCGCCCACGCGGCGGACAGCTCCCTCAACGACGCATTCCTCGCCGGTGTCGCAGGCGGCATGCGCCGGTACCACGAACGACACGGTGCTCCCGTCGACGCGCTTCGCGTCACGATGCCCATCAACTTGCGGCGCGCCGGCGACCCGCCAGGGAGCAACCGCTTCACACCCGCACGCTTCACCCTGCCGGTCGGGACCGTCGATGCCCGCGACCGGATGCTCCAACTCGGCCTCCTGGCACGGGGTTGGCGCAAGGAGCCTTCGTTGCCCATGACCGACGTGATTGCCGCAGCGCTGATACGCCTGCCCGCTGTCGCGGCGACATCGATCCTCGGCTCGATGCTGAAGGCAATCGACTTCGTCGCCACCAACGTGCCGGGTCCCCGACATCGCACGTATCTGGCCGGTGCCGAGGTCGTCCGTGAATACGCATTCGCTCCCGCCTCCGGTGCTGCGTTCAGCGTCGCCTTGATGTCGCATGTCGACCACTGCTGCATCGGCATCAACGCCGACATCTCAGCAGTCCCCGACCCCGAGATCTTGACCGCCTGCGTGGTCGAAGGCTTCGAGGAAGTTCTCGCAATCGGAAGGAAATGATGATGTACCCGATGAGTCCGATCGATGCGCTGTTCCTGCACGCCGAGGATGGCGTCACGCACATGCACATCGGATCGTGCTCGATCTTCGCCGGCCCACCTCCCCACATCGACGATCTCACCGCGTTGATCGAAAGCAAGCTGCCGCAGCTGACCCGGTATCGGCAGAAGGTCAGGTTCGTGCCGGCAGCGTTAGGACATCCGGTGTGGGTCGACGATCCGAACTTCCACCTCAGCTACCACGTCCGCCACTCGGCGCTGCCGTCCCCGGGCGACGAGCACGACCTCGAGAACCTGATGGGCAGGTTGATGTCGCAAGAGCTCGACCGTACGCGGCCGTTGTGGGAGGTGTGGATCGTCGAAGGACTGCCGGCCGACCGCTGGGCACTGATCTCCAAGGTGCATCACTGCATGGTCGACGGGGTGTCGGGCACCGATCTGATGACGGTGCTGCTCGACACCGATCGAACCTCGACGACGCAGCCGGTCGAGCCGTGGAATCCCCCGGCGGAACCATCGGACACGATGTTGGCCTTGCACGCTCTCGGTCGGCTGGCGTCGAGCCCGGTGCGCCAACTGACGACCTGGCGATCCGCTGGGATGCACCCGCGACAGGCCTGGAGCCAACTGAGCGACGTGGCCTCCGGCCTGCGTTCATTCGCCGGCCGCGTCCTCGCACAGAGCCGACCCATGTCGATCGACGGCGCCATCGGGTCGCATCGTCGATGGGCAGTCGGACGGTGCACCTTGGACGACGTAAAAGCAGTGCGCCGAGCCTTCGGTGGCTCGGTGAACGATGTCGTGATGTCGGTGATCAGTGGCGCCTTCCGCACGATGTTGATCGAGCGCGGCGATCCGGTCGACGAGGTCGTGCTGCGGTCACTCGTTCCCGTGTCGGTCCGACCTCCCGATGACCACACGTCGAACAACCAAGTGTCCCTGATCGTCGCCGAGCTCCCGGTCGGGATCGAGGACCCCGTCAAACGCCTCGAGGCGATGCATCAGCAAATGGCCGCGCTGAAAGCCTCGCATCAGGTGACGGCCGGCGAGGCCGCCCTCGCCGGGGCAGCATTCATCCCCCCGGTGCTGTTTGCACTCGGCGCCCGTGCGGCAATGGCCATGCTGCGCAACGTCCCCCAACGGGTCGTGAACACGGTGACCACCAACGTGCCAGGACCGCAGTTTCCGCTCTATGCCCTGGGCCGCGAGATGCTCGAATACCTCCCGTTCGTACCACTGAGCGAAGGCGTGCCCATCGGCGTGGCCATCTTGTCGTACAACGGGCACCTGTCGTTCGGGATCACCGGCGACTACGACACCATCCCTGACGTGCACGCGATGGCACAACGAATCGAGGCCGAAATGACCGATCTGCGCAAGCGAGCCGACCGACAGACAATTGCGGTCTCGCGTCGGGAAGTGTTGGCACCATGACCGAGTTCTGGAACAAGATGGGGCGGCTGATCAGCAGGCGTACCGCAGCAACACTGACGATCGTCGTGCTGGTCACGCTCGGGATGGGGTTCGGCTTGCAGCGCCTGGACTTCGCCACGGGGCAGGACAGCTACATCGACCCCGCGTCGCAGGTGGCCAAGGACAACAAGGACTACCAGAGCCTGTTCGGCGGCGAGAACATGGTCGTGCTGTTCACGGTCGACGAGGGCAAGTCGGTCGTCGATCTGTTCACGACGGACAACATCACCCAGTTCAACGACATCGAGGCGAAGATGAAGGCGAGCGACGTCGTCGCGTCAGTCGTTTCGCCGTTGACATTGCTGCAGTGGACACACGACCTCATCACCAAAGGCGTCGCCAGCGAGATCATCGCCCGCACGATCGAGCGTGACACCGACACGGCCACTCAAGCAATTCGTCAGCAGGACGCGGTGATTACAACACTTCGGCTCGGAGCAGCCGGTCAGCAGACCATGGACAACCCCGACTGGGTGAAGTTCCTCGTGTTCGGCAACGACGGCTACACCATCGATGCCGACAAGAAGTTGGTTGCCCCACCCGACAGCAGCCTGCTCGTGCGCAAGCCACTGCAGGCGTTCATCCCCGACGCTCACCACGCGGTGCTCGCCGCAGTCCTCGTCGGCAACGCGCCCCTCGATCAACTGGCAAAGGGCTCGTCCGCAGTGCAGGACGCACTCAGCGGCCACACCTTCGCCAATGCCACCGTGACGATCACCGGGACCCCGACGTTCCTGACCGACATCAACAACTACCTCCAGGGCGGCATGTTGATTCTCGGAGGCATCGCCGTGCTCGTGATGATGGTGATCCTGCTCGTCGCCTTCAAGGTTCGCTGGCGGCTGCTGCCACTCGTCGGCATGGTCGTTGGCATCGTCTGGGGGTTCGGGGCGTTCGGGTTCACCGGCACCAAACTCTCGCTCGTCACGATCGCAGGGCTTCCGATCCTCATCGGTCTCGGCATCGAGTTCGCCATTCAGATCCAGAACCGCATCGAGGAGGAGCGTTCCCTCGAGCTCGCCGACAACCCGTTCGAAGTGACCCTGCGGCGGATGGGCCCACCATTGCTGGCAGCGACGATTGCGGCGGTCATCGCCTTCTTGACCGTGAAGATCTCGAAGGTCCCGATGGTGCAGGACTTCGGTGTGCTGCTGTCGATCGGCATCGTCGCCCTGCTGATTGCCGGCGTCGTGATCCCGACCACGATCATCGGCTCGCGCGAGCGTCGTTCGCCGACCACCGAGCAGCCCGTCGAGAGCTGGGTGGAGACAACCGTCGGCCGCCTGGGCAGTCTGCCTCGGTTCACCGTGCTGCCGCTGGTCTTGGTTGCCATCGCCCTCCCCGTGCTCGGCCTGGTGCTGGAGAGCGGCTCGAAGATCGAGAGCGATCCGATCAACTGGGCGAACCAGTCGAGCACATCGATCAAGAACGCCCGAACGCTGGAGAAGGAGACCGGCTTCGCGACGACCCTTGGCGTGTTCGTGAAGACCGATCCTGCTGTACCCAATGGCGTATTCACCGACCAGATGGGTGCCTTCGTCTTCGATCTCGTCGGACGGGCGACGACCGAGAACAAGGAACTGGCCGGCGCCTCGAGCCTGGCGACCACGGTCGGTTGGCTCGCCGAGGTTCCGGGCACCACGTCACTCCCACCGACCGGCCTCGACATGTTGCAGGCCTACAACAGTGCCCCCGACGCACTGCGCACGCTGTTGGTCGCCGACGACGGCAAAGCGACACAGGTCCTGTTCCAGGTCGGTCCGTCCGGGCTCGAAGAGCGCGCTGTGGTGCTCGACAAGATGCGCGCGGCGATCGCTGACCCCGGCGACGGGGGACTGTTGCCGGCGCAGGCGTCGGCCACCACCGGCGGATTGGCCGTGGTTGGTGTCGGCCTGCTCGAGAACATCACCGCCAATCGCGCACAGCTCACGATCGCGGCGCTGTTGCTGGTCGGTGCGTTCGTCGTGCTGCGCTACCGCGACCTCGCTCGCGGGCTGTTGACCATGATTCCCGTCCTCGTCGCCGTGGGCACCTCCGCGGTATTGGTACGGGTGCTCGGAATCACCCTCAGCCCGCTCTCGACCGTCGGTGGTCCACTGGTTGTGGCCACGTGTGCGGAGTTCTCCGTGCTGTTGATCGCCAGATATGCGGAGGAACGCGACCGCGGCCTGGATCCTGACGTGAGCACGCAGATGGCGGCGCGGCGCACCGGGCGTGCGTTCTTCACATCGGCGCTGACGACGCTGGGTGGATTCGCTGTCCTGATGTTCTCGTCACTGCCGCTGCTTGCCGACTTCGGCACCGTGGTGACCATCAACATCGCCGTCGCGCTGCTGTCGGCGCTCGTCGTCGTGCCGCCGCTGGTCAAAGAAGCCGACCGACGTGGTCTGTTGCAAATGGGCACGGAAGTCGGCCACGAACAGGCCCGTCGCAAGGAGACTGCAACCGGTTGGATCGCCGGGGCGATGCTGGCCGTGGCCGGCCTCGTCGTCGTCGTGGTGTCGGTGCGCGACGACAAGCCGGCGGCCGCACAGGCCCTCTCGTCGCCGACGGCGGAGGCACCGGCAACGATCCCACCCCCGACGACCGCTCCCCCATCGACCACGTCACTTCCCCCCGGCGACACACTGCCCGCGGGCCCGACCGATCGACCAACCGGGCTCATCGCCGGCGTGTTCTACGACACCTTGGTCGGCGTCGGGGTGGATCCCGGCAAAGCCAGGTGCGCCGCCGATGACCTGATCGCGACCACGTCGGAAGCCGACCTGCTGGCACTCGGCATCGCCAGCGTCCCTCGACCGGATGCCGTCAACGCCCTGCTCGATGCCTCGGCCAAGCGGTGCGGCGTCACTCAAGAACAGCTCGATGCCGCAGCTGCGGCGAGCGGTTAGGAAACACAATGAAAGAGCTCGTGTACCACCGTCAGTTCCTCCCCGCTCTCGAGCGGTGGCCCGACAGGGTTGCCTTTCACGACGGCACTTATCACGCCACGTTCCAGGAGCATGGCGATCGGGTGCTGCGGCTGGCCAACAGCATGCATCACCAACTCGGTCTGCAGCCCGACGATCGATTTGCGGTCATGTCGTGCAACAGCCACCGCTACCTCGAACTGTTTCACGCCGGCTTCTTGGGAGCCGGTGTGATCAACCCGCTCAACCTGCGCCTCGCCGGCCAGGAACTGCAGCACATCCTCCGCGATTCCGGCACGACGGTCGTCTTCGTCGACGAGGTCTTCGCCGACCACTTTGCCCGCAACATCGCCGAGGTCCGCTCCGAGCTACCGCTGCGTCACGTCGTGCTGATGGGCGACGCCGACCTGCCGCACGATGTCCGCTACGAAGACCTGATCGACGTGGGTGAGGCGATCGTGCCGCCAGAGCCCGAAGAAACGGCCCCCGTCGTGATGATGTACACCGGCGGCACGACGGGACGAGCGAAAGGCGTGCTGTTGGATCAGCGGGCCGAGATGCTGAACTTCTACCACATCGGTCTCGCCGTCGACTTCGGCGTGGAGCGGGTGTACTTGCATCAGACCCCGATGTTCCACGCTGCGTCGATGGGTGGCATCTTGGGGATACCGGCAACTGGTGGCTCCTCGGTGTTCGTGCCGCTGTTCGAGGCAAAGCAGGTCATGGAGGCCATCGAGCACTACCGCGTCGACTGGACCGTGATGGTGCCGACGATGATCGCGATGGTGCTGAACCACGCCGACTTCCAGCCGGGTCGTCTCGAGTCGCTGCGCGATCTGGTCTACGGAGCATCGCCGATGCCCGCGGCACTGCTCGATCGGATCATGACCACGTTCCCCGAGCTCAACCTCTCGCAGGGCTACGGCATGACCGAGTGCTCGTCGATCTTGACGTTCCTCACCGCCGCGGACCATCGCCGTGGCGGCCCGATCCTGCGTTCGGCAGGGCGACCGATGATCGGCGTCAACATCACCGTGCGCCGCAAGGACGACACCATGGCCGCGGCGGGCGAGAACGGTGAGATCTGCGCCCGCGGTGGCAACTTCATGCGCGAGTACTGGAAGCAGCCGGAACTCACCGAGGCCGCGTTCCGCGGTGGTTGGTATCGCACAGGCGACGCCGGTCACGTCGACGCGGAGGGGTATGTGTACCTCGTCGATCGGGTGAAGGACATGATCGTGACCGGAGGCGAGAACGTCTATTCGATCGAGGTCGAGAACGCCATTTCCTCGCATCCGGCTGTCGAGCAGGTTGCGGTCATCGGCATCCCGCATCCGGTGTGGGGCGAGCAGGTCCACGCCATCATCGTCATGCGGCCCGGTCTCTCGGTCACCGAGGAGGAGATCAAGGAGCACGCCAGGGCATCGATCGCCGGCTACAAAGTCCCCAAGTCGGTCGAGTTCCGCACCGAACCGCTGCCGTTGTCGGGTGCGCTCAAGCCGTTGAAGCTCGAACTTCGCAAGCCCTACTGGGAGGGCCACGAGACGGCGGTCAGCTAACTCGCGGACACCTGGCGGACATCTCAGATCGCCGGCTCGGGGCGCGCCGGTTCCCGAGCAGCTGTGTGTCGGATCTGACCTTGTGTCGCGACATCCGACTCACACCTCATCGGTCGGCGTGCCTGCTCCAGCGATCTGGGTGCCAGGCTCCTTCACCGCCGCACGCCGGAGGCAGGTCAGAGAGATCGTTGGCACCCAGATCCGCGAGACAGCCCAGAAGAACGCGCCGAACCGGCGACCTGCATTTGCGGTACGTCCCTCAGTATCTGTCGGCAGACGAGGCAATGGTTGGCCGGGGCGACACTCACCCGGATTGCTAGGCCGCAGCGCGGTTGCTTCGACGGCGCTCGAACACCTCGACGTACCCCTCGACCATGCGCTCCACCGAGAATCGGGCGCGCACGTGGTCGCGACAGACGGCGCGGTCTATCTGGTCGATCGACCGCAGGCCGGTGATCAGTTCGGCATCGCTGTCGCCGAGAAATCCGGTGACGCCGTGTTCGACGATTTCTGGGGCCGCGCCCTGCGGGCACCCGACGACGGGTGTGCCGCACGCCAGCGATTCGAGCATGGCCATGCCGAACGGTTCGCGCCAGCTGATCGGGTTCAGTAGGGCAGCCGCTGAGGCCAACAGTTCGCGCTTCCCGTCGGCGTCGACCTCCCCGAGAAAGATCACATCGTCGCCGAGGTGTGGGCGGACGAACTCGTCGAAGTACGCATGCTCGTCCGGTTCGCGCATCTTGGCAGCGATCTTCAGCCGCATCCCCGCGGCGCGGGCCACTGCGATGGCCCGGTGGACTCCCTTGTTGGCCACCATCCGCCCGAGCAGCGCAACATATCCGCCGTCGCCGTCGCCGAACGGGTAGTTGTCGACGTTGATGCCGTGATGAACGACCGCGTCGACCGGTAGGTGCGTCGACGCGGCGTGGGACTCGGAGATCGCCACGAGACCGACACGCGGTACGACGGCGTTGTAGATGGCGTTGTAGGTCCGCGTAAACGGATTGTGGTTCGTGGTCACGACCGGCAGGCTCGGGAACCGGGCCGAGTACACCGGGCCGGCCAGCGTGTTGTCGTGCACGATGTCGGCGTCTTGCACGAACTCGTACGCGCCGATGGCATGTTCGAGCTCGATGCTCATACGGCCCATGCGAACCGTGTCTTCTGCCGGGATGACCGACGCCTTCGGCACTGGGCACGTCGAGTCCGGGTGGCACACCAGCAAGACGTTGTGGCCGGCCGCCTGGAACCCACGGGCGAGCTCGTCGAGCACGGCCTCGGTGCCGCCGTAGGCAGGTGCCGGTACCGGCAGCCACGGCGGAGCGATCATCGCGATGTCCATGCGTTCGTTGTCTCCTTGGAGTACCGGCTGCTACCGCAGCTTTCGGACGACTTCCGAGCCAACGCCGGCTGCGACGTCGGTACGGAGGGCGAGGTCCTCGGCGCGGACCGCGGCCGTCGACTCGAGCCGACTGAGAAAGTTGCGCGCCCAGCGGTGCACGTCGTTGTGCCTCACCGCAGCTCGCATCGTCTTCAGCCGGGCGGAGCGCTCCACGAGCGGCATGTTGATCGCCGTGACGAGCGCCCGCTTGATCGCCTCGATGTCGTACGGGTTGACGATCAGCGCACCCTCGAGATCTTGCGCGGCGCCGGCGAACTCACTGAGGATCAGGGTTCCATTGAGGTCGCCGCGCGCCGCGACGAACTCCTTGGCAACGAGGTTCATCCCGTCGGCGAGTGATGTGACGACCAGCGCGTCGGCGGTCCTGAACCACGCCGCCATCTGGTTCTCGTCGAGCGACGAATCCATGTACACGACCGGGAGCGACCCATCGGCGCGCTGATGCTTGCTGTTGATCAGTTCGATGAGGTGCTCGACCTCTTCACGCTCGTCCTCGTAGGCCGCGACATCGGACCGGCTCGGGACCGCGACCTGCACGAACGAGCATGTATCGGGGTCGAGCAACCCCTCGTCGAGCAACTCCCCGAACGCCCGAAGGCGCTGGGAGATGCCCTTGGTGTAGTCGAGGCGGTCGATGCCGAGGAAGACCGACTTCACGCCCAGCACCTCCCGTTGCTGCGAGGCCTGAGCCACCACACCGTTGCCAAGTTCGTCCCAGTGGGCAAAGTCGATCGAGATCGGAAATGCGTCGACATCGACGGTGTGGAAGCCGTCGAACACGATGTGCCCGCGCACGCGTGCATCGACCAGGCGTTCGGCCGCAGCGACGAAGTTGGCGACATCGTCAGGGATCTGGAACCCCAACACGTCGGCGCCCAACATGCCCCTGATCACCTCTTTCCGCCACGGCAACATCGAGAACAACTGGGCGTTCGGGAACGGGATGTGCAGGAACAGCCCGATGCGCAGGTCGGGTCGCTTGGCGCGGATGATGGCCGGGGCGAGCAGCAGGTGGTAGTCGTGCACCCACACCGTTCCCCCTTGGGGCGCGATCCGCGTGACCGCTGCTGCGAAGCGCCGGTTGACGATGCGATATGAGTGCCACCAGGCTCGGTTCAACTGCACCGTCCGCAGTCGGCCGTGGAACAATGGCCACAGGATCGCGTTGGAGAATCCCTGGTAGTACCGAACGAAGTCGTCTGCAGAAAGCGCTACGGGGTGCAGCCGCAGGTCACCGTGGTCGAACGGCTTTGGTCGGCCGGCTTCCGGACCGGCCCACCCGACCCACTGCGAGCCAGCGGCGGTCACCGACGACAATGCAGAGGCCAAACCCCCAGGACTGGTGTTGAGCTGTCCATCAGGACCAAGTTCGACCGGCAGCCGGTTGGCCGCCACGACGAGTCCTTTCATCAGTACAGGCCTTTCAACTCATCGATCAACCCGCCCCCGTTACCCGATCGTACTCCGGTCGAAACGGGAAGCCATCCGGGTGTTGCGATCGCGGGTTTGGGGTAAGAAGTGGTGTGCACGAAATGGTGATCGCCGTCGACGTCGACGGAACCTTGTACGACGGCGTCGGAGTTGCCCCGGAAGCCGTCGCCGCCCTGAGTCAGGCCACGGCCGACGGTCACACGCTGGTCATCGTCACCGGTCGGCGTTGGGAGGAGCTGGGGCATGTGATCCCCGGGGTGCTGGAACTCGCTGCTCGGGCCGTCTGCGAGGAGGGAGGTGTGATGGTCGATGTGGAGACATTCCAGTTGACACTGCTCGCCGAGCCGGTCGAGCCGGCGCTGATCGCCGAACTGCGGAGTGCCGGTGTACCGTCGCTCGACGTCGGTCACGTCGTGGTGGGCGCGCCGACATCATGGCGTGACGTCGTCACCGAGGCACGCGACCGCCTCGGAAGCAAGCGCGCCATCATCACCAACAAGGGCTCGATCGCCCTCACGCCACCAGGGTGCGACAAAGGCACCGGGCTGCGCGCCGCGGTCGCCGATCTCGGCCTCCAACGTCTGCCGATCCTGGCCATCGGCGACGCGTCCAACGACCTGGCGATGTTCGCGATCGCCAAGGTCGCGGTCGCCGTGGCTAACGCTGACGACGCCGTTCGAGCATCCGGTGTACCGCTGACCATGGCGAGCGCCGGCGTCGGTGTTGCGGAAGCTCTCCGTCGGTTCCTGCCTCGATCGTCACCGGGCTGACAGCGGCGGCCGTCGACCCGCCGGCGGAGTCCCCGTCTCGATCGGCATGCAGCTCGCGGACCGTGGCGGCGCCGTCGTCGATGCGCACGTTGAACCGGCGATCGACCAGACGGACGCCGACCAGCAACAGGTCGTCCTCGATGGCGCCGGGGACGGGGTCGACGCGCAACCCCTTCTCCTCGTCGGGCTCCATGCCCAACATGATGCGCAGCAGCAAGAACGGCGTTGCTGCGGCCCACGCCTGGGGCGAACACGACGTGGGGAACGGGATCGGGGTCTCGACGTCGAGGCGGTCGAGCCCGCTGAACAACTCGGGCAGGCGCCCCTGCCATGCTTCCGATGCAGCCAGCAGACCGTTGGCCACGACCAACGCTGCGTCATGGAAGCCGTAGGCCTGCAATCCAGCGGCACACAGGGCTCCGTCGTGGGGCCACACCGTGCCGCAGTGGTAGCTCATCGGGTCGTAGGCCCGTTCGTCGGAGGCGAGCGTCCTGATCCCCCACCCGTTCCACATCTCCGGTGACATCAGGCGCTCGGCGACGAGCGCCGCCCGTTCGTCACTCACGATCCCGCTCCACAGGCAATGGCCGATGTTCGATGTCAGCGAATCCACGGGCTCCTTGTCGGGTCCGAGGGCGACTGCGTACCAGCCGAGATCGTCGATCCAGAAGTCGTGGTTGAACTTGGCCTTCAGCTGCTGGGCGAGTTGCCCGCAGTGAGCAACCGTGTCGAGATCACCAAGCCTGCTGGCAATTGCCCTCCTCGCGAGGTACGCAGCGTAGGCGTACCCCTGCACCTCGCACAGCGCCAACGGCGCCTCGGCGACCCTGCCGTCGCGATAGCGAATGCCGTCGTTGGAGTCCTTCCAGCCCTGGTTCGCCAGGCCGCGATCCGACGTCTTCTGGTACTCGATGTACCCGTCCCCGTCGCGGTCCCCGTACTCGTGCATCCACGTGAGGGCCCGATCTGCGTGCGGCAGCAGGGCGCGCAGTGCCTCCTCGCCGAGCCCCCAGCGGCTGAGCTCGCCGAGCAGCACGACGAACAGCGGGGTGGCGTCGACCGAGCCGTAGTACGTGTTGCCGCCGGTCAGGGTCGGGGCGTCGACGCCCAGGTACCGCGTCTCGTGCATGATGCGCCCCGGCTCCTCTTCCGACACGAGATCGACCTTGCGACCCTGCAACTCTGCAAGCGCCTCCAGCACACCCATCGCCAACGTCGGGTCGATCGGCAGCGACATGTATGCACTGATCAGCGCGTCACGACCGAACAACGTCATGTACCAGGGCGCACCGGCGGCGATGACGGGCCGATGCCGCCCGGTCGGGTCGTGCAGCCGCAGCGCGCTGATGTCTTCGATCGACCGGTCGTACGCCGCGCTGAGCTGCCTGTTGGCGGTCCGCAGCTTGGGCACCGACGACAGCCACCCGCGGTTCCGGTTGGCAGCGTTCGGCAGGCTCGGATGGTGGTGCCGCCGCTCGATCCACGACGAACCAAGGGCGACCGTCAGATCGAGTTGCAGCATGCAGACGGCATGGCGTTCGATGGTGACGCTCCAGACGAAGCCGCGCGTGGAGACCTGAACGGGTGGCCCCTCGACGCTGAGCTCGGCCTGCCGGTGAACGTCTCCCAGCCGCCAGCCGAACAGCAGACTGCTCTCTTTGACCTCCAGCGAGTGCTCACCCTCGCTGCTCGGTCGTCCCTCCTTGATTGCGAACACGTCCGCAAAGTCAGCGGCAACTTCGAGCTCGACGACGGCCGCCACCGCGGATGCGGTCGTGTTGCGCAGCTCGATCTGCTCGTGCCACACGGAACCGAGTTGTCGACGACGCACCACGAGGATCCGCGGGTCGGCTTGGTGATGTGCAACCGAGCGGCCGACGAAGGTGCAACCGCTGGCATCGGTGAGGCTGACGGTGAGCGGCTCGACGGTGATCCCACCGACCAGCAGCCGGGCCTGGCTGAGCACCCGCATGTCGGCAAAGAACACGCCGTGCGTCGGGTTGGTGCTGAAGTCGCCGGATCGCCCGCTGAGGCAGAACGTCTGGCCGTCGACCAACGTGATCAGACCGGTCGGATCACCGAGGCTGGTTGGTTCGCCGGCGAGTACCCAGGGACTCGGCTGCACGGTCATGGCGCCATCCTGCCCGACGGCAGCGTGTCCCTGTACTGCGGCCGCCACTTGCACGCCTCGACGGC
>JANMNE010000373.1:0-3316 GCA_031373785.1 Ilumatobacteraceae bacterium
GCAGCACGATGTTGGACAGCAGTTCGATGACGCCGACCAACGGTCGCATCGCCACAGGAACGCCGTGCGGCCACGCCATGCCGGTGATGTACTTGATGCCGTTGTGCTTGAAGCCGACGGCGTTGTAGATCACCCATACGACCAGGGCGAGGAACAGCGGGATGGCCATGCGGGCAGTGGCCGGCATCTGGAACAACGGGATGATGCCCGGCAGATTGCATAGGTAGACGAAGATGAACAGCGACAGCAGGAACGGCGTCCACGGCAGGCCGTCCTTGCCCATCGTCTGCATCACGATGTCGTTCTCGATGAACGTCACGCCGCTCTCGGCGAGGTTGCGCACGCCCGTGGGCGCCTTCAGCGGATCCTTGCGGGCCGCCATCAGGAACACGACGATGCCGATGAGTGCTGCGATCACCGCGATGAGCCCGACCTTGTTGAAGTTGGAGAAGATGTCTCTCCAACGGATCAACTCGTTGATCGGCGGAAACTTCAATGCGAGCATTCCGAGGTACTCCCTATTGCCTGGCTGGGTTGGCGACGGTGGTGGTCATGGACGAGGGCTTGGGCTTCAGGCCGGGATAGGCGAGCGACATCGCCACGTACTTCAGTTCCCACACCAAGAGACCCAGGTGAGTGAAGATGATGGTCGCTCCGAGTGCTGGAAGCGAAATCCATCCGGCGTCTTTCACCAAGTAGACGGCCAGGAAGATCAAACCGAGGCGCACCAGGTAGCCGAACAGCACTGACGCCATCATCAATCGAAGGCTGATCTTGGCGGTGACGGCGACGATGCCGGCGGCGAGCGCGAAGTTGACCAGCACGATCGCAATGGCGTACGCACTCGACGCGGCCCCATTGGTGCCCCACACCAACCCACAGATGGCGATCAGGATCGGCGCGACGATCAGGCCACGCTTGATCATGTCGTTCGACACGGTGACTTCCGGGGCCGGGCCGGGCAACGGCGCGGCCATCGAGAATGCGATGTCGTTCATGGACGGTCTCCCTGTGCGGGTGCGGAGCGGGTGGCCGCGGCGCGCTGCGCCTCGAGCACCTTCATCCGGGAATCGTAGTCATACCAAAACCGCAGGAATTCACCGACGAGGCCGACCACGACCAAGCCGACCATGAACAGCGGCTTGGTGCCGAGCCAGTGATCCAATCCATATCCGATGCCGAGGAACGCGAGCGTCACGAGGGCGACATCGATGCCTTTACCGATCTTGTCGTCGGTGGCTCGGCCTGTCGTGGTGACGCTTCGTGGAATCAGCTTCAACGGTCGGGTTTCCTCGGCGGCTGGTGTCGGGCTCCTCACGCCGGTGCGGGGAGCTTGTGAACGCGTACACAATCTATCCGAGGGGTCGCCGCGTGTCCAAACCAAACCGAAACAAACGAACGATCACGTGGCCCGGTTCCGTCGGATCTGGGGATGGAACAGGGTGTACAGCAGCAAGCACAGCATCGCCGCCCCGATCGGCACGTACGAGATGAAGCTCTGGGTCAGTACCGGGTAGAGCACGAACGCCGACAAGAGCGCTGTCCATGCCCACAGGATCACCACGCTGCGGCGCTGGCCGTGGCCCATCTCCATCAAACGATGGTGGAGGTGGCGCTTGTCGGCGGTGGCGACGCCCTGGCGGCGCGTCGCCCGACGGATGATGGCGAACAAGGTGTCGATGATCGGCACGCCCAGGATGACCAGCGGGATGAACAACGGCGCTAGGAAGAAGTAGGTCTGGCCGGCGTAGCCCTGCAGGGTCGGGTCGGCGCGGCCACCGACGACGCTGGTGCTGACCGCCAACAGCAGGCCGAGCAGCAACGCGCCGCCGTCGCCCATGAAGATCTTTGCCGGGTTGAAGTTGTGCGGAAGAAAGCCGACACAGATGCCGACGGTGATGATCGCGATGAGTGGGCCGATGCTCGGTGACGACAGCAGGCGAACCGTCGGGTCGCCCAGGCGCAGGCTGTAGATGAAGAACGCCAGCGCGCCGATCGCCACGATTCCTGCAGCCAGCCCGTCGAGGCCGTCGATCAGGTTGATCGCCTGGGTCATGCCCAGCAACCACACGATCGTGATCAACAACACCCAGTCATCGCTGACGTTGAACACATCGACGAACGGCACGCGGAAGTAGAACATCGTGACGCCGTAGTACGTCAGCACCCCGGCGACCGCGATCGTGCCGATGACCTTGGCCGGCGCGGAGATCTCGCGGATGTCGTCGAACAGGCCGACCAGGAACATCAGCGAGGCAGCGAACAACACGCCGCGCGGCTCGTCGTTGCGGGCGAAGATCGTGTCGAATCGATTGTCGAGCCGAGACACCGTCAGTGCCGCAATCAGCCCGATGAACATGGCGATGCCGCCGACATCGGGCGTCGCGACGGTGTGGATCCGCCGTTCGTCGGGCTCGACCACCCACCCGAGACGACGAGCGATCATGCCGACGATGGGCGTGCAGACGAACGTGGCGACTGCGGCCACCAGGCCGATCAGGAGGTACGACGTCGTCGACGGCATGAGCGTTGGCGACTCTAGCGATCAGTTGTAGGCAGGGAACTTCGCGCAGAGCGCGGCAACCTCGGCGCGGACCGACGAGAGGGTCCCCTGATCGGTGCGTTCGCGCAGCACACGGGCGATCAGGGAGGCAATCAGCGCCATCTCGGCTTCCTTCATCCCCTGCGTCGTGACCGACGGGGTGCCGATGCGAACGCCGCTGGTCACGAAGGGGCTGCGCGGGTCGTCGGGGATCGTGTTCTTGTTGAGGGTGATGCCGGCCTGATCGAGCACCGCTTGCGCCTCTTTGCCACTGAGGTCGGCGTCGAACGGGCGCAGGTCGACAACCATCAAGTGGCTGTCGGTGCCGCCACTGACCAGGCGGAACCCTTCGTTGGCCAGGGCCGCGGCCAGGGCGCTGGCATTCAGCACGATCTGCTTGGCGTACTCGGTGAAGCTCGGCTGCAGCGCCTCGTAGAAGGCGACCGCCTTGCCGGCGATCACGTGCTCGAGCGGACCGCCCTGCCACCCGGGGAACACCGCCTTGTCGATCGCCGCGGCATGTTGCGCGGTCGACAGGATGCAGCCGCCGCGAGGGCCACGCAGTGTCTTGTGCGTGGTGAAGGTGACGACGTCGGCATAGGGAACCGGGTTGGGGTGAGCACCACCGGCGATCAGGCCGGCGAGGTGCGCTGCGTCGAACAAGAAGTAGGCGCCGATCTCGTCGGCGATCGCCTTGAACGGTTCGGGATCGAGCCGGCGTGGGTAGCTCGTGGTGCCGGCGACGATCATCTTCGGCCGGTGCTCGAGCGCCAG
>JANMNE010000386.1:0-4175 GCA_031373785.1 Ilumatobacteraceae bacterium
CGGCAGGTCGGGCTCCTTCCAACGCAGCGGATCGAGGTCGGCGATCAGGTGGCCGCGGACGCGATGCACACGGATCAACGTGGCGATCTGCATCTGCTTGTGCAGCATCGCCTCTTCGCTGTCGATCGGGCTGAGGTCGACGCGCCACTTGACTGCCTCATACGGCACGCCGAGGCTCTTGAACACGTCTTCGTAGAACTCGTGATCGCCCAGCAGCAGTTCGTGCACCCGCTTCAAGAACATGCCGCTCTCGGCGCCTTGGATGATGCGGTGGTCATACGTGCTGGTGATCGTGACGACCTTGCTGACACCCAGCGAACCGAGGGCGCGTTCGTCGGCGCCCTGGAACGCGGCCGGGTAATCGATCGTGCCGACGCCGACGATGACACCTTGCCCGGGCATCAGCCGCGGCACGCTCTGCACCGTGCCGATCGTGCCCGGATTGGTCAGCGTGATCGTCGCGCCCTGGAAGTCGCTGACGGCAAGCTTGTTGCCCTTGACCTTGCGGATCAGGTCTTCGTAGGCGGTGAGGAACCCCGTGAAATCGAGGGTGTCGGCGTTGCGGAGCACCGGCACGACCAGCGTCCGCATGCCATCGCCCTTGTCGACGTCGACCGCGAGGCCCATGTTGACCGACGGGTTGTGGATGATGCGCGGCTTGCCGTCTGCGCCGGCGACATAGGAGTTGCCCATGTTGGGAACGGCGTCGGCGATGGCCCGCACGACGGCATAGCCGATCAGATGGGTGAAGCTGACCTTGCCCTGCCCGCTCCGGCTGCGGTAGCCGTTGATCACCTTGCGGTTCACCTCGAGCAACTTGGCGGGAATGTTGCGGAAGCTGGTGGCTGTCGGCACCGACAAGCTGCGCTCCATGTTGGCCGCGATCGCAGCACCGGCACCACGGATGGGGTCGCCCAGTTCTTCGGCCACCGGTTGCGACGCTGCACCAGCAGATGGCGCCGGAGCCCCGTTCGACGGCGACGCCGCGGAGACGGCCGATGCAGACGATCCCGACGATGCCGGCGGTGCGGCGACCGGTGCGATCGCCGGCTTGTAGTCGGAGAAGAACTCCCGCCACGTCTCGCTGACCGAGCCCGGATCGGATCGGAACTGCTCGTACATCTCTTCGACGAGCCACGAGTTGGCGCCGAATCCCGACCCCGCAGAATCAATTGCTGTCATCGTCGTCTGAGCGTACTTGTCGAGGTGAAGTTTTGAGGGCTCCCCGCCGTCCGTCACCCTCGGTTGCTTTTCCGAAGCTTCGACTTATATATTTTTGGCATGAAATTTCGGACTCTGGTCGCCGTTCCGTTCCTTGCACTCTCGCTGGTCGGCTGCAGCTCCGGCAGCAGCGGCAATGGCGGTACTGCACCGGCCAACGCGACGGTGATCACCGCCATCGAGGGCATCGCCTGGGATGCCAAGACCTACACGGCCACGCCGGTCGGTGGAAAGATCACGCTGGCATTGAGGAACAACTCCAGCCTGCCGCACAACCTCCACCTGCTGAACGCCGAGAACGTCGACCAAGGCGTCGCCCTCGACGTGAAGGGACGCAACGACGTGCACACGTTGGACTACACCCTGGCAGCCGGCACCTATCAGGTGATCTGCACGATCGCCGGCCATGGCAACATGAAGGCCACGCTGACGGTGACCTGAAAGGTCGAGCAGCGGGGCGTCAGGCCCGCAGCAGCACTTCCGTGAGGATCAAGAACACGACCCACAGACCGAAGGCGCTGACCAATACGTTGCGCACTCCGGGACCGTCGTACATCATGTTGAGCCCCTTGTTCGGGGTTGCCTTCCACGGCAGCAGACCGAGCGCGTTGAGCTCCAGTACGGCGATGATGATGATGGAGATCGCCCAGTAGGCGCCCATCTTGCCGCTGCTGATGATCTCGCCCGACACGGGGCTGTGGGTCTTGAAGACCATGAAAAAGAGCATGGTGACCGAGAACACGGTGTTCTGTCGCGACGCCATGAACGCCTTACGCCCTGCCGCTGCTGCGCCAGGATCCGCTTCGCCACCGGCCACGATGTTGGCAGCATTGGCGAGCACGACCTTCTGGTTGCGCCAGATCACGCCCCATACGTTGAGCATCATGATCGTGCCGAGCAACATGCCGGTGCTGATCCCGATGCCGCCCGCCTGCTTGCCGAAGTCGTTGGCGAAGTAGTCCTCGGTGACGAGCGTGATCAAGATGCCGGTGACGAAGGTGCTGATTGCCGCCCAGCGGAACCACCACAACGCCTTGCGAGCCACCTTGTCGATGGCGATGTTGCGCGCCCGGGCCTCGTCGCCGTAGGCGGCAAAGGCCGGAACCTGGACGAAGTTGAAGTAGTACAACAAGCCGATCCACATGATGCCCGCCAGGATGTGGAGCCACCGGAACCCGAAGGTGCCGATACCGATCCGGCTGAAGAAACCATCTACTGCAAGCACCGTTGGTACCTCTTTCCTTGGAACGTTTCGTGGTGACGACGACCTGTTCGCGTGAACGTAGCACCACGACGGCGTCGCGCCTAGCTATGCAGCGCCGTAGATTGTCCCACGCCATGGCCCACGAATTCATCTACACCTGCTACAAGCTCGCCCGCGTCTACCCGCCCGATCGCACGGTGCTCGAGAACATCTCGTTGTCGTTCTACCCCGGCGCGAAGATCGGCGTGCTCGGTGCCAACGGCGCCGGCAAGTCGAGTCTGTTGCGCATCATGGCCGGTCTCGACGACGGCTACAGCGGCGAGGCACGGCTGACGCCGGGGTTCACCGTCGGCTACCTCGCCCAGGAGCCCGACCTCGACCCGACGAAGGATGTGAAGGGCAACGTCATGGACGGTGTCGCCGCGGTGCAGTCGATCATCGATCGGTACAACGACGTGATGACGATGTGGGGCGACCCCGATGCGGACTACGACAAGATCGGCGCGCTGCAGGCCGAGCTCGAAGACAAGATCGCCGCCACCGACGCGTGGAGCCTGGAACGCAACGTCGAGATCGCCATGGACGCCCTGCGATGCCCGCCCGACGACGCCGACGTCAGCACGCTGTCGGGTGGCGAGCGTCGCCGGGTTGCGCTGTGCCGTCTGCTGCTGAGCCGTCCCGACCTGTTGCTGCTCGACGAGCCGACCAACCACCTCGACGCCGAGAGCGTGGAGTGGTTGGAGCGGTTCCTGCAGGAGTACCCAGGGACGGTCGTCGCGATCACCCACGACCGCTACTTCCTCGACAACGTCGCCAAGTGGATCCTCGAGCTCGACCGCGGCCGCGGCATCCCGTTCGAAGGCAACTACTCGTCGTGGCTCGAGCAGAAGCAGGAGCGCCTGGCCCGCGAGGAGAAGGGCAACGAGAACCGTCAACGAACGCTCCTGCGTGAGCTCGAATGGGTGCGGATGGCGCCGAAGGCTCGCCAGGCCAAGGGCAAGGCCCGCCTCGCGGCATATGACAAGTTGCAACTCGAGGCCGAGGCAGCCGAGCGTGGGCCCGATCGGTTGGAGATCGCCATCCCGGTCGGTCGGCGTCTGGGCGACACCGTGATCGAGGTGGCCGGCCTGCGCAAGGGCTTCGGTGATCGCCTGCTGATCGAGGAACTGTCGTTCTCGCTCCCCCGTGCAGGGATCGTCGGCATCATCGGTCCGAACGGCGCCGGCAAGACCACCCTGTTCAAGATGCTCACCGGGCAAGAGCCCGTCGACGACGGAAAGGTGACGATCGGTGACACCGTCGATCTCGCGTACGTCGATCAGTCGCGCGACACCTTGGATGCCGACGCGACCGTCTACGAAGAGATCACTGGTGGCGTCGAGCACATGAAGGTCGGCAACCGCGAGATCCACGGTCGCGCCTACTGCGCCAGCTTCAACTTCAAGGGCAGCGACCAACAAAAGCGTGTCGGTGACCTGTCGGGTGGTGAACGGAACCGAGTGCACCTCGCCAAGATCCTGAAGAACGGGGGCAACGTCTTGCTGCTCGACGAGCCCACCAACGACCTCGATGTCGACACGTTGCGCGCCCTGGAGACCGCGCTGGAGAACTTCCCTGGGTGCGCGGTGGTCATCAGCCACGATCGCTGGTTCCTCGACCGCGTCGCCACCCACGTGCTGGCCTTCGAGGGCGACAGTCAGGTCCGCTGGTTCGAGGGCAACTTCAGCGAATACGAGGCCTGGCGGCACAA
>JANMNE010000035.1:0-5543 GCA_031373785.1 Ilumatobacteraceae bacterium
CAGGCACTCGACATCAACGTCGATCCAGCCACAACGGCCACGAGCGGGCTCGTCGTCGTGATCGACACGGCCCTCCCGAACTCGGGTCAACGAATCGTCGTCACCGCCGTCAAGGACGCGAACACCACAACGACAGATGTCACGACGACATGAGTACCGGATCGCGCGGCGGCGCTACGCCAGGCGGGCGGCGTCGACGGCCAGCGTCGAGCCGGTCATGAACGCGGCGAGATCGCTGGCAGCGAACACCACGACCCGGGCGACGTCGTCGGCCACCCCCATGCGACCCAGCGGGTTGGTCGACGCCCGCTTGGCCACATCGAGACCGGCCTTCAACAGCGGTTCCATCTCGATGCGCACGCCGGGGGTGTCCATCACCGTCGGGGCGATCCCGAGCACTCGGATCCCGAGCGGCCCGAACTCGAGGGCGAGCGCCTTGGTGGCGCCGACGACTGCGTGCTTCGACGCGACGTAGGCGCTGATCCCGACACCTGCGCGGAACCCCGTGGTGGACGCGAGGTTGATCACCACTCCCCCGTTCGGCATGCGCCGAGCAGCCTCACGGGCGCCGACGAACGTGCCGCGTGAGTTGACCGCGAACATGCGGTCGATGAACTCGTCGGTCACCTCGATCGCCGGACCAGTGGCGTACGAGATCCCGGCGTTGTTGACCCAGATGTCGAGCCGGCCGAACTCGTGGATGGCCCGATCCGCAGCGGCAACGACCGTGGGGGTGTCGGACACATCGAGGTGCACTCCGATCACCTTGCGCCCGGATGTCGCGCTCGTCTCGGTCGCCATTGCTTCGACGCCGGCAACGTCGATGTCGCCGGCGATCACGTCGGCGCCGGCCTCGGTGAGGCGCCGCACGATCTGCGCGCCAAGACCCCGGGCCGCCCCGGTGACAACGGCACCGCGGCCTTCCAGCGAGAACAGCTCGGTCAGCGAACGCGACGAATGGTCGGGCGCAGGGATCACGATGACTCCTTCAGCCTGTTCGCCAGCGGATCGGCAAGCTGGTCAGCCCGTGGAGCACGAACGACTCGTTGCGCACCGCCGGCCCGGTGAGCTCGATGTCGTGCATGCGATCGAGGATGCGGCGGAAGGTGACCCGCGCTTCCATACGTGCCAGCGGAGCACCGATGCAGTGGTGGATCCCCCACCCGAACGCGAGGTGACCACGCGACTCGTCGAGGTCGCGGTCGATGCGGAACTCGTCGGGATCGGTGAACCGTGCCGGGTCGCGGTTGGCTGCCGCGTACAGCACTTGCGTCTTGGTGTTCGCCGGGATGGTCTCGCCGTGCATCGGGCAGGCCTGCGGATTGGTGCGGAAGAGTCCTTGCACGGGCGAGTCGAACCTCAGCGCCTCTTCGATCGCCGCCTCGAGCAACGTCGGGTCGCGTCGCAATTGGGCCAAGATCTCCGGCCGCTCGAGCAAGCGGTAGAGCATCAGGCCGAGCAGACTGGTCGTGGTCTCGTGACCCGCAACCAGCAGTTGATGCCCGAGATGGCGGACTTCGGCCGTCGACAGCACACCGTCGCGCCACGCCACCAGCATGCGGCTCAAGGCGTCGTCGGGCAGGTCGCCGCCTGCCGCCTCGCGTTCCAGCAGCCGAGCCTCGATGTAGTCCTCGACACTCGTCTTGGCGCGTGTGTAGTCGTCGAGCGACCCGCCGGTCAGTGCCTGCACCACTTCCGAGCTCCACCGGCGGAAGTCGTCGCGGTCCTCGCGATGCACGCCGAGCAACTCACCGATCACCATGGCGGGGAAGGGAAACGCGAACTGCTCGACGAAGTCGGCTTCGCCGAGCGGCAGCATCTCGTCGAACAACTCGTCGGCCAACTCCTCCGCAACCGGCTGCAAGCGGGCGATGGCGGTGGGCACGAACGCATCGCGCAGCACGCGCCGGTGCCGGGCGTGGTCCGGGTCGTCGGCGGAACCGAGCACGCCGGTCTCCTGGAAGAACACCCCGGGTCCATCCTTGTTGCGCCACTGGCCGGGCTGCTTGACCGCACTGCGGACGTCGTCGAACCTGCTGAGCACGTAGAACGGCGGGTCGTGGGACTCTTCGCGATAGACCGGGCACTGCTCGCGCAGGTATCGATACCCCTCGGTCGGCTCGAACGCATGCGCCTGGTCGAGGTGGGAGTAGGGCTCGGTCACGCGGGCCTCAGTACGGCATCGTCCCGCCATCGACCGGGAACATGCACCCGGTGATGTTCTTGCCGGCGTTCGACGCCATCAGCACGGCCACCGCGGCCACCTCTTCGACCCTGTTGGGCCGTTTGATCGACGATTCCTTGGTGAACAAACCGATCAACGAGTCGTAGCCGTCGAGCCCCATGGCGATCGCCGATTCGGGACCCGTCGCACGCACGATGTCGGTCTCGATGATCCCGGGAAGGATTGCGTTGACGGTGATGCCCATCGTGCCCACTTCGCGCGCCGCCGACTTCACCAGTCCATTGACCGCGTGCTTGGTGGTCGTGTAGCCGGGGATGCCGGGCTTGCCGAGCTTGCCCTCCACCGACGAGGTCACGATGATGCGACCGGACGCCCGCGGGATCATGTGCTGCAGCGCCTTGCGCATGCCCCAGAACACGTGGTTGAGGTTCCAATCGATCTCGAGGTTCCACTCCTCGTCGGTCATCATGACAACAGGCGCGGTGTTCTTCACGCCACCGGAGTTCAAACACATGATGTCGAGTTGTCCGAACTTCTCGACGGTGAAATCAATCATTCCTTCGACCGTGGCCTGCTTGGCTGCGTCACCGGCGAAGAACGCCGTGCGCTCGGGCGCGCCGATCTCGTCGAGGGCCTGCTGACCTTTGGCCTCATCGCGTCCGTTGATGACGACCGTCGCGCCCTCGGCGATGAACGCCTCGGCCATGGCCCTACCGATCGAGCGTGTACCCCCGGTGATGGCGGCGACTTTTCCTTCGAGCTTTCCCACTGGAATCTCCCCTGTCAGTACGGCGAGGTGCCGCCATCGATCGAAATGAGCGAGCCGGTGATCCCGGCGCCGGCCTCGGAGGCCAGCAACATGGCGACGGCGGCGACATCTTCGACCTCCATCAGCTTCTTGGTCGACGACTCCTCGAGGAAGTACTCGATGAGTTGTTCGTAGGTGATGCCCATCGCCTCGGCGGCCTGCGGGCCCTGAGCCTTGACGATGTCGGTCTCGATCACGCCGGGGCACAACGAGTTGACCGTGATGCCCTGCGTGCCCACCTCTTGGGCCATCGACTTGGTCAGGCCGTTGATGGCGTGCTTGGCGATGACGTAGATCGACAGGCCCGGCTTGCCGCACTTGCCCTCGACCGATGAGATGTTGATGATGCGGCCCCAGCCCTGGGGGATCATGTAGTTGACCGCCTTGCGCGAGCACCAGAACGTGCTCCACAGGTTCCACTTCAACGCGTCTTCGAGCGCTTCATCGGTGAGCTGAGCGACGGGCGCGTGGTTGGTGGCACCTCCGGCGTTGTTCACCATGATGTCGATTCGCCCGAAGTGCTCGACGGTCTGATCGACGACGCGCTCGCAGTCCTCGCGCACTTTGGCGTCGCCCTGCACGAACAGCGTGTCGTCGGGCCGGGCGATCTCGGCGAGGGCTTGCGCGCCCTTGTCGGCGTTCGTCCCGTTGAGCACGACCTTGCATCCCTCGGCCAGGAATGCCTCTGCGATAGCGCGGCCGATGCCACGCGTGCCGCCCGTGATTGCGGCAACTCGTCCTGTGAGCTCACCCATCAGACCCCCCTTGGTCAACAGCCGTCGACACTATTACGACGTCAAAGCAAATGTGAACTTGAGCAGAGCTTCGACCGCCGCGAACCGGGCTCAGAATGCCGAGGCGATGTCGTTGACGACCGACGGCGGAGACGACTTCGGCAGCGAGACGATGACCAGCTCGGCGCCGACGGCCGCCATCGCCGCGACCTCGGCGCAGAACGCAGCGGCATCGCCCGACCAACGCAAGATCGTGCTGCAGGTGATCTCCGCCGGGTCGCGACCGATCGCCTCGCAGGCATCGTGCAACACCGTGCGGCAGGTGGCGAACCCGACCGCGTCGGTACCGGAGTAGTTCCAGTGGTGGGCGAACCGAGCCGCCAACGGCAGCGTGCGCTTCTTGCCCTGGCCCCCGATGCAGACCGGCAGGGGGCGCTGCACGGGCTTGGGATTGTTCATCGCCTCGGTCAGCGTGTAGTACCGGCCGGAGAAAGTCGTGCGATCGTTCGTCAGCAGGCTTTCGAGCACCGTCAGGCCTTCCTCGAAGCGGTCGAACCGTTCGGTCGTCGTTCCCAGATCGATGCCGAACGCGGTGCACTCCTCCTCGTTCCACCCGGCGCCGATGCCGAGCTCGAGCCGCCCACCGGACGTGATGTCGAGCGTCGACACCATGTTGGCCAGCACACCCGGATGGCGGTACACCATGCCCGTCACCAGCACGCCGCCACGCAGCCGTTGCGTCTCGTGCAGCAGCGCGGTCAACGTGATCCAACCCTCCATGCAGTCCTCGGTGGAGTCGCCCATCAGCGGATAGAGGTGGTCGAACGTCCATCCGGACTCGAAGATCTCCAGATCGTCGGCACGCTTCCATGCCTCGAGCATCCACGCCCAAGTCGTGCGTTGGGGTGACGTGCTGAAGGCGAAGCGCATCCATTCAGGATTGCACACCGTGCGCGAGGTATCTATCGTCCCCATCGTGCCCGCCTTTGCTCGACAGCTCGCCGTTGAACGCCCCGACGAGGTCGCGATCCGCGACCATCGACAGGCCTTGGGGTGGGCCGAGGTCGACGACGTGCTGAACCGCGCCGCGAACGGGATCGCCGCACACCTCGATAGCTGCCCAGCCGGCACGGTGCGACGCGTTGCGGTCTATGCCGAGAACGCGGTCGAGACGGCGCTGGCTCACCTTGGTGGTTTACTGGCCGGTGCATCGACGGTGCCCGTCAACTTCCACCTGACCGCCGACGAGACCGCCTACATCCTCGGCGACTCGCGGGCCCAGATGGTGTTCGTCGGCCCCGAGACCGCCGAGCGGGGTATGGCCGCGGCACGCCAAGCTGGCGTCGAGACCGTCGTCGGATGGTACTGCGAGGGCATCGAGGGCGTCACCGATTGGCACACGTGGCTGGCCGGCGACGCATCGACCGAACTGTCGCTCGACATCACGCCGCTGCCCAACCTGCTGTACACCTCGGGGACCACCGGCCTGCCCAAGGGCACCGAGTTGCCACCCACGATGTTCGCGGGTGGCGTGACCATGGCCGAACACCTCGACGCGCTCAAGCAACACGGCTTTGCCCGGTTCGGCACCCACCTCGTGGTCGGCCCGATGTACCACACCGGCCCGTTGTCGGGCATGCGATTGCTCGTCGCCGGCATCCCGTCGGTGATCCTGCACCGCTTCGACGCGGAGGGCACGCTGGCCGCCATCGCGACATACCGCACAGAGACCGCGGTGATGGTGCCGACGCACTTCGTGCGTTTGCTGGCGCTCCCCGACGATGTCAAGGCGAGCTACGACACGTCGTCGATGAAG
>JANMNE010000050.1:0-11655 GCA_031373785.1 Ilumatobacteraceae bacterium
AAACACCCGCCAGGTGGTGGCGCCGTCGACACGGGCCGCCTCGTGCGGGCCCTCTGGAAGTGTCGAAAGCGCGGCGAGCACCATCAGCATGACGAATGGAATCGACTGCCAGGAGTCCACCATGGCGATCGCCAGTCGCGCCGCCCACTTCTCGCCGAGCCAGCCGATGCGCGACAGTCCCACGGTGTCGAGCAGCCAGTTGACGACACCGAGATCGCTGTCGAGCATGAACCGCCACATCAACCCAACGGCCACCGGCGTGAGCAGCATCGGCAGCAGCAGTGCCGTGCGAAAAAGGCGGGTACCGCGTAGGTTGCGGTTGAGCAGCACGGCCAGGCCGACGCCGATCGGGATCTGGATCGCCAGCCCGATGACCGTGATGATCAGCGTCGTGACCAGTGCGGAGATGAAGCCTTGGTCGAAGACGTCGCGTCGGAAGTTGTGGAGTCCCACACCTCGACCGGGTACGAATGCGCCGATCTTGTCGCTGCGCGTCGACAGATAGATGCCGACAGCGATGGGCACGGCGAACATCAGCGTGAGCATGAGCCACGAGGGCAGGGTCAGCAGTGCCGCCTGCCGCCGCCGACGACGCATGGTGCGTCGAGCAGCGGCGGAGAGGTCGCGACGATCAGCACCGTTGCGCACCTGCGCGTTGGCTCGAGGCCCGACGGAATCGGTCATTGCTGCGGTTGCTCGCGTCGGGTCCGATCTGACGGATGTCAGCCCTTCTCCGCTGCCAGGATGGGACCGAGATCGTCGTTCAACTTGTCGAGGCCGGCCTGTACGCCGGACTGATCCGACAAGATGGAGGTGATCGCCTGGGTGATGGCCACGTCCATCTCCGGCCACACTTTCAACTGCGGGTAACGTTCGATCCGGCTCGAGGAGGGAATTGTCAACAGCTTGAGGTATGGCTGCTTGTCGACGAGCGCCGTGTCGGAGGTGATCGAGTTCCTACCGATCGCGGCTGCGCCGGATTCGAGGTACGCGTTGGCGTTGCTCTTGCCGAGGACGAACTCGAGGAACTGCCAGGCCTGCTCCTTGTTCTTCGAGTCAGCGGGGATGCCAATGTTCCAACCTGCCAGGTGGGTGATGTCTGCAGCTCCCTTGGGCATCGGTGCGGTGCCGATCTTGCCTTGGAACTTGTTGGCTGCCGGGTCCAGCGTGGCACCGAAGTACCCGGAATAGTTGAGAATTGCGCCGATGTCTTGCGCCAAGAACTTGAACATCACGTCGTCGCCGTTGGCGGTGATCGCGCCGTCGGGCGCATACGGCAGCAACGATTTCAGGTATTCCGTCGCCTGTACCGCCTCGGGTGTGTTGACCGTCGGCTTGAGGCTGTCGTCGTAGAGATGGCCGCCGAAGCTCCACACCAGCGTCATGAACCACCACGACACGTTTGGCCCAAAGCCCATGAGGACGCCGTCGCCTTTGCCGGACTCCTTCACGGCCTTCGCGTTGGCCAGGAACTCGTCCCAGGTCGTGGCTGGTTTCAACCCGAGTTCGTCGTAGATGTCGGTGCGGTACCACTGGATCATCGGCTCGGTGGACAAGGTGAGTCCGAGGGTCTCGCCGTTGTACTTGCCGTAATCCTGCTGGCCTTTGGCGAAGTCGGCGATGTCGTACTCGCTGCTCTTGGCCAGGAAGTCGTCGAGCGGTGTCATCGCCTTTGCAGCACCGAACGGCGCAAGGAACGTGTTGTCGAACTGGGCGACATCGAATTGACCGTCGCCTTGCTGGTAGGCCAGCAACTGCTTCTGGTGAGCCTCACCGTATGGCGTCTCCGAGAAGTTGACCTTGATACAGGTCTTCTTCTCGAACGCTGGGATAAACGATTGGATCGAGGTCGACGAGGGGCTCGGAATGAGGAACACCTCGATGGTGCCCTTGTCGCCAACTGCACCGCACGACGACGCTCCCGTGGCAGCCGTTGTCTCCGCGACCGCGGTGGTGACGTCCGGTGCTGCGGAATTTGTGGGCGCGGCCGACGCAGGTGCGGCGCTGTCGACCGGCGCGGCGACGGTGTCGGATGCCTTCGAGTCGCTACCGCAGGCGACGGCAACGACGCACATCGCTGCGACACCCGAGATGGCCAGCCACCGCGTTCCGCGGCTGTGTGTGCGGTTTCTCACGATCGATTCCCCCTTGCTACGGAGTTCCTCCACTCCTGATCGCGCTCACATTAGATCACCGCCTTCATTTAGACAAGAGAGTTGTCTGAATAGCTCAAAATAGAAGCGGTCCTTGGTAAGTACTGTTGACCAAATCCATGACACGGCGGTAATGTCGGTACATGGTCGCTCCCGTTGATCTGGAACCGGGGGCCGTGCGTACCGTGCTTGTTGTCGTAGCCCACGCGGATGACGTTGCTCTGTTCATTGGTGGCACAGTCGCAGCGTGGTCCGATGCCGGCTATCGCGTCGTTGTTGTCCGTGTGACCGATGATCGTTGGGATTCCGTTGGTCTTTCTGAGGACGAGACCATCACCGCCAATGCCAGCGAGTTTCGGAAGGCGTGTGACATTCTGGGTGTCGCACAAGTTGTCGAGCTTGGCGAGCCGACCGATGTTCTCGCCGACGTCAGCGAGGTGCGATTGAGGGAGATGATCATCCGTCAAATCCGGGTTCACCGGCCGTACGCCCTGGTCACATTCGATCCCTACGCGATGTACGGCGAGGACAACCAGGACCACCACAAGGTGGCCGCCGCGACCGACGAGGCGTTCTGGACGGCCCAGTTCGACAAGCACCATCCCGAGCACCTCGCCGAGGGTCTGCGGCCGCACGGTTGTTTCGAGCGCTGGTACTTCGGCCGTTCGGTGCAGCGAGTCACTAACGTGATCGATATCGCGGCCACGCTCAATCGCAAGATTGCCGCGGCATGTGCTCACGCGACGATGATGCGCAACTTCTTGCAGCAACTGCAGATGCAAGCCCGCACCGGTGGTTGGCGGATCGACGCTGTCGACCAGGCACTGGCAACGGACGATGTCGAACCGCTGTTGGCCCAGCTGGTGCGCGGCGCCTCGGCGCAGATTGGCGAACGTCACGGGCTCGATGCCGCCGAGGAATTCCGAGTCGTCAGATTCGGCGGCTTGCAACCACTCCTCGACGCGTTAGGAACGAGGCTGTGATATCGCACGCGCAGGGTTTCCCGACGACCTACGGACGCGATCTGCTCGTCACGTTGAGCGCCGAAATGAGGAACTACGCCGTCGTAGCCCATCCCGAGCCGTGGGCCATTCTGCAACCGCGGCTGGTGCACCAGCCTGTCGTCGTCATCGACGCCGGGGACCTCTCCCCGCAACACCTCGACTACCTCGTGGAGACGACGCCCGATGTCGAAGCCGTGGTCGGCATTGGCGGCGGATCGGCGATGGACACCGCAAAGTGGCTGCATTGGAAACGGGCGATCCCTCTCTACCAGGTGCCATCGCTGCCCTCCGTCAACGCCTGCTTCACACGCATGACCGCGCTGCGCGATCTGGGTGGTGTCCGTTACGAAGGCGACGCCGTTCCGCAGCAGGTGCTGGTCGACTTCGATCTGATGGCTGCGGCCCCTGCGGAGTTGGTTCGGGGAGGGATCGGTGACGTGCTGTCGTGCCACACCGCCCGGTTCGACTGGCAGATCGGTGTTGCAGCTGACCGTGATTTCCCCTGGGATGACAAGGCGGCAGCGATGTCGCTGGTCTACCTTGATGAACTCGAGTCGTTGGCCCCATCGCTCGCCGCAGGCGATGACGACGGTTTGCGGCGTTTGATGGAATGCCATCGCGACATTGGTTGGCGCTGCCACGATTTGGGTCACGCTCGGTTTGAAGAAGGCAGCGAGCACTTCTTCGCCTACAGCTTCGAAGAGGTCACCGGACGCACGATCATGCACGGCGAGCTGGTCACCATGGGCGTCTTGATCATGTCGGCGATCCAGGGCAATGACCCCGAACGACCGAGGCGAATCACCGATGCCGCGAAGATGCGCACTGGCCTCGCCGATCTCAAGGTGACGTGGCACGAGGTCGAGGCATCGCTGCGACGGATGCCCTCATTCGTCGAAGAACAGCACCTGTGGTATTCGGCCGCAAACGGATTGGTTGTCGACGACTCTGTGCTCGCCCTGGCCAGGCGGGCGCTGCGGGAAGGCTGACGCGATGGATGTGGTCGTGGCCACGGCTGCGGCGATCGGCTCGATCATTGCCGATCTGGTGACCGACTTGTCGCCTTCGACGCTCGGAGTCGCTACAGGCGCATCGCCCCAGCCGGTGTACGCCGAACTCGTTCGTCGTCGTTCGATCACATCCGACACCCGGCTCTTCCTGCTCGACGACTACGTCGGCTTGCCAGTCTCCGACGATCACCGGTACCGCGCCACGATCGAGCGACAGCTCGCTGGACCACTCGGAATCCCGGCGACGAACCTCCTCGGCCCCGATGTCGATGATGTCGACCTCGACGCGGCCGCTCAGGAGTACGAGCACGTGATCCGCTCGATCGGCGGTGTTGACTTACAGATCTGCGGCCTCGGTCGAAATGGCCACCTGGGATTCAACGAACCAGGGTCATCATTCGACTCGACCACGAGGGTGGTGGAGTTGTCAGCCGCCACCCGGGCGGACAACGCCCGGTTCTTCTCGGGAGTCGACCTCGTTCCCCACCGAGCCATCACCCAGGGGTTGGCAACAATTCTCCTGGCTTCATGCATCGTGCTTGTCGTCGTCGGCGAGTCGAAGGCGTCGGCGCTCGCCGCCTGCCTCGGCGGTCGCCCAAGCACCCGGTGTCCGGCGAGCATCCTGCAAGGACACCCACAGGTCGTCATCGTCGCCGACCGCGCGGCATTGTCGATGTCAACCTACCGACGCGATCATCAAGGAATCACCACATGACCAGCCTGCTCGACGCCCCCGCGATACTCGGCGGCACTCCAATTCGTCACGTCGACTATCCGAGTTGGCCGATCTGGGACGAGACTGAACGGACCGGTCTGCTCAACGTCTTGGAGCATGGCGGCTGGTGGCAGGGCGATGGCAACGTCGCCGCCACCTTTGCCACCGAATTTGCGGCGTACCACGGAGCCGCGTACGGGATGGCCCTGACCAACGGTACACACACCATCGAAGCGGCTCTTGTCGCATGCGACATCGGCGAAGGCGACGAAGTGATTGTTCCTGGCATGACCTTCGTCGCCTCGGCGACAGCGGTGTTCGCCGTCAATGCCACGCCGGTATTGGTCGACATCGACGCCGATACGTTGTGCATCGATCCCGCTGCCGCCGAGGCAGCGATCACACCGCGAACCAAGGCGATCGTCGCTGTTCATGTCGCCGGCGCGGCGTGCGATCTCGACGCCCTCATCGAACTGTGCAGCAGGCGCGGACTGCGGCTGATCGAAGACTGCGCCCACGCTCACGGCACCTTCTGGCGCGGCCGCGGTGTCGGCTCGTGGGGCGACTTCGGCAGCTTCTCGATGCAGCGATCGAAGCTGATGACCGCCGGCGAAGGTGGCGTGCTGATCTGCAACGACCAGACACTGCGCGATCGAGCCTGGGCTTACGCGGATTGCGGCCGGGTCAAAGGCGAATGGTTCTACCATCACGCCACCGTTGGCTCGAACCTGCGAATGACTGAATGGCAAGGTGCTGTGCTGCTTGCCCAGCTTCATCGCTTCCCCGAGCAAAATCGCGTTCGCAACGAAAACGCCGTCGCCCTCAACGCCGCGCTCGACGAGATTCCAGGAGTCCGCTCGCCGCGCCGGGACAACCGGATGGACTCCCAGGGCAACTATTGCTTCATTTTCCACTACGACTGCGCACAGTTTGCCGGCCTGCCCTTGAGGACGTTGGAAGCAGCGCTGGCAGCAGAAGGTATCCCGATGGGGGTGTCGTACCCCTCGCTCAGTGACCTCGTCGTGTTCCGGTCGGCAAATTTCGGGCCCCGGCTTCGAAAGAGTTCTCCCACCGTCGACTACGCCTCGATCCATCTTCCCCGCGCAGAAGCAGCTGCCGCCAGCACGGTTTGGCTGCAGCACCGACTGCTGCTCGCAGAACGCGAAGACGTGCTCGACGTAGCACGGGCCGTGGCTCGCATCAGCGCCCACGCCGATCGTCTGGCGGCCAAATCGTGACGGCCCCACTGCGATTGGCCGTCCTCGGCTACGGGTTCATCGGCGACATCCACGCGCGTGCGGCCGCCGAAGCAGGGCTTGACGTCACGGTTGTGTCCGGACATGACGTGGGTCGAGCGCAAGCGTTCGCCAAACGACATCACATCGTTCGCGCGACAACAGTTTGGCAGGAAGCTGTGTCGGCAGACGATGTCGATGCGGTCGTGATCGGTACACCCAACTCGCTGCATCACCCGCAGGCGTTGGCAGCCATCGCCGCCGGAAAGCATGTGCTCCTCGAGAAACCCATGGCCTTGAATACAACCCAGGCCGAAGAGATCGCGGCCGCTGCACAGACCGCCGGCATCACCCTTCTCGTCGGACACATGTGGCGCTACCGTGAGGAGGTCATCGCCACCCGCGACCGCATCGCCTCGGGATCGATCGGCACACCAGTTCGCACCCGCGGCTACGGGATACACGCCGGATGGGGACCCTCGGGCTGGTTCACCGATCCCACGTTGTCTGGTGGCGGAGCGCTCATCGACATGGGAATCCATGCCATCGACACAGCGCGATTCCTGCTCGGTGATCCCCTACCAACTCGCGTTGTCGGTTCCATCGGCACATCGTTTGGTGACTACGCCGTCGATGACGACGGCGTAGTGCTCATCGAGTGGGCCAACGGCGTGCGCAGCGTGATCGAGTGTGGCTGGTGGCAACCACGGCTTGACGGTGTCGAGGCCGACACCGAGGTTTATGGCACGTCCGGGTACGAGCGAATCTGGCCGCAGTACACCCCGGCAACACCGCCACCTGCCGACTACATCCATTGCCAGCTGCCGATGTACACGGCCCAGATGCGCGATTTTGCACAGTGCTGCGCCACGGGCGCCACGCCGCTCGCCTCAGCCGAGGTTGGTTTGGTCGCGCTGTCGATCGTCGACGCTGTCTACGGGCGTTGCTGATGCTTGACCTTCGTGCTCAGAGCCAACAAGCGCACCGACGACAAACGGAATCTTGATCGCAACGTTGTCCATCCACTCGTCCATCGAGGAGATGAGACTGCCCGATGTTGAACGAGACCAGATGAGATGAAAACAGGAAGGGAGCAGGTCAAATGCCCAGCGCTTGCCGGGCGGCCTGAACGCAGCCTCGAGGGCGGCCCATACATCGCCAACGTTGGACGAGGTCTCGCGTAGCAGGGCGACCGCTTCCTCATTTCGTCGGGTGCGTACCGGCGTGCACCCGGCATCTCGATCTTGTGGAACTGCCGCGACTTCACGAGGTCATGCACCCGCTCCGGCGATGCCCCTCGGCGCTCTTACAGGCTCTGCCACGGATCACCGACCAGCGTCACGGTGACACCAGGATCGATGGCGCGTTCGACGACAAGCGCATCGATGACGTTCATGTCGAACGACTCATCAACGATGAGGTGGCAGTAGCTGCGGCCCAAACATGCAGTGGCGGCGCTGAACGCGGGGTGGGAATTCTGCTCCAAAGCGGCACCAATGTCACCGAACTCGACGCCGAGCGCACCAATCGCCAGGGCTCTGGCCCCGACGGTCGTGTTGTGGCCGCCGCGATCGGCCGACGCACGTCGTTCGTCTGATGGTTGTCGCGGGCCGTGCCGCGGACGTGGGGGAGCGTCAGCGGTGAGATTCAAAAGCAGCGGGCGGCTTTCGAGTGGGGTCGACTCCGCCGGGCTCGTCGATCGTCGTTGCGTCGGCGACTGGGAGGTCGTGCGGCGGGGTCACGTCGGGGTTTCGGTCACGCTGGTCGGCTCGGAGGGAGGCGATGATCGCGACGGTGAGCACGAGAGCGATGACGCTGAGCGAGATGTAGGTTGGCAGGTGGACTTCGAACGGTTTGCCGATCAGGAGCATCTTGATGCCCACGAAGGCCAAGATGACGCCGAGGCCGATGTTGAGGTAGCGGAACTTGCCCTGCATCCCGCCGAGCAGGAAGTAGAGGGACCGCAATCCGAGGATGGCGAAGGCGTTGGCGGCGAACACGATGAACGGTTCGCGGCTGACGGCGAGGATTGCGGGGACGGAGTCGACGGCGAAGACGACATCGGTGGCTTCGATGAGGATCAGCACCGCGAACAGCGGTGTTGCGACCCGTTTGGCGTTGCGACGGGTGAACAGCTTCTGTCCGTCGTACTCGTCGGTGGTCGGCACCAGGCGCCGCACGAGTCGCATGGCGATGTTGTTGTTGTAGTCGACCTGTTTGGTTTCGTCGTGGCGGGCAATCTTGACGGCGGTGTAGAGCAAGAACGCACCGAAGATGTACAGGATCCACTCGAACCGTTCGATGAGTGAGACGCCGGCGAGGATGAACACGGCGCGTAGGACGAGCGCACCGAAGATGCCCCAGAACAGGACCCGGAACTGGTACTCGCGGGGAACGCTGAAGAACGAGAAGATGACGGCCCACACGAACACGTTGTCGACCGACAGGCTCTTTTCGATCAGGAACCCGGCGTAGTACTCGCCGCCCGCCTGTCCACCTTGCCAGATCAGCATCACCACGCCGAACAGCAGGCCGATCGAGACCCAGATCGCTGACTCGATCGACGCTTCTTTGATCGTGATCACGTGTGCGGTGCGGTGCACCAGCAACAGGTCGGCAATCAGCATGACGACGATCACGCCGGTCAGGGCGATCCACGCCCACAGGGGGACGCTGAAACTGGCGAAGTTGTCCTCGCCCACGCTGTCGGTGGCGAGGAGGATTGTTGAGGGTAGGGCAAGCATGCGTGTGTCCTTGGAGGTGCGATCGGTAGTTGGAGCGTCAGCCGGTGCGGCCGTTGTCGTCGGGTGTCGTGGCGTTCGGGGTGAAGGTGAGGAACCCTGCCAGGGTGGTGCCGATCTGGATCGTGGTGAGGAATTGGATTGGCTGTCGGGCCAGTTGGGCGCGGGTCGCCGCGGTGGCCGACCGGTTCTCGAGCCGTTGCAGGTGCCGTCCGCGATATGACACCGGGGCGAGTTCGGTGCCGGCGAAGGCGGCGTTGACGATGATCAGCAGGAAGATCAGGCCGAGTTGGGGAAGGATCTCAGGCATTGCTGCCGATCAGTCGGGCCACGCGCTGCTCGGTGGGCGGGTGGGTGCGGAACAGGTTCTGGAGGCCGGCGTGCCGGCCAGCGAGCGGGTTGACGATGAAGTGGCTGGCTTGGGCGGGGGTGATGTTCATCGGGATCTTCTTGGAGTAGGCGTCGAGTTTCTTCAACGCCCGCGCCAACGGCTCGCCACTTCCGACCAGATCGGCGCCGCTGCGGTCGGCTTCAAATTCCCGGCTGCGCGAGATCGACATCTGGATCAGCGACGCCGCGATCGGCGCCAGCAAGGCGGTGGCGATCAACGCGATCGGGTTGGCGCGCCGGTCATCGTCGCGGCCACCGCCGAGCATCGCACCCCACATCGCCATGTTGGCGATGAACGAGATCGCCATCGCTACCGCGGCGGCGACCGAACCGATCAGAATGTCGCGGTTGCGGACATGTGCCAGCTCATGGGCGAGCACGCCGCGGATCTCATCCCACGAGCACACCTGTGTCAACCCGACCGTGATCGCCACGGCCGCATGTTGCGGGTTGCGGCCGGTGGCGAAGGCGTTCGGCTGTGCTTCCGGGGAGATGAACAGGCCGGGCATCGGCATGTTCGCCCTCGCGGTCAGCTCGCGCATGATCGCGAAGTACTGCGGGAACTGGGATTCGTCTGCCGGCACCGCTCGAGCGGAGCGGATCGCCAACTTCGCACTGCCCCAGTAAGAGAATCCGACGACACCGAGACCGAGGACCAGCCCGATGAGCGCCCCGCCGCGCCCGAACAGCGAGCCGATAGCGACCATGACACCACCGAGCGCAGCAAGTAGCACGGCGGTCTTCGCAGAATTTCGGAACATCACAACCTCCAGGGAGTGAACCCAAAGAAAACAAGAGCGAACAAACAGATGCGGAACAACTCAGCCCGGTTCATGAGGCCCCACGTGCCAGCGAGACGGCGAGCGAACCCGTGCCGGTCGGAGAAGGCCGAGGTTGTCATGTGCTCGATTGTCGACTGCGCCAACCGCGAAGCCAATCCCTGACTTCGGACGTGTTCAGAGCTTGTTCTTGCCGAATCTCGGAAGTGTTAGCTGGGATCGGGGACGGTGCTCTGAGACTTGTTGGTGGCGATCAGAGGTCGGGCGCGGACGGCAAGTTCGAGCACGAAGCGGCCTTCGGGGTCGTGGGGGGAGTGACCGGTGAGCTGGGTGATCCGTTGAAGGCGATAGCCGACCGCCCTTGGGCTGAGGTGCAACGCCCGCGCCGTGGCGGAGAGATTGCCCGACGCGGCGATGTGGGCCTCGAGCGTCTCGATGAGATGCTGCGCTCCGCCTCGAGCACGCTGCAGCGGACCGAGCACCGTCGTGACCAGCTCGCCAACCAGGCCAACGTCGGCGATCAGGACGCGATAGGGCATGAGCTCCGCGAACTGGGCGACCGAACCGACGCGGTTCAGCCGACCGGCAAGCTCAAGAGACTGGCGGGCCTCACCGTAGGAGCGGACCAGGCCACCAGACCCGCGACCGGGGCTACCGACCCCGAGTCGCCATGTTTCTTCGCCGGCTTCTTCCAGCGAACGGATCAGGCCGGTCGCCGGGTCACGGGCAGCGCCAGGGAACACGCAGACCAGCAGTCCTTCCTTGGTGGCAACCATGACATCGCGCCCTCCAAAGGTGGCCAGGACATGCGCTTCGACCCGGCTGTGGATCGGGCCCGCGTCGAGTAGCCGCCGGCCAGTGCGGGCGACGACGACTTGGTGGGTGCCGGCCAGGTTGAACCCGAAACGGGCAGCCCGTTCGAGCATCAGATCCGGCTCCCCGCCCCCAGAGAGGAGGTCGTCGACGAACTCCCGGCGGAGTGATTCCTCGAAACGAATGGTGCGACGCTGTGCCCGCGCGTAACCGTCCGCGAGGGCTTCGGCGGCGTCGTCGGCCGTCCGAAACATCGACGCCGCAGCTGCCGCCACAGTGGTCGCGTTTGAACGTGCTGCCCGGGTTTCGATCTCGGCCCACACCCGCCAGGTGGCGCTGAGATAGAGATCGAGCACCGCCGACAGGGCAATGCCCTGGTTGGCGGCCTCCTCACCCTGGTAGCGGCACGTCTCGAGATCGACGTGTGACAAACGTTGCCCGCTGCGAACCGCATCGATGACGGCGCGCAGGTACTCGCCCAGCATCGTGGGCTCGACGCGTGCATCACGGGCGGCGCAAACGCCGATTTCGTCCGCGTTCGTCGCCAAGGGCCCAACAAGGGCCTCGATGTCTGACCGTCGGCTGGCGGATCGTGCGACCATCGGTTGAGTCTGCCAGGTTTCGGAAACAAACGCGCCTAGATGCTGCCGATGTGGACCGTTGTGTTCCGCAACCCGGCAGATGAGAGTGTGGCGCATGAGCGCCACCCCGAAGCCGCCGCCCCCTTCGAGGCTCGTTCAAGGCGAGGAGAACGCAGGTGAGTTGCCGCCGCCACCGTCTGCGTTCCCTCGCTGTCAAGCCGTCGTGGTGGGGTG
>JANMNE010000055.1:0-7190 GCA_031373785.1 Ilumatobacteraceae bacterium
GCTGACAAGGTCTGCATTCGCGTCTAACGTGTTCGGTGTGGCCCGTCCCTCCGCCCGCAAACCAACGCCCGACGACCTCACCGTCCACCAAGTCGTCGCCCACAACGTCTACCAAGCACGCCGCCTGCGCGGCTGGACCCAGGAAGAAGCCGCCACGGAGATCTCCAAGACGCTCGGACGCCCGATGACCGCGGCCGGGCTGTCCGCCGTCGAAAAGACCTACACCTCCCGTCGCCAACGCGTCATCGACGTCGCCGAGCTAGCCGCCTTCGCCCGCGCCTTCGGGCTGCCCATGGCATGGTTCTTCCTCCCCCCAGAGCGAAGGGAAGCCAGCCCAATCCCCGGTCTCTACGAACATGCGGCCACGATGGCCATCGACGTTTTCGGTGACGAAGACGCCTGGCAGTGGTACCTCGCACGCATCCTCGACCTGCTCGGCGCACCCGGCTCGATCCTCCACGACGAACTCCTCGGCTCGGCCGGCTACCCGAGCGCCGACGAATGGGCTGCGATCGACGTAAAGCGAGAAGAGCTCCTCAAAGCTGCGCTTGGCCAGTTCGCATCGGAGAACAGCGACCTAGTCCAAGCACTCCTCGACAGCCTCGCCAAAGTGCGGCAGCTGACTACCGACGGCTACGCCGCGACGCACGCTCCCAAACCTGACGATCCGTTCGGATACCTCAACGATCGCGTCTCCGTTCAGCGAGTGCAGATCGTTGGCGGCATTGTCGGAGGCGAGCGACCCCAGGTGTCCACCCGCTACCGACCGAAGAAACGAGCCGAGTGATGCGCGCCTCGGTCGTCAAAGAACAGCCCCGGATAGAGGGGCTTGCCGGTGCGGCGTTCCGACGTGCCGAACGAATTGGAGAGAATCGCATGGCTGATCTCAGAGTGACGGGTGGTCGGTAATGGCAAGCGGCAGCGTCAAGCGCGACGACGCTGGGTGGATGTTCGTTGTCGACGTTCCAGGTCCAAGCGGCAGCCGAAAGCAGGTGCGTCGGCGCGGGTTCGCGACAAAGAAGGAGGCGCAGGAGGAGCTGACCAGGCTCCGCGGCGACGTGCAGCGAGGCACCTTCGTGACCCGCACGAAGATGACTCTCGGCGAGTACTTGCGCACTTGGCTCGACGGCCTACCCGCTGCGGGTCGCCGGCCGTCAACGGTCGCCGGGTACCGTCAGGTCCTCGAGTACAACGTCATCCCGGTGCTCGGTGCCATCGAGATCCAGGCCGTCAAGGCGACGCATCTCGATGCCCTGTACGCGCAACTGCTCGGGCGCGGACTGGCGATGTCGACGGTTCGCAAGATCCACGTCGTCGTCGGCAAGGCCCTCGCCGACGCCGTGCGCAAGGACATCACCTCGCGCAACGTCTCACGACTGGCCACGCCGCCGGCGGCCTCGGCGTCGAAGGCACCCGAGATGAAGTACTGGACACCCGCGCAGCTGCGCACTTTCCTGGCCGGCATCGAGGGCCATCACCACTACCCGGTGATTCGTACCGCAGCGATGACCGGACTCCGACGTGGGGAGCTCTGCGGTCTGCGATGGGTCGATGTCGACCTCGACGCCGGCACTGTCTCCGTTCGCCACACGGTCATCTCCGTTTGCGGCAAGCCGGTACACGGTGACGTGAAGACCTCGCGGTCGCGCCGTGTCGTCGACATCGATCCAACCACGGTGGCGGTTCTGAGGGCTTGGCGCAGGACTCAGCTCGAGCAGCGGATGCTGGTGGGCGCCGGATGGACGGAGACCGGACTCGTTTTCACGATGCCGAGCGGCGAAGGTTGGCATCCGAACTCGATCTCGCAAGCATTTGATCGATTGGTCAGCCCAGTCAGAAAGGCAACACGGGAGGAACTCGACCGGCGTCCGCCGCGAGTCCGCTTCCACGACTTGAGGCACACGCATGCCACCCAACTCCTCGCCGCAGGTGTCAACATCAAGGTCGTGAGTGAACGCCTTGGACACGCCTCGGTGGCCTTCACGCTCGACACGTACGCACACGTGATGCCGGGTCAGCAGGCCGACGCTGCGGCTGCGGTCTCGGCGCTCGTTGACATCGTTTGAGAACCGAATCAGGGATCCCGGCGACACCGGAGTACCGATCTTGGTTGCCACGACTAAGCCGCAAGTTCCAACCGAGGAACGACTCGCTGCCGGCTCGGCATGGCATGACAACGCCGAGGGCCTTGGCCATGTCGGGGTCGATTGGGATCGTCCGGCGCGAGCGTGGTTCTTCCGCTGGCCGGACAACATCGCCCACTGATGGCGGATGGACTCGCGCAGCCGCTTGATGGTGCCACGTGGAGGCCAGATGCCGATCGCTTCCGCTCTCTGCCGATCGCGATGGACATGGGGATCCAAGCAACATGAATCCGAGACTTAGCCTCGATCCACCGTCCGGGCCCTTTGAGTGGGTCGCTGCGGTGTGAGTTGAGTTCGCTGGCTCGATGAGTGTGCCCAGTGGTCTGTGGTGCAGCTTCGAGGCGCGTCGAAGCTGAGCTCGTGCGGGGTTCGGGTTGTCAGCGCTGGCGGGGGTGTGCGGCGCGCCTGACCGCGAGGCCGCTTTCACGCCGGCGCGGGACGGAGGAGACGGAGCGTGTTGAGCGCTGTGGTGAACTGCTCTCTCCATGGCCACAGGGTCGGCAGTCGCAGGGTGGATCGGCCGGCGCGGTTGACGAGCCGGCCGGGGATCGCGACGAGCCGGGTGCGGGTGGTGCGAGCGACGACGAGTTGATCGTCGACGCGGACTTTGCCCAAGATGCTGGTCCAGCGGATCAGGTTGTGAGCGAGCACGGTGCATTGCAGCCACGCGGAGTTGGCGTGGAAGTTGCCGGACGGGACGTGCTCGAGACCGGCGCCCTCTTTCACGTCGCGGATCGCGAGTTCGACGACGGCGTGTCGGCGATGGAACAGATCGACTTCGACGGCGGTCCCGTCGAGATCAGTCAGAAATGCGTGGTGTCGCCAGTCGGGCCACAGCTTCAACTGTGTGGTGTCGGTCAGCCGGGTGCGTCGCACGATCAACCGTCGTGTCACAGCCTTGTCGCCTTTGCCGGTGGTGTATGCGCATTCGGCGACTTGTGCTCGCCCATCGGGCGTGTACTCGATCTCGACCCATGTCTGCTCAGCAATGTCGGCGATCGCGGCGGCGATGCCTTTGGTGTTCGTTCTGACGGCCATGGTGTAGCGCACGTTCAGCCGGTTCAACGTTCCGATCGTGTCGTTCGACCAAAACCCCGAATCCAATCTGACCGTCAGCTGGCCGGCGGCGCCGGCGCGCCGCACACGGGCGATCAGTTCGTCGATGAACCGGCGCGCTCCGCGTTGGGTGTTCGCTGATCCCTTGCGCATCCGGGCGTGGAGGATCTCACCGGTGTCGGCGCGTGTCGCGAGCAGCGGGTGGTAGCCGAGAACCTTCGTGTACCCGAACGCGGCCCCGTGTTTCTGTGCGCCTTCGACCTGACAGATCGTCGAGTCGATATCGATCACCAAGGGCTTCAGACCGGGCCCGGCACCCAGAGCCCAAGCGCGTTCGATGGTCTTGCCGATGACGGCTTCGAGTTGGCGGACATGACCGAACGTGAACGAGCGCAGGAACGTCCCCACCGTCGAGGGAGCCATCACGCGATGCCCAAGCACCGCCGCGGTCGACCCGGAACGCAACATGTCGGCGTGATCGATGTGGGTTCCGCCGGCGATCATCGCGTGCACCAACGTCAGCACCTTGCGGCCGGGACGGAATCCGCCCACCTTGCCGACGAGGCGCACCGTGGCATCGATCAACGACTCCAAACCCAACCGCGACGTGACCGTCGCGACGAGCAACAGCCCCGCGTTGGCCACCAGGTTCGGATCATCGAAGGTGGCGTCGATGCGATCGAGCGCGTGCGATACTCGCGTCACTGGAAGTGTCTCCTGGCTGGTTGAACAATGCGGCGTCAGATACCGTCATCGTCCCAGCCCAGGAGACCTTTCACGCGGATACGCGACCACCTCACCGGTAAGCCCATCGGTGGATCAAGGCTTAGAGTGCCGATGCGCTTGCCCGCAGGAATCGAAAAAGTTGCGTCGCTCCAAGAACCCCGACGACTACAACCGAAAACACGAAGGCAGCGATGATCGGGTGGGGAAGTGACGGGCGGGTCCGTCAGTTGTTGCAGCCGAGACCTCCTGGCGCTTCGGACACGACGCTGCGGTCTCCGCTGGACACGCGCGTGCTGTATTCCCATATGGCTTCGGCGAAGGCGCCTTGATTTTCGATCTCTTTGAGCGCGTGCCAGGTGGTACTGGAAGTGAGGGCTTGGACTGCGGCGGCGGCGGCGGTTGTGTCGCCGGCGGTCAAGGCAGTGTCCCAGTCGTGGGCCCAAGCGCACCACACTGCTGAGGTGACTTCAGCGATGAGCTGGTAGCGGACCTTTGGTTGGGTGGAGCTGGTGAGAGCCTGGGTGTTGAAGCCCTGTGGCAGTGGTATGTCGCTGAGGATGTCGGCCACCTGTTCGGGTCGTTGTGAAGGCAAGATGACGTGCCCTGCAAGCTCGGCTTCCCAGGTTGCCTGGTCGGTGGCGGTGATGTGCTGGGCGTCGGCGAGGAACTGGGCGCTGTCGCTGTATCCCGTGCCGCTGATCGCCCATACCCAGAATCCCTCAACCCGCACTACGCCCATCCCGCCGGCCGTCAGGTATGCGGGCTTGCCGTTGAAGGTGATCGGAGAGGCCGAGGTGTCGTCGGCGGCGATCTGAGTGCCGATGTCTCCGCCTGGCTGCATGGTCAGCCCGATCGTGCGCGACTGATCTCGGCTGGTCCAGTGGTACTCGAGGTACCGACGCATGTTGGTGACTTCGCCGTCGGTGAGCGCGATCATGCCTGCGGGCACCGCGTTGATCGTGAGCGACCCATCGGGTTTGAGTTCTATTGCGTTGGTGATCGCCAGTGCGTTGGCCGCGGTGATGTGGCGGGCGTGCGCGGATATGAGCGAGTTGCCCAGGTGCCACTCGAACCAGCGAAACGAGTCGCTGGTACCAATCATGAGCCCATCGACACTAGTCGACGCTCCCGGACTGGTTGGGATGGTTGTGCCGGTGCCCAGTTGCGGGTCGTTGCTGGCCGGCAGCACGACAAAGCTGCCACCAGCGAAACCTTTGACCGCGTCGACGACCACTAGGCGAACGTGTCCGCTGGTGGTGTCGTCGATGTAGGAGATGGTCCATCCGTCCAATGGCATCGAAAGCAACGGAGGGTCGGTCGCGGCGACAAAGTCGGAGCCGCGATCAGGGAGACTCATCGTTGTGCTGGTCTCAGAAGACGGAGCACTGCTCTCTGTGCCCCTCGTGACGGCGTCGCTGGGCGCAGGCCCACCGTCTGTCGAATTCGCGCGTGGCGCGTGGTGGTTCGAGGCCACGAGTCCGGCGGCGAGCAAGGCAGCACATCCCGCTGATCCAATAATTCGTAGGAACAAGCGTTGATGCCGTCGGCGGGCGAGGCGCTGATGAACGCCGTCGAGGCTCAGGGAGTTCGGCGCTGAATCGGCCAGCCTCTCTAGTTCGGCTTCAAGTGTCTCGATCAGCGGATTCATGTCAAGTAGCCCTTCAGCTGGTGAAGGCCACGATGCAAAGACGACTTGACCGTGCCTTCGGAGATGCCGAGCTCGTCCGCGATCTCGGAGGTGTTCATCTGCAGGTAGTGGCGCATTACCACAATCGAACGACGCCGCGGCGGCAAGGCGCGCAACGCGTCGGCGAGCTCCGGATAGGCGTCATCGCCAGACGACTCGCTCCCGAGCAGGTGGCGTTTACGCGATGCCAGTCGCAAGCGACGATGCCGCGCGTTGCACTCGTTGACCACGCACCGTCGCAAGAACGCGCCATGAGCGTCGATGCGGTCCCAACGCTCGAATACCTTCGCGAACGCCTCTTGCACCGCGTCTTCGGCCATCGCCGACGAACCAAGCAACATGAATGCCAGCCGCAACATCGGCCGCTGCTCCGCGTCGAAGAGATTTTCAAAGCCGACATCGCGACTCTCGATCAAGACCACAGGCGCCACAAATTGGCGCGACAACAGCGGATCCGAGAACGTCACTGCACCCTACGATGCCTACACCACCCAAAAGGTTGCTCACCGCTACAAGACATTCTGCGGAGATCTCGATGCGGGACCCGGCGACCAAGGGCCTGGCTCGACTTTGCTCACGTAGACACGCGTTTGGGGCGCACAGACGGTCAGCTGCACTTCAGCGGGCCGATGCAATGGCCCGGCTTTCTGCGCGGGGTACGATTGCGAGGTGACCAATGCAGCCGAGACACTCCTGGAGCAAGCACTGACGCTTCCAGCCGAGGACCGAGTGCTGCTCGCCTCAGGCCTGCTCGCAAGTCTCGACTCGGAGGCCCTCGACGAGGCCGAAGTTGAGCGACTGTGGTCAGCCGAGACCGAACGCAGAGCGGCGCATCTGGAGTCAGGCGACGCCGAACTTGTGACGTGGGAGCAGCTCCTCCAGCGCGTCGACGAACGTCGCTCGTAGCACTCAGTCTGTGTGAGCCTTCCCTTCACGCTCCACTCGCTCGCCGAGCTCGATGTCCTCGGTGCATGGGAATGGTACGAGCAGCAACAACCGGGCCTGGGCGATCGCTTCGTGGTGGCCGTCGGCGCGGCGATCGTTCGGGCTTCGCGCTGGCCGAACGCCGGAACACCAGCAATCCACGACGACAACGGTGAAGTCGTCGAGCGAAGGGTCGCCACCGCTGGATTCCCGTATGCCATGCGCTACCGAGTGACCGACGGGCAACTCGTCGTGATGGCCGTGTACCACCAGCGCCGCCGCCCAGACTTCGGAACCGACCGACTTTCATGACACGGTTTCCATAGGGCAAACATCCCCGACGCGACACGTTTTCGAGGTTGAAGGCTTGGCGACGGTCAAGACTTGGTGCGGCACTCGGGGTTTTCTGTGACCAAAATGTGACCAAACGGCGATTTCGCCTGCCGTACGCTAGGTCGAAAACCTGCAAAACACCTGGTCAGAGTGGAGCCCAAGAGGAGAATCGAACTCCTGACCTACGCATTACGAGTGCGTTGCTCTGCCGACTGAGCTACCTGGGCGCGGCGTGCATCGTAGCGGGTGACCCTTGACGATGACATCTCATATCGGGACCAGTCGCGACGGTCTCCGGAACGGTCTGCGTGCACCGCAAA